>NZ_JBRIIO020000012.1:0-183521 GCF_052976845.2 Nakamurella sp. GG22 | reverse complement strand
ACGCCGTCCCGCAGTTGCCCGTCCTCGGCCAGCCGTGCGGCGACGTGTGCCATCCCGCCGGCGCGCTCGGCCTCCATCTTCTGGACGGCTCCACCCACCGAGGCGGGGTCGAGCTGGGCCATCGAGTGCAGTACCCGGTAGATGTCGCGATCGCGGGCGTACATCGCGCTGGCCGCCGTGATACCGGCGCGAAGATGTTGGCGGGCATCAGGATTCGCGACTGCCTCGGTGAGTTCCGGCAGACCGGTCCGGGCCCAGAGGTCGTCCACGAACGCGTCGAACAGTCCCGCCCGTGACCCGAACACCGAGTAGATCGTCGAGCGCGCGACCCGTGCCGACTGCGCGACCCGATCCAGGCTGACCGGCTCCGTCGGGGCATCCCGCAGGCCGGCGGCCACGGCGTCCAGGATGCGGCGACGGGTCTGTTCGGCACTCTCGGCGCGCAGTCGCTGCCGGTAGGCGCGGGTGGTCGTCACGCGATCAGTCTACTTTCAGAAAACAGGTTGTCTTTCAAACGACACCTCGTATTGTAAACTACATGATGTTCACTGAAATGGCTGGTGCTCACCGTGCCGCCCGGGTCGTCATCGTCGGCGCCGGACCGGCGGGCCTGACCGCGGCGATCACCCTCGCGCGGCTCGGCGTCCGGTGCCTGATCGTGGACCGTCGCGAGTCCCCGTCAACCCTGCCGCGGGCCACCGTTCTGAGCGTGCGCACCATGGAATTGCTCCGCCGGTGGAGCCTGGACAGGCAGGCGCTCGACGGCGGGCATGACGTCGAGTGGCTGCTCTCGCTGAGCCCGACACTGGCCGAGGTTGCCTCGGGTGAGCGGGTCGAGGTCGGCTATCCCACCGCCGCGCAGAGTGCGCTGATCAGCCCGTGTCGCCCGGCGTGCGTGCCGCAGGACCATTTCCAACAGGTGCTGCTGGACCATCTGCGAACGCTGCCGGCCGCCGAGGTGCGACTCGGTGTGGATCTCGCAGACGTCACCCAGGACAGGACGGGGTGTCGGGTCGTCCTGCGCGACCGCTCCACCGGCGAAGTCACCGCCCTGCATGCCTCCTTCGTGCTCGCGGCGGACGGCGCACACAGCGCCGTGCGGGCTTTGGCAGGTATCGCGATGCCGACAACCGGCAGCCTGTACGAGGCGCTCAGTGCGGTGGTGCACGCCCCGCTCTGGGACGTCGTCGGGCCGCACCGTTACGGGATCTACGGCGTCGGCGGGGCCGACGACCCGGGGACGTTCCTGCCCGCCGGCCGACCGGACCGCTGGGTGTACAGCTTCGGCTGGGACCCCGCTCGCGAGCGCCTCGCCGACTATCCCGTCGACCGTCTGGTCGACCGGGTCCGCGCTGCCGCAGGATCGCCGGCGCTCGACGTGAGAGTCGTTCGGCTGGGCGCGTTCTCGTTCGTCGGCGGGATTGCGGACCGTTTCCGGCAGGGCCGAATCTTCTTGCTCGGGGACGCTGCCCATCGGGTCACCCCGCGCGGCGGGACCGGGCTCAACACGGCCGTCGCCGACGGCTTCGATCTCGGCTGGAAGCTCGGCTGGGTGATGCGCGGTTGGGCGGCTTCGTCACTGCTGGCGAGCTACGAGGCGGAACGCCGACCGGTCGCCGAGCACAACCTGCAGCGGTCGCTCGATCCCGCCGGCAGCCGTCGCCGGGCGGCCGAGGAGGTGCACGTCGACCTCGGCCCGCGGATCCCGCACGTCTGGCTGCCGCCGCAATCCGCGCTCCCGGATGGTGCCCGGAACGACTCGAGCGTCGATCTTGTCACCGACGGGCTGACCGTCATCACCACCGGCGATCATCTGCACGCGCGACGTTTCTCGGCTCCGACAGCCGACGACGACATTGCACCGGTCACCGTGCGCAGGGTCGACCGGATGACGGTGCGGGCTGTTGGCGCCGGCCGGGCCGATGCAGTCGCGCTTCGGCCGGACGGCGTTCCGCTGGGTCAGCTGGCCTTCGAGATGCGGGCCGATCTGGCGGCTGCTGCGGCCTCGATCGCGGCGGCCGACCGCGTTGCCTCATCCGCGGTCGGCTGACCGGTCGCCGGTGGGGCTGCGGTGCCGGCCGTGGCAGCCGTTGCCGTTGCCGTGGCCGGCAAGATGGGCGAGGGCCGACCGCTCCGGGTGACGCCCTGCGGCAATTCCTTACCCGCGCGTTCGAAGGTGATGATGCGGTGCGCCCGGTTGTTGGAGAACCACACCGCGCGTGCCCAGGTGTACATCGTGCCGATCCGGTTGCCCCAGCCGATCAGATACGCGACGTGGATGAAACCCCACATCAGGTAACCGATGATGCCGGTGAATTTCACCCCAAATGCGTCGGCGACCGCGGCCTTGTGGCCGATGGTTGCCATGCTGCCCTTGTCGAAATACTTGAACGGCGGCGGGGCGGGTTCTCCGGCGATCCGGGATTTGATCACGTTCCCGACGTAGGTGCCTTCCTGCATGGCCGGCTGCGCGACGCCCGGAAGTTTGTTCAGCGACACCATGTCGCCGATGGCGAACACCTCGGGGTGCCCGGGAAGGCTGCAATCGGGATTGACCGCGACCCGGCCCGCCCTGTCCAGTTCGGCGCCGGTCTTCTCGGCCAGCAAGGTCGCGAGCGGTGACGCCTGCACGCCGGCCGCCCAGATACGGGTACGGGCGCGGATCGTCTCCAGTCCGTCCGGTCCCTTGACGGTGATCGATTCGTGGTCCATGTCGATGGCGAGGGTGTTCACCCGCACCTCGACGCCCATCTTCTCCAACTGGTGCTTGGTGTACTTCTGCAGCCTCGGGGCAAACGGCGGCAGCACCGTCGGCGCACCCTCGAGCAGCAGAATCCGTGCCTCATTGGTGTTCACCGCCCGGTATTCCTGCGGCAGCACCTTGTGCGCCAATTCGGAGAGCTGACCGGCCAGTTCGACCCCCGTCGGTCCGCCGCCGATGACGACGAACGTCAACCACTCGGCCCGTTCCTTCGGATCTGTTGCCAGCTCGGCCATCTCGAACTTGGACAGGATCCCGTCCCGGAGGTAGCGGGCATCCTCGACGGTCTTCATCCCGGGTGCGAACTCGGCGAACTCGTCCTTCCCGAAATACGAGTGGGACGCACCGGCGGCAACGACCAGGGAGTCGTACGGCAGGTCGACCGCCCGACCGTCGGGGCCGGATGCGCGTACCACCTTGTTCTCGATGTCGATGTCGTGCACCTCCGCCAGTAGGGCGCGGGCGTTCTTCTGCTTGCGAATCACGCTGCGCAGCGCCGGAGCGATCAGCCCGGGCGGCATGATGCCGGCCGCAACCTGATACAGCAGTGGCTGGAAGAGATGGTGGTTGGTGCGGTCCGCGATGGTCACGTCCACCGGCGCCTTCGCCAGCGCCCGCGCGACGTTGAGGCCGCCGAATCCGCCGCCGATCACGACAACTTTGTGCCGATCGTTCGCCATGTATGCCTCCTGGGCTCACCTCCATCATGCTGATTTCGGCACCCGCGCGAGAAGACCTGGCGTGCGATTTTTCACTCAGCGGTTCAGGGAATACCCGCACGGCCCAACGCGGCGGCCGATGCGGTGCCTGTTCCGCTATTCCCCGGTCAGTTCTGCGAGTTGATCGGCCGCGGTCCTGTTGCCCCGATCGGCCAGCCTGCGCAGCTCTGCCAGGTCGTCCAGTTCGGTGGCCAGTTGAATCAATTCGTCGGTGGCTGTGCCGTTGCCGAGGTCGGAGAGCCGCCGGAGTTCGCCGATGTCGCCGCGCTCGCCGGCGAGCTGGATCAGTTCGTCCGCCGCGTCCGAGCTGCCCCGGCCGGTGAGGCGGCGCAACTCGTCCAGGTCGCCCCGCTCGCCGGCCAGTTCGACGAGTTCGTCGAGCGCATCCCGGTCACCGCTGTCGGCGCGAGAACGCAGGTTCTGGGTGCGGACGACATCCTCCGGATCAATCATGCTGCATCGCCTTTCGAACGTTCGCGGCACGCGCCGGGTCGGCGCATGCCGTCAGACCCTCACTGCCCCAAGGCGGGGAGCCCTCCGGTTTCCCGCAGCCGATCCCGATGCACCAGCCATTCATCGCGGAGTGCGGGGAGTCGCTCGCTGAGGAATTCGGCCAGCGCGACCATCTCCTCGAGCGGTGCCCGCCGCTCCGGTGGAGCATCGGCGAGCAACGCCAGGCCCTCCCGGAAGACCGCTGCGTGTTCGAGATGAATCGCGGCGTCGAAGTTCTGCGGCTGCCGGCTCGCCGCATTCACGCTCACCCGGTCGACCCGCTCGCCCGCGATCCGGGTCCGCCGGGCGACACCGTAACCCTCCAGCAGTTTCACGGCTCCGGTGATGGCGCTCCGGCTCGCGAGCAGGGCATCGCCGAGTTCGTCGATCGTCTGTTGCGGTGGGTCGCAGACCAACAGGTAGCCGAGGAGGCGACCGGCCATCGGCGGGAAAGAGTATTGACGCGCATAGAACCGGCCGACGTGGTCGGCAAAGGTCAACTCCGCGTCGGTGGACACGGACCGACCATAACAGAAACGGCGGAGATGACACACATGTGTGTCATCTCAGCCGCTCTGCAGGGCATCAGCGAGGCAACTTCAGCGAGGCGGCCTCAGAGCTTGATGCCCACGTACTTGGTTTCCAGGTACTCCTCGATGCCCTCCGTGCCGCCCTCGCGGCCCAGGCCGGACGCCTTGACGCCGCCGAACGGTGCGGCGGGGTTCGAGACGATGCCCTGGTTGATGCCGACCATGCCGGTCTCCAGGCGTTCTGCGACAGTCAGTGCCCGGGTGAGGTTCTCGGTGAAGGCGTAGGCCACCAGGCCGAACTCGGTGTCGTTGGCCTTGGCGATGCCCTCGTCATCGGTGCTGAAGGTGATCACCGGCGCCACCGGCCCGAAGATCTCCTCGCGGAACACCTTTGCGCTCGTCGGCACCCCGGTCAGCACGGTCGGCGGGTAGAAGTGGCCCGGACCGTCGATGGCGGTGCCACCGGTGACGATCGTGGCGCCCTTGTCGACGGCGTCGGCGACCAGTTCGGTGACCTTGTCGACCGCCGCGGAATCGACCAGTGGGCCGACGGTGACGCCGTCGTCGATGCCGCGCCCGATGCTCATCGCGCCCATCCGCTCGGCCAGGCGGGCGGAGAACTCCTTTGCGACCGACTCGTGCACGATGAACCGGTTGGCCGCGGTGCAGGCCTCGCCGATGTTGCGCATCTTCGCGAGCATCGCGCCGTCGACCGCCTTGTCGAGATCGGCGTCGCCGAAGACCAGGAACGGGGCGTTGCCACCGAGTTCCATCGACACCTTCAGTACCTGCTGCGCGGACTGCTCGATGAGCTTCTGGCCGACCGCCGTGGAGCCGGTGAAGGTCAGCTTGCGCAACCGCGGGTCGGCGATGATCGGCCCGGACACAGCGCCGGAATGGCTGGTGGTGATGACGTTGAGCACCCCGTCCGGAAGTCCCGCCTCGATCAGCACGGCGGCGAGAGCCAGTGTGGTGAGCGGGGTCTGGGCGGCGGGCTTGATGACGACCGTGCAGCCGGCGGCCAGTGCCGGGCCGATCTTGCGGGTCCCCATCGCCAGCGGGAAGTTCCACGGCGTGATCGCGTACACCGGGCCGACCGGCTGCTTCATCGTCAGCAGCCGGGTGCCGCCGGACGGAGCCACGGAGTAACGACCGGCGATCCGGACGGCCTCCTCGGAGAACCAGCGGAAGAACTCGGCGCCGTAGGTCACCTCGCCGCGCGCCTCGGCCAGCGGCTTGCCCATCTCCATGGTCATCAGCAGGGCGATGTCCTCGGAGCGTTCGGTCAGCAGTTCGAAGGCCTTGCGCAGGATCTCGCCACGGACGCGTGGGTCGGTGGCGGCCCAGTCGGCCGACGCGGCGACGGCCGCGTCGAGAGCCTCGATGCCCTGCTCGGGCGAGGCGTCGGCCACGGAGGCGATGACCTCACCGGTCGAGGGATCCTCCACCGGCACCGTCTCGTCGGTGGAGATCCACTTGCCGCCGATCAGCAGCCCCTTCGGGACCGCGTTCAGTACCCGCGAGATCTGCTCGTCCGTCACACCCATGGCGTCTTTCCTTTCGAGGCTCTTGAAACAGCTGAACTCATGCTCTGGTGCAGTGCGAACGGCATCAGGACGCCAGTGAGTCGATGACCTGCTCGAGAACGTCCAGGCCCTCGCTGAGCAACTCCTGCGGGATCACCAGCGGGGGCAGGAAACGCAGCACGTTGCCGTAGGTACCCGCCGTCAGCACGACGACACCCTGCGCATGGCAGGCCTTTGCGATGGCACCGGCGAGCGCGGGATCGGGATCGTTCGTGCCGGGCTTGACCAGTTCCATGGCGATCATCGCGCCGCGGCCGCGGATGTCGCCGATGACGTCGTGGCGGGCCTGCACGGCACGTAGCCGCTGCAGCATGGTGGTTTCGATGGCCCGCGCGGCGCCGGCCAGGTCCAGTTCGCGCATGGTGCGGATGGCGCCCAGGGCGGCGGCGCAGGCGATCGGGTTGCCACCGTAGGTTCCGCCGAGCCCGCCGGTGTGCACCGCGTCCATCAGTTCGGCTCGACCGGTGACCGCGGCCAGCGGCAGTCCGCCGGCGATGCCCTTGGCGGTGGTGATCAGGTCGGGCACGACGCCGTCGTGCTCGGAGGCGAACCAGGCGCCGGTCCGGCAGAACCCGGTCTGGATCTCGTCGGCGATTAGCAGGGCGCCGTTGTCGGTGCACCACGCCGAGATGGCCGGCAGGAACCCCTCGGCGGGCACGATGAAGCCGCCCTCGCCCTGGATCGGCTCGATCAGCACGGCTGCGACGTTCGACGCACCGACCTGGGTGGTGATGATGTCGATGGCCCGCTTCGCGGCCTGCGCTCCGGTGATGTCGCCGTCCCGGTAGGGGTAGGACATCGGCACCCGGTAGACCTCGGCGGCGAACGGACCGAAGCCCTCCTTGTAGGGCATGTTTTTGGCGGTCAGCGCCATCGTCAGGTTCGTCCGGCCGTGGTAGGCGTGGTCGAACACCACGATCGCGGTCCGTCCGGTGGCGTGTCGGGCGATCTTGACCGCGTTCTCGACAGCTTCCGAGCCGGAGTTGAACAGCGCCGACTTCTTGGCATGGTTGCCCGGGGTGACGGCGGCGAGCTGCTCGCAGACCTCCACGTAGCCCTCGTACGGGGTGACCATGAAACAGGTGTGGGTGAAGGCGCGGACCTGGTCCGTGACGGCGTCGACGACGTGCGGCGCGGAGTTGCCGACGCTGACCACGGCGATGCCCGATCCGAGGTCGATCAACGAATTGCCGTCGACATCCACCAGGACGCCACCGCCGGCCCGCTCGATGAAGACCGGAAAGGTGGTTCCGACGCCGTTGGAGACCGCGGCCTGACGGCGGGCGAACAGTTCCTTGGATCGGGGACCGGGCAGTTCGGTGACCAGACGGCGTTCCTGAACCAGATCCTGCAGCGCGACAGTCATGGGGTACGGCTCCTCTCGACGGTAAGACATCAGCCTCGCCCACCGGCGGCCGAGACGAAATGGCAGTTATGGCGCGTTAGGCTGCCGCGACATGGACAAACTGGCACAGAAATCGGAGCTGCCGTGCCGTTGACGATCGGTGACCTGATTTCTACTCCTGAGCTGGGCCTGCGGCTGCTCACGGAGAACACCCGGGTCGACCGCGCTATCACCTGGGTGCACGTCAGCGAGCTCCGGGACCCGACGCCGTTCCTGACCGGCGGGGAGCTGCTGCTGACCACGGGCATCGTCACGGGCTCCGGCGATGCCGCCGGTGCCTTCGTCGAGGAGTACGTGCGGCTGCTCGCCGACGCCGACGTGGTCGGCCTCGGATTCGGGATCGGCCTGAGCCACCACGAGGTTCCGGCGGACCTGGTGGCCGCGGCGGCGCGGCGCGGGTTGCCGCTGCTCGAGGTCCCCAGGAACACGCCGTTCATCGCGCTCAGCCGCGCGGTGTCCCGTGCGCTGGCCGCCGACGAATACGCCGCGGTGACGAAGACGTTCACCGCGCAACAGACCCTGACCCGCGCCGCGCTCTCGGCGGCCGGGCCGGACCGGCTGGTGCGGCAGCTCGCCCAGCAGGTCGGCGCCTGGGTGGCGCTGTTCGACCGGGCCGGTGCGGTTCTCGCTGCCCATCCGGACCTCGCCGGGAGCCGGCTGGCGGCGGTGCGACCGGAGGTGGCGGTGCTGGCCGCGCACCGCGGCCCGGTCGGCTCCGCCTTCGACGTCGGCGCCGACACCGTCAGCCTGCAGTCCGTCGGCGCCGGGCCGCGGGGCCGGGGGTTCCTGGCCGTCGGCCGGCCGGGCGGCCTCACCGCCGCGCAGCGCCACCTGGTGAACGCCGCCGTCATGCTGCTGACGATCATGCTCGAGCATTCGCGGAGCACCGACGCCGCGCTCGGCCAGGTCAGGTCGGCCCTGATGCGTCTGATGCTGTCCGGACTGAGCGAACTGGCCGGTCCGATCGCCGACGCGATCTCTGCGCCGTTGCCGGCGGGACCGGTGACGGTTCTCGTCGCGACCGGGGAAGCCGCCGCCCGGGTGGGTCCGGACGATTCTTCGGTCAGCTTCGGCGGCCCGGCTCTCGCCGCGGTGGTCGACGGGGAGCTCATCGCCCTTGTCGGTGGTGATCCGGCGGCTGTGGCCGACGCCGCGAAGGTCGTCGCCGTCGAGGCGGACGTGGTCATCGGGCTTGCCGGGCCGGTCGACCTCGACGACATACCGGCCGGGTACCGGCAGGCGCTCCAGGCGGCCGACTTCGGCCGCCGACACCGCAGGCCGGTCACCGGTTTCGCTGAGATCTCGATGCCGGGGATCACCGGCATGCTCGGCCATGACCAGGCGGTGGCGTTCGCCGAGTCACTGCTGCAACCGCTGGTGGAGCACGACAAGGTGGGTCGCGGTGACCTTGTCGTGTCGTTGCGGACCTGGCTGGCGCATCACGGCCAGTGGGATCCGTCGGCCGCAGCCCTGGGCGTCCACCGGCACACCCTGCGGCACCGGATCAGGACCGCCGAGGAGTTGCTGGGCCGGAGCTTCGACTCGCCCGGCACGCGCGGTGAAGTGTGGCTCGCCCTGGAGGTTCTCGACTCCGCAGGGCCGGGTCTCGACTGAGCCGCTGCCCGAGGGCATGCCCGCCGACCGCGGCTAAGGGGCGAGATGCGCGAGAACGGTGGCGATCTCGCCGAGCATGACCTGAAGATCGGCGTCGACCTGCGCCGCGGCGGCGGCAAACTCCGCGGCGGCAGATTCTTCCGCGGCGGACTCGCGGGCGGCGGATTCGGCCGCGGCGGACTCCGCGGCGGACTGGGCGGCGGCGGCGCGAGACTCGACGGCGGCAGATGCGGCGGCCGCTGCCTGCGCTGCGTCTCCCGCTCCCTGGACCGGCCCTTCCGCTGCCTGGATCGCCTCGGCAGTGGCCGTGGACGCGGCGCGCATCGCGTCGTACCCGGCGCCGGTCGAGGTTTCCAGGACTGCCACGAAATACCGGTCGGTCCAGCCCACGGAATGGATCTGGATGTCGTCGCTCGAGCCGACGTCCGTCCAGCCCTGCTTGGAGCCGTGGTCACCGCTGAGCGCGTTCAGCCCGAACGATTGGTCGAAGCCGTCGGCGCCGACCGGAGCGACGTCGGCCATCGCGTCCATCAATAGTGGTGCGACCGCCGGATCGTTCGACATCGAGTAGAGGAAGTTGGCCTCGTCGTCGGCGGTGATCAGCTCCCAACCCCAATCGTGGGGACCTGTCTTCGGCCCGTTGCTGGTGTGCGAGAGGCCATAACGTTCCGCCATGCTCGGCACGATGTCCGTGTTCCACAATGAGGACTCGATGCGGTCGTCTGAATTGATGATCATCGAGCGCAGCGTCTGCGCCATTTCCTGGTCGGGATGACCGCCTGCCTGTACTTCGTAATAGGCGACGGTGAACAGCTTGACGATGGACTCTGAGATGTACTGCTCGTCACCACTACTGGCCGCTACGCGCTCGCCGCTGGACCGGTCGACGACGGCCACGCTCTGCTGGATGCCGTCATCGAACGCCGCGGCCACGGTCCGGTCGACGGCCTGTTGGATCGGAGATGCGGCACCTGCCGGAGTGCCGGACAGCAGCACGGCGGACAGCGCGAGAGTCAGCGCGGCGGCAACACGGGCGATCCTCACCTGACCGACCCTGCCATCAGCGGACGCCATCATGCGACCGGCACCGGACATCGACGCTGCCACTGTGAGCGGCATCTCGCGGGGCGGGGTGCAGACGGGGGACGAGGTCGGAACGCGCGGGTGAACTGTGGCTCGCGCCGCACGTGCTGAACAACTGACTTCTTTCCCACTTCAACGTATAGCGCACCCCGGGGCTTGCGGCAAGACCCCGGTGGTGGCGCAGAATCGCCGATCGTGCTGTGAATCCGCGGATTCCGGCGCGCACCCCGATGAGTGATCGAGCGATTTCCAGTCCGGAGCTGATGACGTGAAACCGTTGTCCACCAGTAGGTTCCACCTACCCGACCACCTCAGCCGCAAAGCCGACCCGGCTCTCATCGCCGCGGACGAAGCCCATTTCGCCGCGATATTCGATAGCCTCGAGCGCTCGATCTCGGAACTGTCCGACCGGCTCGGAGCTGAGCGCAGGGCGCGGGGCGGCGCGGGCCAGGAGGCGATGGAACGGGACCAGCAGATCCACCGGTTGACCGCCCGGCTGCGCACGCTCCGGCGATTCGGCGCGGACCTGTGCCTTGGGCGCATGGTCGGTGAAGCCGACGCCGATCCGGTGTACATCGGGCGGCTGGGGCTCACCGACAGCGCCGGTCGCCAATTGCTGATCGACTGGCGTGCCCCGGCCGCCGCGCCGTTCTTCGGCGCGACCCACGCCAACCCGATGGGTCTGATCAGCCGTCGGAGGTACCGCTGGACCCGTGGCCGGATCACCGATTTCTGGGACGAGGTGTTCACGGAGCAGGCACTGAGCCCGGGAATGGAATCCGCCGCCGCGCTCGATGACGAGTCCGCCTTCATCGCCAGTCTCGGCAGCAGTCGATCGAGCCGGATGCAGGATGTGCTCGGCACCATCGCGGCAGAACAGGATGCGATCATCCGCGCCGGCTCGCACGGGGCGCTCGTCGTCGACGGCGGGCCCGGCACGGGTAAGACAGTGGTCGCGCTGCATCGCGCCGCGTACCTGCTGTACTCCGACCCGCGGTTGGGGCATCAGCGCGGTGGCCTGCTGTTCATCGGTCCGCACCAGCCGTACCTGGCGTACGTTGCCGACGTCCTTCCGAGCCTCGGCGAGGAAGGCGTGCAGACCTGCACCGTGCGGGATCTGGTCGCCGAGGGCGCCGGCGCAGGGGTCGAGGCCGACCCGAATGCCGCGGCCCTCAAGGCGTCCGCCGACATGGTGACGGCGATCGAGACAGCGGTCCGGTTTTACGAGGAGCCGCCGACCAGTGGAATGACCGTCGAGACACCCTGGGCCGACATCCGGCTCACTCCTGACGACTGGGCTGAGGCGTTCGGCGCAGTGCAGCCCGGCACCCCGCACAACGAGGCGCGTGAGCAGATCTGGGACGAGCTGCTGACGGTCCTGACCGACCGGTATGACGGCGACGCCCCGATCGGGCATCTGCGAAAAGCCCTGCTGCAGAACGCCGAACTCACCGCGACGCTGCACCGGGCGTGGCCACTGATCGAGGCGGGCGACCTCGTCGGCGATCTGTGGACGGTGCCCGCCTATCTGCGGCTGAGCGCTCCGTGGCTCGCCGCCGGCGACATCCAGCTGCTGCAACGTGAGGATCCGCGGGCCTGGACCGTGTCGGATCTGCCGCTGTTGGACGCGGCCCGACAACGGCTCGGCGATCCGGAGGTGGCGGGCCTGCACCGTCGCCGAAACGCCGCCGTCGCTGCCCGTCAGGAATCGATGACCCAGGTCGTCGAGCACCTGATCGAGTCTGACGACTCCGAGATGGCCGTCATGTCGATGCTCCGCGGCGAAGATCTGCAGAACAGCCTCATCGACGACAGCACGCTTCCCGCAACAGACGTCGACCTGCTTGGCGGTCAGTTCGCGCACATCGTCGTCGACGAGGCGCAGGAACTCACCGATGCCGAATGGCAGATGCTGCTGCTCCGCTGCCCGTCACGGAGCTTCACCATCGTCGGCGACCGGGCGCAGGCCAGGCACGGGTTCACCGAGTCGTGGCAGGAACGGCTCGAGCGGGTCGGGCTGGAGCCGATCGGGTGGGGCCGGATACGGCAGGCCCCGCTGAGCATCAACTACCGGACCCCGGAAGAGATCATGAACGTCGCCGAGCCTGTCATCCGGGCCGTGCTCCCCGACGCCAACGTGCCGACCTCCATCCGCAGCACCGGCATCCCCGTCGGCCACGGGACCGTGCCGGAACTGGGCCGGATCCTGGACGCCTGGCTCACCGGCCACGAGGAAGGAACTGCCTGCGTCATCGGCGCTGCCGAGATCGACCCATCCGCCGTGCCTTTGAGCTCCCGCGTCCGGTCACTGTCCCCGGAACTCGCGAAGGGACTCGAGTTCGATCTGGTCGTCCTCATCGATCCCGAGTCGTTCGGGACAGGAATCGAAGGGGCGGTGGACCGCTACGTCGCGATGACGAGGGCGACCAGGCAGCTCGTCATCCTGACCAGCTCCTGACGCCCCATCATGGTTCCCTGTGGGCGGCTGCCAAGGCTTCCGCCTTGACGGTCTCGATGTCTTCCCAGGCGATGCGCGGACGGGTCAGCCCACGCCGATCGAGGTAGCGCCGCGCGGTCCCGCGCAGCGCCCGGATCGTCTTCACCATGCTCAGCGGACCCTTCGGGTCGGCCGCCGGGATGTACCGCGACGGGTGCACCGTCCAGCTGTCGCCCTCTCCGGTCAGCTCGCCGGCGACCACGAAGCCGTGCAGACTCGCCAGCTCCTCGTCGTGGCTGTGGCAGAGCAGGCTGGCCTTGCCCGCGCAGACCGAGAAGCCCTCCGGCACGGTGATCAGCAGAGACCGGTTCCGGGGATCGACGACCGGACGGACCCTGGTCATCGTCGGGTGGCCGTTCTGATCGAACCCGGCCAGGACCGCACTGCGGAACTCGGGGAGCCGGCGTGCCGCCTGGCCATACGCGTCGTCCGCATCGGGTTCGACGCGGGCCGGGCCTTGGTCCCCGGCGAGCGGTCCCGGTGCAGCTACAGCCCGGCGTCGGGTGACGGCGGTCGGGGTGATCGTGATCAGCAGGCGCATGTAGTAGAAGTCCATCATCCATCGGGAGACCGGGTTCGCGCTGTAGGCCCGGGATTCCGGCTGCCGCTCGAAGATGCGGCTCCAGACCTCACGTGCCCGGAGCACGCTGGTGACCACTTCGTCCGGACAGACGGCGGTGCCCTGGATCAGGACCTGCGGTGTGTCCTGTAGCCCGCTGCCGGTGGGATCGGAGAACAGCACCGCCACCTGCGGATTGCGGCGCACGTTGAAAGCCTTCTGCGGCAGCCCGATCGAGGTGGTGAGGGTGAAGGTGCCGTCGGTGCCGTACGCGCTCACCGTCGGCCAGGCGATCGGCACGCCGCTCTTGGACACGGTGAGGAACTCGCAGGTGCGGTACGCGTCGATCACCGGAAGGACGTCGGACGGCATGCTCAGGCTGGCGGCGGTCATGGATCACTCCTGGGACGAAGGCTCGAGAATCATCTGACGGACCGATGGTGCGATCCGAGCCTTGACGACCGCTGAAAAGTCACTGAAAGGCCGTGTTCGGGGACGTCACGCAGGTTGCAGGACCACCCCGAAGGTTGAATCCGGATCGTCGAACCGCCGCACCCAGTGCCGATCCGGCCAGCGCAGTTCGACCGTGCCCGCCGCCGGCCGGTACAGGGCGGTGTAGACCGTCCCGAACGCCCGCCAGAAATGCGTCGAGTAGAGCGGCGGTTCCAGGAAGGCCGCCGCGAGTCGATCCGGCAGCGGATCACCGGACGTCAAGTCCAGCAGACGTTGTCGTCGCGGAACGCTTGCGTATCGCTCGGCATGTTCGATGTTGTCGGGGATCTCGCCGCGATGGTTGGTCGCGACCGGTGACATGCTGAACTCCGCGGCCCGGCCCGGCCCCACATAGGCCGTTAGCACATGACTGTCGGCGTCCACCACCGTCAGGTTGTAGGCCATC
Source organism: Nakamurella sp. GG22 (assembly GCF_052976845.2). Taxonomy (NCBI): domain Bacteria; kingdom Bacillati; phylum Actinomycetota; class Actinomycetes; order Nakamurellales; family Nakamurellaceae; genus Nakamurella; species Nakamurella sp. GG22. Next base: position 169,377 of record NZ_JBRIIO020000012.1, on the reverse strand, counting down.
GCGACCGGCATCCGGGACAGGATGTCCCTTGCCTCTTCGGTGGTGGTCGCGACCTCCAGCAGGTACCGGACGACGAGTGACACCGCGAACCCCGGACCCGATCCCCGCCGCCCGCCGAAGCTGAGCGAGACCACCAGTCCGTCGGCGTTCATCCCGTCCAGCAGCCCCCACAGGCAGTCGCTGTTGCCGATCACCGGGCGACCGGTGAATCGGCTGGACAGCACCACCCGCTCCCACAGCTCCGGTGAATAGTCGTAGTTGCGGCACAGTGCGATCTCCGGCTCGGTCACCACCGCCTGTGAACAGCCGGGCAGGAACCGCGGCGGATCCCACAGGGTCAGCATCCTGGCCGCCACCTCGTCGGCGCCGGCGGCCCCCGCGAGTTCCACCATCCGCCGGTACGTCGGCACCAGTTCGGGCATGTGCCGTTCGAGCATCCCGGTGGCGTGTTCGACCGTCGGCCGGGGGCGGACGTCCCGCTGCAGGTACCAGGTCCGGTACCCGGGCCAGGTCGCGGCGAACAACTGCTGCCACCGCGCCCCCGGAACTGCTTCGTTGATGCCGTACACGGTGAGCGGGATGGGTGCGTCGGCATCGAACGGGGGCCGCCGCGGGAACGGGTCGAGCGCCCGGCGACGTCCACCCTGCGTCATCGCCGCATTCTCCGTCCTCCGGCAACCGCGCCGCCGGGTGGCTCGTTCTGCGGCCGGGCGTCCCATGCCTACCGCGGTATTGATGCCGGGTGGCCATCTTGCCGCATTTGCGCTGCTGCGGGATGCTCTGCGCACCCACGATCACCTCGAGCGAGACGATGACACGGAGATTCCATGGTCGAGCAGCAGTCGTCCGAAGCATCCAGCGACATGTCGCGCCGGCCGTTGCACGGCATCGCTGAGATCCGACACTTCTTCCGCACCAACACCACTCCGATCTTCTTCGTCGGTGCCACGTCGTTCAATCTGCTGGGTCTCGACCGGTGGGTGCGCAATTTCGACTACATCACCTACTACGACGCCTGGGAGGGGGCGCACCCTAGGGTGTTCACCCCGCAGGACAAGCCCTATATCGAATTCTCCAGCGGAGAGGAGATCAACAACTACCTGTTGCTGCATCCCGAGGTGCAGGCGCACATGCAGCGTGCCGGCGGGCGACCGAAGGTGGCGATGGTCTTCTTCGACGAGGAGACCGAGAAGATCTGCACCGAATTGGGTTACGACCTGATCCTGCCCTCGGCGGCACTGCGCGAGCACCTCGACTCCAAGATCGTCACCACCCGGCTCGGGGACGAGGCGGGGGCGCCCAGCGTGCCGAACATCCTGACGTCCGTCGACTCGTGGGACGAGCTGGTCGAGCAGACCACCGCCGCGGGTCTCGGCACCGACGTGGTGCTGCAGACGCCGTACGGGGACAGCGGCAAGACGACGTTCTTCCTCACCTCGCAGGCCGACTGGGACAAGTACGCCGACGACATCGTGGGACAGCAGCAAAAGATCATGAAGCGGATCAACCACCGGGCGATCGCGGTGGAGGCGGTGCTCACCCGGCACGGCACCGTGGTGGGGCCGTTCATGACGGAGCTGACCGGGCATCCGGAGCTGACCCCGTACAAGGGCGGCTGGTGCGGCAACGAGATGTTCCCGGACGCCCTGTCCGGCGCGCGGCGGATCAAGGCCAACCAGCTGGTGCGCCGGCTCGGGGATCGGCTGGCGGGCGAGGGTTACCGCGGATTCTTCGAGGTCGACGTGCTCGTCGACACCGATGCGGACGAGGTCTATCTGGGCGAGCTGAATCCCCGGATCAGCGGCGCGTCCTCCATCACCAATGTCACCGCCGGTGCCTATTCCGACATGCCGCTGTTCCTTTTCCATTTGCTCGAGTACATGGGCGTCGACTACATCCTCGACGTGGACGAGATCAATCGCCGTTGGGAGGACCTGGCCTCTGTCGACCTGTGGAGTCAGATGATCATCAAGGAGACCGGTTCCGCCGTCGAGGAGATCACCGCTGCCGCGCGGACGGGTCAGTGGTATTTCGATTCTGCCGGCGAATTGCGATTCCGGCGTGCTGCGCTGGACTGGCATCAATTGCAGAACGAGGACGAGTGCTTCTTCCTCCGCATCTACGGACCCGGCGATTACCGTTGGAAGGGCGCAGATCTCGGCGTCCTGGTGACGAAGGGCCGGCTGCAGACCGAGGAGCCGGAAGATTCCGGCCTGGCGAGCGCACTGGTCGGCGCCGCTTCCACCACGCCGGTCGATGTCGCGGCCGTGACGCAGGCCATCGCCGAGGAGGGCAAGGAACCACCGGCCGGCATCGATCTGGTGTCCGAGCATGAATCGGATGCCGCGCCGCGGAATGCCCCCGCCACCGCCGGCGGCCCGTCCGTGGCCGGGAGTTCCCGGCTCACCCCACGCGCCATCCGGTTGATCCAGGCGATCCGCGCGCAGTACGCCGGCACCCCGGTGGGTGCGGAGTTCACCGCTCCGGTGTCACCGGTCGGAATCAAGTCCGGCGGCTGACGGCGGGCCGGGGCCGGTAGGCGGCCGGCGTCTGCGACCGGCACGACCGGGCCGCTACCCTTTGCGGTCCGCACTGTCCGCACGCCCCGCACCTCGAGGATGACGTCCATGGGTTCTCCCAGCACGCCGGCACAGGACCTCACCGCGCGCCTCGCAGGGACAAGATCCGTTGTGGCGGTGGCACTCCTGTTCGCGGTGAACGGGCTGATCATCGGCGGATACGGGGGAGTGCTGCCGTCCATCCGGGAACGCCTGGACATCGACGCGACGTCCATCGCCATCCTGCTGTTCACCTCCGGGCTGGCCGGCATCCTGTCGATGCAGATCGGCGGCCGGTTGTCCGACTCGATCGGTGCGCGGCAGGTCGCGCTGACCGGACTTCCGTTCCTCATCGCCGCCGCGGTGACGTTCGCCTTCGCCACCACGTTTCCCGTCGCGATTGCGGGAGCCGTGCTGCTGGGGCTGGGCAACGGCTCCATCGACGTCTCCATGAACGCCATCGGGGTCCAGGTGGAGGGCGCCCGCAAGCGGCCGATCATGAGCACGTTCCATGCCCTGTGGTCGGTGGGCGGGTTCGTCGGTGCCGGGTGCGTGCTGCTGATGGCGACGGTGCTGGGTCTCTCCGGCGCCGCGATCGTGTTGCCGCTGCTGCTGTTCGTCGCGGCGGTTGCTGCCGCGGCCTTCGTGGTCCTGCTGCGGATCACGCCGCCGACGGCCGTGGTCCCGCACAGCGTCGACGGTGTTCGGGTCAAGATCCCGCCGATCGCCTGGGCGCTGGCGATCATGGCGCTGGCCTTCGGCCTGTCCGAGGGCACCGCCACGGACTGGGCCGCCCTGCACGTCACTGAGGTCGCCCAGGTCGACTCCACCACCGGTTCCCTGGGCCTCGTCGCGGTCAGTGGCTTCATGGTCGTCATCCGGCTGATCGGCGACCGGTTGGTCGCCCGGTTCGGCCGTCGTGCCGTGGTGCGCTTCGGCGGGCTGTGCGCCGCGATCGGTTACGGCACAGTCGCTCTGGTCAGTGGCCTGCCGTTGCTGCTGGTCGGCTGGGCGCTGGTCGGGCTGGGCGTCGGGATGATCGCGCCGCAGGTGTACGCGGTCGCCGGGCACGTCGGCGGCGGCCGGGTGCTCGCCGTCGTCGTCACCTTCGGATACGCCGCCTTCCTCGCCGGCCCGGCCGTCGTCGGCTTCCTGGTGAACCACCTCGGGCTGCACCACACGATGGCGGTCCCCGCGGTTCTCTGCCTGGGCATCGTGGCCCTGGCGGCGACCATGCCGAAGCAGGACGCCGACCTGACGGGCTGAACCGAACCCACCCCCGGTATCGCGAGCGGGGTCAGCCCAGGCTCAGCTGGAAGCCGATCGAATCGATCACGGCCAGCGTGTCCAGCAGCCGGCCGACGTCCTGCGGGAGCGGCCACGACGACAGCTTCACCGCCACCAGTCGCCTGGCCGGCTCCACCCAGATCATCTGACCGTGAATACCGAGACACAGCAACACGTCTCGCCCGGCATAGGGCAGCCAGAACTGGTTGCGGTAACCGCCCCCGGGGAGCCACGAATCGTTGCCGGAGGCCGCGAACGTCGCCCTGGTGTCGGGTGCCGCGGTGTAGCTGTCGGTGATCCACCCGGCCGGCACGATCTGCTGGCCGTTCGCCGTGCCGCCGTCGAGCAACATCTGGCCGAACCGGCCGAGATCGCGCAGCGTGGCCGCGAGCCCGCCGTCGTGGAACACCGCACCGGCCGGGTCCATCGCGGCGTCCATGTCCTGCTCGGTGCCGATCCGAGACCAGATCAGGCTGGACAACAATTCGGGCATCCGGATCCCGGACGCCCGCTCGCACACCCAGCCTAGGATGTCCGTCTCGCAGGAGCGGTATTCGAACGCAGCTCCATGAGGTCGATTCGCTGCCAGTGTGGTCAGGTACTCATACATCGAGGTCGGCAGTCCGGGCCGGGAACGCGGCGCCCAGCCAATGACCTCCTCGAGCACCCGTACCTCCGCCGCGGGATCGAGGTACTCCTCCGAGAACGCGATCCCTGATCGCATGTCGAGCACGTCGCGGACGGTGGCACCGCGGTATCCCGAGCCGGCGAGTTCGGGGACGTAGTGGTCGACCGCGGCGGTGACGTCGATGGCGCCCGCGTCGGCCAGCACCCCGACGACGCAGCCGATGAGCGACTTGCTGACCGACATCAACATGTGGGTGCGGTCAGCCGGCATGCCGCCCGGGTAGAGCTCTGTCACCAGGTGTCCGTCCCGGAGCACCAGGAACCCGTCCGTGTAGGTGTCATCGAGGATCTGCCCGACCGAGCCGGACGTGCCGTCGAACCGCCACACCACCTGCTCCAGGTCGACACCGATGCCGAGCGGCAGCGGCCGTGGCCCTGCCGCTTCCCGGGCGACCCGTGCCGTGGGCACGACCTCGCGCATGTGCTGGAACGACCACCGGTTGTACGGCGCGTTCTGCCAGTTGGTGAGCGACCAGCGGTCGGCGACGGCCGGCGGGAAGCCGATCATGGTCATGGCAGAGCTGCTCCAACTGGCGTGACGGCCGTGAACGGGGGGACGGGGCGGCTCCGATCGGGGGCCGATCGGAGGTAGGGACGTTACCCGGAACGCCGGCCAGGTGAGGGCCGGCGGACTGCACCCGCCACCCGTCGTAAAGTCTGGATCCATGAGCGAGACCACCGGGCAGCAGACGCCGGCCCAGCCCGCGTCCGAACAGCGTGAGCACCGCAAGCCGCACAGCCACATCGTCACGGACGGCATCGAGCGGGCCGCGGCCCGCGGCATGTTGCGAGCGGTCGGCATGGGCGATGACGACTGGCGCAAGCCGCAGATCGGCGTCGCCAGTTCCTGGAACGAGATCACCCCGTGCAACCTGTCACTGGACCGGCTTGCCAAGGCCGCGAAGCAGGGTGTGCACGAGGCCGACGGCTACCCGCTCGAATTCGGGACAATTTCGGTGTCCGACGGCATCTCGATGGGCCACGGCGGCATGCACTATTCGCTGGTCAGCAGGGAGATCATCGCCGATTCGGTGGAGACGGTGTTCCGCGCGGAGCAGCTGGACGGCGGGGTGCTGCTGGCCGGCTGTGACAAGTCGCTGCCCGGGATGCTGATGGCCGCCGCACGGCTCGACGTGGCCGCGGTGTTCCTGTACGCCGGTTCGACGCTGCCCGGCAAGCTGGACGGCGAGACGGTCACCATCATCGATGCGTTCGAGGGGACCGGCGCCTGCCTGGCCGGCAAGATCACCCGGGACCGGCTCACCGAGATCGAGAAGGCCATCTGCCCCGGCGAGGGCGCCTGCGGCGGGATGTACACCGCGAACACCATGGCGTCGGCCGCCGAAGCGTTGGGAATGTCACTTCCCGGCAGTGCCGCACCGCCTGCGCCGGACGCCCGCCGGGACGCGTTCGCGGTCCGCTCGGGCGAGGCCGCGGTGGCGCTGGTCGACGCCGGCATCACCGCCCGCGACATCCTGACCAAGAAGGCGTTCGAGAACGCCATCACCGTGGTGATGGCCCTCGGTGGTTCGACCAACGCCGTGTTGCACCTGCTGGCGATCGCCCATGAGGCGGGAGTGGAGCTGGGGCTGGACGACTTCAACCGGATCGGTGACCGGACCCCGCACCTGGCCGATGTGAAGCCGTTCGGCCGCTACGTGATGACCGACGTCGACCGGATCGGCGGGATCCCGGTGGTGATGAAGGCGCTGCTCGATGCCGGCCTGCTGCACGGCGACGCGCTCACCGTCACCGGCCGCACGCTGGCCGAGAACCTGGCGGAGCTGGACCCGCCCGCGCTCGACGGAGACGTGCTGCACACCATGACCAATCCGATCCACCGCACCGGCGGCATCTCGGTGCTGCTCGGGTCGTTGGCCCCGGAAGGAGCGGTGGTGAAGAGCGCAGGCTTCGACGCCGAGGTGTGGGAAGGACCGGCCAGGGTGTTCGACGGCGAGCAGGGCGCGATGGACGCCGTCTCCGACGGCACGCTCAAGCCCGGCGACGTCATCGTGATCCGCTGGGAAGGCCCCAAGGGCGGCCCGGGGATGCGCGAGATGCTGGCCGTCACCGGCGCGATCAAGGGCGCCGGTCTCGGCAAGGACGTGCTGCTGCTGACCGACGGCCGCTTCTCCGGCGGGACCACAGGCTTGTGCATCGGCCACGTCGCGCCGGAGGCGGCGAACGGCGGGCCGATCGCCCTGGTGCAGGACGGGGACCTCATCCATCTGGACATGGCGTCCAAGAAGCTTGACCTGCTGGTCGACGACGCCGAACTGGCCGCCCGCCGTGACGCGTGGACCCCGCATCCGCAGAACCTGAACCACGGCGTCCTGGGCAAATACGCGAAGCTGGTCGGCTCGGCGGCCAAGGGTGCGGTCTGCTTCTGAGCCGTCTGCTTGCCGGCTACGCGCCGCGCCGCGCCGATGTCAGCGCAGCCGATGTCAGCGCAGCCGATGTCAGCGCACGGTGCTGACGGCCCGAAGGGGACCGTGCGGCCGGGGGAGCGGTGCGGCGTGCCGTTCGGTGGGATGGGCACCGTTGAGGGCAGCAACCTCGCGACTGACCTCCTGCCGGGCCAGGTCGGCGGCCGCGGCAAGGCGTTGCGCGCGGATGCTGATCTGACGCTCCAATGCCGCGGCCCTTGCGTGGGCCTCTTCGATGATTGCGGCCGCACCGAGCCTGGCACGCTCGATCAGCGCGCTGCACTCGGCGAGCGTCTGTGCGCGCTGCTCCTCGGCCTCGGCGATGAGCTCGTCGGCGCGGCGCCGCCCCTCCGCCTCGACATCGAAGGCGAGGTCGGCGACCTCGGTGGGAACCGAATCGTCGGCCTCCAGGCGTGCACGCAGCAGGTCGACCTGCTGGCTGCAGGCGAGCCAGCCGTTGGACAAGGCGTCGACGACCGCTGCGCAGTGTTCCTGGAACCGGTCGACCTCCTGCGGGTGGTACCCGCGGCCGAAGGGCTCGGTGACTCCGAACCGGACGGACCTGATCGCAGCCGCGGTCCCGCCGGCGGCGCTACGGCGCGACGGGGGCAAGGACGTGGCCATCGTTGCTCCTGAACAGTGGGGCTGGCGGTGGAGGTTGGCAGGGGTCTGACGGTGGGTCTAGCAGTGGGGGGTGTCACCGGGGTGTGACGCGGAATGCCGGTGTTCTCGCTGATTGTTAACCATGGATCGTGATCGGTCGAGCGTTTGGTGCAAATAGGACGAAAATGAGTAAGCAGACACGATTTAGCACCACGTTCCGTTGCCGGTGGACCGCTCGTCGGGCAGTCGGCGTCATGCCGGGGCGGCCGGTCAATCGGTGAAGACGTCGTCCCTGTCGGCCGCCGGGTGACCAGCGTCGTCGGTGCGCGATCGTTGGTAGGGCACACCGTCCCAGCCGACGCCCTGTGTCCGGCCGGGCTGCCCGGCCACCCGCGCCGTCGACCCGCTCGTCCGGCCGAGCTGAGGTGCGGGTCGACCGTTCACCTTGGTGCTGCCCTTGGTCCCCCCGGGTCTGGTGCTGCGTCGCGGCTTTCGCGGGACATCCCTGGCGGCTTCGACCGCCAGCGGATTCGCCTTGCCGTACTCCTCGGCGACCCGGTCGAGCAGACCCTCCAGGAAGGCCTCCATCTGGGTGCGGGTGGCATCCCGCAGGGTGCGCAGGTAAGCGGTCTGCGCATCCAATTCCTGCTGGGCCGTCACCGCGCTCATCGTGAGATCGGCGAGCCGTTGCTCGGTCTCGCGTTCCAGCGCCTCCGAGCGGGCGACCGCGTCCTGGTACACCGAGCGTGCCTTGTCCTCGGTCTCCTGCTCGAGGATCGCCGCGTTGCGGCGGGCGTCCTCGTACAGGTCGCGGGCCTCCGCCATCACCGTGGTGCTGTACCCGTCCGCCTCCGCGATGGTCTTGTCCGCCGTTCGCTGAGCTGTCGTCAGCACGTTCATGGCGTTGGAGACGTCCCTGCTCCGGCCACTGCGTTCCACCTGAGCCTGCAGGTCCTCGATCTGCTGGGTGGCAGCGCGGAGCCGTCCCCGAAGCTGGTCGACCGCGGCGGCGCAGCGAGTGACGAACGAGTCGACCTCGTGCTGGTCGTACCCGCGGCCGAATGCGGTCGACATCGCGAACGTCGCGGTGCGCAGATCCGCACCCGTCAGCGCGTCGAGATCGACGTCAGCGCCAGTGTTCTCGGTCATCAATTTCCTCTCGGGTCGAACGGGTACGCCGCGCCGAATTCCTCGAAGGTGATGTCCCCCGCCGGGACGCCGGAGGCGACCAACTCGGTCACCGTTGCCTGCACCATCGGCGGTGAGCCGCAGACGAAGATGTCGTGCCCGGCCCAGTCGCCGTCGGCGGCGGCCACGTGACCGACCGGTCCACGCGCTCCGCGCCAGCGGATGTCGTCGGACACCGCGGTCACCACCCTCAGCCACGGATGGCGGTCCGCCAGCAGCTCCAGGTCCTTGCGGTCGTAGATCTCCCTCGCCGACCGCGCACCCACGTACAGGTGGGTCGGGCGTCCACCGTTGCGGGCGAGTTGGTCGATCATCGCCTTCATCGGTGCCAACCCGGTCCCGCCGGCGATCATCAGCACGGGCCGGTCCGAGCCCGGGTCGAGCACCATCCGGCCGAACGGTGGGCCGAGGCGGAGTTGATCGCCCGCTGCGGCGGTGCGGACCAGCGCCGTGGACACCGGGCCCCCGTTGACCAGCCTGGCGTGCAATTCGATGACCAGACCACCGGGGGCGGTGGCGGGTGTGTACAGGCGCCATTCGCGCGGCCGGAGGTCGGTCGGCTCGACCGAGATGGACTGGCCGGCGCGGTAGGGATGCGGGGTGACGGTGCGCACCGTCAGGACCGCGATGTCGAATGTCCGCGCGTCGACGTCGATGACCTCGGCATCCCACCACGCGGGCTCGGACTCGCCGACCTTGTCGGCGGACGCGACCATGGTGTCCGCGACGATGCCGTACGCGGCGGTCCAGTCGCGCTGCAGCCGGTCGTTCCAGGCGCTTCCGCTGAAGTGACGCAACGTATGGATCAGCGCCTCGCCGACCGCGGGGTAGTGCTCGGCGACGGTGCCGAACTTGCGGTGATCGCGGCCGAGATCCTCGAGGTACGGCACCAGCGCGCCGAGATCGTCGACGTCCGTCACGATCCGGCCCAGCGCCCGGACCAGCCGATCACGCTGCCGGGTCATGGCGGGTGGGAACATCGATCGCGTCTCGGGGTACCGCAGGAACAGATAACTGTAGAAGTGATGCGCAACCTCGTCGCCGCCGTGGGCGGCGACCTGGGCGAAGTTCAGCTTCAACCCGGCGGTGTCGATGGCTGCCTGCTCGACCGCCGGACCCGCGGCTGCTGACGGGTCCGGATCGATGGCGGCCACCCCGCTCTCACGCCGTCACGATGGACGAGCGCAACGGCGCCAGGGCTGCGACGACGGCTCCGATGGTCTCGTCGGACGCGCCGGCCGTCGCCAGGGTCGCACCCAGATGGGCAACCACGGCATCGAACGCACTGTCCGTGATGGCCCGGTCGCCGTGCGCCTCGGCCATGCTGCGTCCGGTGTACGGACGCGGCCCGCCGGCGGCCGCGGAGAGCATGGCGGCCTGGTGCCGGCGGAGAGCGGCCATGTCCACGCCGGCGAAATATCCTGCCAGCGCCGGATCGGAGGTCACCCGCTCGTAGAACACGTCGACCGCTCCCGCGATGCCTTCTTCGGCGCCCAGCTTTTCGTACAGGGTCGTGGTCGAGCTGGTCACGGTTGCTCCTCGGGGTGTCATCGGTGATCGGTCATCGGCGATCACTGTCGGGGAGCGTAGCGGTCACATGCGTCAGGACGAAAGGGACGAAACGTCCTTCTTTGCCACCGAAAGTGTGACGCGCGTCAAGATCTTCCGTTCATTGATGACAGAGCGTCATTGTGAAGACCTTCGGGTCTTGGCGGCGGACCGGTCAGGCCGGTGAGCCGACCCGGTGGGCTGCGCCGGTCAGCCGGCCGCCCCGCCGAAGGCGCTCGACGGCACCTCCGCCTCGTCGTCCAGGATCGCGCGGACGATGCGCCGGGCCACGTCGACCGGATCCGAACCGGTCGGCAGCCGTGGCGACTGCCCGGCGATCGGCCGCTGCGCGAGACCGGTCTCGGTATGCGCGGGCCGCACATCGACCACCCTGATCCGACGCCGCCGCAACTCCGCGGCCGCCGCGCGGTCGAAAGCCGTCACGCCGGCCTTGGTGGCGCTGTAGGCGGCCATCCCCTTCATCGGCTGCTCGGCGACGACGGCGCTGATGTTCAGCACGAATCCGCCGGCCGGCAGGTTCCTGGCGGCGGCCCGGGCCACCCGGATCGGCGCCATCAGGTTCACCAGCATCAACTGGTCCAGGACGTCGTCGTCGAGATCGGCCAGGTCACCGAAGGCAACGACGCCGGCGGCGAAGACCACGCCGGTCAGCGGTCGCGTCTCCGTCGCCAGTGCGAACAGTCCGGCAGGAAAGTCCGGGTCGACCAGATCCCCGGCGGCGGTCGCGAGCACTGCGTCGCCGTGCTGTGCCGACCGGGCGGCCGACAGGACGGCCGACAGGGCGGCCAGCCGGTCTGCCGAACGCCCGGACAGGGTCAGTGCCGCCCCGTTCGCGACCAGCTCCCGGCTCACAGCAGTGCCGAGGCCGCCGGTCGCGCCGATCACCAGAACATGGGCACCGTCCAGATCCGTCATGCCCACCACGATGCCATCGGCGCGCGCCGGGCGGACCGCGTCAGGTACTGACCCGGTTCCGGCCGTGCTTCTTCGCGTTGTAGAGCGCCGAGTCGGCGCGGCCGATGCACGACGTCAGCGCCTCGCCCGGGACCCAGGTGGTGTGGCCGATGGAGCAGCTGAGCCCGGAAGGCACGCTGAGCCGCACCCGATCGAGGATGGCCGCCGCCTCCGACTGGGTGCAGTCCGGGAGGGCGACGACGAACTCCTCACCACCCCACCGCGCGAAGACGTCCTGCTTCCGCAGGCAGCGGGCGGCGGCGTCGGCGAACTCGGCGAGCAGCGCGTCCCCCGCCACGTGCCCAAAGTGGTCGTTGAACGCCTTGAAGTGATCGAGATCGACGACGGCGACAGCCAGCGGCTCTCCGGTGAGCTGCGCCAGATCCATCAGGGTGTGCAGTTCGCGGTCCCAGGCACGTCGGTTCAGCGAGCCCGTCAACGGGTCGGTGTTCGCCGACCGCTCGAGTTCCCGATGCAGCCGGGCCGCCCGCAGAGAGGCACCCGCTTCGTCCGCGACGACCTCGACCACCCGCACCGCACGATCGCCGAGATCGTCGATGCGGTGCCGCCAGCCCACGACGATGACCGCCTCCACCCGCCCCTGGACGGTGACCGGCTGCCACAGTGCGCCGACCACCCGGTCGCATGTCATGAGCCCGGGATGGACGCGTGCATCGGCGGTGATGTCCGGGATGAAGACCCGCTCCCCCGATCGCCACACCTCAGCGGTCACCGAGGTCTCGCCGAGCGACAGGGAACGCCCGAGCAGGTCCCCGCCGTCGGCGGCCGTCACCAGCAGGCTGCCGTCGCCGGCCGCCTCGATCATCGACACCGAGTCGGCGCCCGACAGCGACCGGATCGTCGCCGCCACCAACGGTCGGGGGTCGTCACCGGACTGCACGCACTTGGCCACCGCCGCAACGGCGGCGAGATCGTTGCGGCTCTGCAGCAGTGCCAGCTCGGCGGTCTTGCGGGCCGTCGAGTCCTGCGCAACGCCGAGCACCCAACGACTTCCGGTCGGCCCGGCCATCGGCGCCCGATCCAGGCACAGCCAGCGGATTTCACCGTCGGTCCGCACGCACCGCAGTTCCTGGCGGGTCGGCCGACCGGTCCGGAGATGTTCGCGGCCCGCGGCGATGAAGTCCGCCCGGTCCTCGGGATGGACGAAGTCCACCGGTCTCGCTCCGATCAGCACAGCCGGTTCGACGCCCATCAGATCACCGAGCGCGTCGTTGACGTCCACCCAGCGGCCGTTCTCGTCGGCGATGCCCATCGGGGCCGGACTGTCCGAGAACACGGTGTGGAAGCGCTCTTCGGACGATCGCAGCGCCTCTTCCGCAGCGGCCGCTCCGGTCACGTCCCGCACCTCCACCAGCACCGCGGGTTCACCGTGATCGACGATTGCCGCCAAGCTGAACTCCACGGTCAGCTCGATCCCGCGAAAGGTCCGCATCGGTGAACGCCGCGAGAGGATCGGCGCGCCGCCGGCGATGACGGACGACAGTCCCGACGTGGCAGCCGTTCTCCGGTCCTCCCGCACGATGTCCAGGCACGTGCGGCCCAGCAGGGACTCGGCGTTATCGGCGTCGAGCAGGGCGACCAGTCTCGGGTTCACGTAACGGAACCGCGCCTGCCCGTCCAGCACTGCAACGGCGACCGGGGAGTGCTCGACCAGGGTCTGCCACCGCTGTTCGGCTTCGTGGTGCGCCTGACGTGCCGCGGCGAGGTCGGTGACGTCGACGGCAACACCTGCGACGGCGTAGGCCCTGCCTTGGTCGTCGAGCAGCGGGAACTTCGCCGACCGGTAAGTGTGGATGGCTCCGCCCGGCAGAGTCACTTCTTCCTCGAAGACCAGTTGCGTACCGGCCGTGGCGATGAGTTCGTCGTTCCGCCGGAACGCGGCCGCCTGGTCGGCGGGTAACAGGTCCGCGGCGGTCTTGCCGACGATGCCGGTGGGAAACTGCATCGCGCGTTCCGCGGCCGGGTTCACCACGATGAAACGGCCCGCGAGGTCCTTGGCGTAGACCACCGCATCGGTGTGCGCGAGTATCCCGTTGAGCACCCGTTGCGACTCCGCCGACCTGTCCCGGGTGGCGGTGCGGTCGGCGAGCCTGGAGGCCAGCAGGGCGTTGCGCCGCTGCAGGACGATGCGGTCGGCACCGATGCGGGCGAACGCGCGCAGATCGTCGAGGTTCTGCGCGGTGAGCACCGTCTGGGCGGTGCCGTGGACGGTCAGTGACCCGACGGCTTCGCCGTCCGTCGTGAGCAGCGGGACGTCGGCAACGGGTGCCCGGTCGGCAGGTGATTCATGGTGCGGCTGGTCGGGGTCGATCCTGTTGCTGTCGACCCGGCCGGTTCCGCGCTGGGGTGGGTGGCGGACGACGGTGCCGTCGGTCAGCCGGATCTCCGCCAGCGGGAGTCGCAGGTTTCGCGCGGCCAGACCGGCGAGCTCTTCGAGCATCGCGACATCGACCGCTGAATCGTGCTCGGCGGTCGGCCCGTTCGGACCATGCACCACGACACCCGTCCCCGCCGATGAGATCTTCTTGCAACCGCATCAACCTAGCTGACCTAGCGAAAAGCCGCCCTCCGATGACTGAGCGTGACAACACCCCTTCGCTGGTCGTCATCAGCCGCGGTCAATGTCGCTGATGGCCCAGGGAGTGTTCATGACGGCGGGGGGTGCTGGCAGGGTGAGCCGATGGTCCTGCACATGTCCGCCGACCAGCGCCGGGCCCGGTTGGGGGTGCGTCATGGGCTCGCCGCGCGCGTCACAGATCGGAGCCCCGCGGCGATCGCCGAGCGGGTGCTGGCGCTGCATGCCACCGATCCGGCGTCCGTTTATCTGTCGGTCGGCGCCCGGTCCGCCGATCTCGGCCCCGCGGAGGTTGCCGCGGCCCTGTACGACGATCGCACCCTGATCCGGATGCTCGGGATGCGCCGGACCATGTTCGTGGTGCCCACGTCCACCGCGCCGAGGGTCCAGTACGCGGCGAGCATCGCGGTGGCCGCGAGGTTGCGCGCCGCACTGGTGAAGGACCTCGGTGCGGTGGTCGAGGAACCGGACAGCTGGCTGGCTGACGTGGAGGACGCCGTCGTGCAGGTGCTCCGCGGAGCCGGTGGCGCGACCACCACCGCCCTCACCGCCGCCGAACCGCGCCTTCGGACGCAGCTCGTCTACGCGGAAGGAAAGCCCTACGGCGGTCCCGCCGCCATCAGCGGTCGGGTGCTGAACCTGCTCTCCGCGCAGGGTCGGATCGTCCGGGGACGATCCTCAGGGCCGTGGACCGGCAGCCGGTACGAATGGGCGCCGATCGAGCAGTGGCTTCCGGGCGGTTTCGTCCCGCTGCCGGTGGAGCACGCCCGCACCGCACTGGTCGCCGCCTGGTTGGCCCGATTCGGGCCGGCCAGCATCGCGGACATCGTCTGGTGGACCGGCTGGAACCAGGGTGATACCCGCCGTGCCCTGTCCGCGCTGGAGATCGAGCAGGTCGACCTGGACGGCGAGCCGGGCGTTGTCCTGGCGGCCGACACCGAGCCGCTCCCCGAGCCCGAGCCTTGGGTGGCACTGCTGCCCGCGCTCGATCCCACGCCGATGGGCTGGTCGGCGCGCGGGTGGTACCTGGATCCCGACCACCGGGCCGCGCTGTTCGACCGGACCGGCAACATCGGGCCGACCGTGTGGTCGAACGGGAGGGTGGTCGGCGGCTGGGCACAATGCCCCGACGGTCGGCTGGTCTGGCGGGTCCTGCAGGACGTCGGCGCGACCGCCCAGTCCGCGATCGCCGCCGAGGCAGCCCGCCTGCAGGCCTGGATCGGCGACGCACGGGTTGTCCCGAAGTTCAGGACGCCGCTCGAGCGGGAGCTGGTTTCCCCGTGACGCCGGCCACCGGGCACGATGGGCCGTTGGGCACAGGTCTGATGGGCACAGGTCTGATGGGCACGGTGGCCGTCGGCTCGCGGGTGGAGCAGCTGATGGCCGACCTCGTCTCCAGGGCCGGTCGCGACGACCCCTATCCGGTGTACGCGGCGCTCCGCGCGGAGGCGCCGATCGCCGTCGCCGGGGACGGCTCGCTGCTGCTCACCCGGTACCGGGACTGCTGGGCGGCGCTGCGGGACCCCGCGATCGGGCACGGCGATCCGGCGTCGCTGGAGACGGTCGGCGGTATCACCGGGTGGCGTAGTCACCTGTCGCTGTGGCAGTTCCAGACCAGCATGCTGGCCCTGGATCCGCCGTCGCACACCCGGCTGCGCAGGCTGGTCAGCGATGCGTTCACTCCGCGCCGGGTGGCGGCCCTGCGCGGCACGATCGAGACAACGACCGGTCGGCTGATGGACGAGCTGGCCGACGGAGCGGATTTCATCGCCGGGTTCGCATTCCCGTTGCCGATCGCCGTGATCGGCGAACTGCTCGGTGTCCCGGCAGTCGACCAACCACAGTTCCAGCACCTCGCGAAGGACTGGACCCAGGTGCTCGACGTCACCACGCCGCGGATCCTGGCCAGGGCCGACGCCGCGGCCGCCGAGATCCGGGAGTACCTCTCACAACTGGCCGACAAGCGACGCCGGGATCCACGCGACGACCTGTTGAGCGCGCTGATCGCCGGCGAGGGCGCCGACCGACTACAGGGCGACGAACTGCTCACGATGGCGGCGCTGCTGTTCGCCGCGGGATTCGAGACCGCGACCCACCTGCTCGGCAACGGTCTGGTTACGCTGCTCCGGCATCCGGTCGAGCTCGACCGGTGGCGCCGATCGACGGAGTTGGCCCCCTCGGCGGTCGACGAGCTGTTGCGGTACGACAGCCCCGTCCAGATCGCCCGACGAGTCGCCCTGCGCGACACCAGCATCGGCGGAACGGACGTCCCCGCGGGGCGGACGATCACCGTCTGCCTGGGCGCGGCCAACAGGGATCCGGAGCGCTATCCCGATCCCGACCGGCTCGACCTCGGGCGGTCCGACGGAGCGCCATTGTCATTCGGCGCGGGCGTCCATTACTGCCTGGGTGCGTCACTTGCCCGGCTGGAGGGTCAGGTGGCGTTCCCCGCCCTGATCGAGCGGTTCCCCGATCTCCGGATCGAGGGCAGGCTGCGTCACCGGGCAAGCATGACCGTGCGGGGCTATTCGCGGATCCCGGTCTCGCTGGGCGCTCCCGGATGACCGACCGGGAAGTGCTGTCCCGCAACGGTTCTGCCGTCACGGCATTCGACCCCGCCGCCCCACCGCCGAGCGGCCCACGCATCATGAGCCAGTTCTGGCAGAACCTAGCTTTCCTGCACTGGTTCGTCCCGCCGGCGACGGCCGAACCCATGATGCCCGAGGGCGCGCGACCGGATGTGGTGCTACAGGGGCGTTTCCAGGGGCTGACGCCGGTGGCGCTGGTTCCGTTCAGGATGGTCGGCGCCGGTTTCGGCAACCGGCCGGCAATCCCGTACTTCGGCACGTTCTGGGAAACCAATGTCCGGCTGTATTCGATCGACGCCACCGGCCGGCGCGGCGTCGTCTTCTGCAGCCTGGACGCATCCAGGCTGTCGGTCGTCCTCGGCGCGCGCCTCACACTGGGCCTGCCCTACCGGTTCTCACGCATGCGCGGCTATTCACGCGTGCGCGACGGGTGGTCCGAGTTCGGCTGGACCACGACGACACGTTGGCCGGGGCCGGCCGGGGTGAGCAGTCGGGTGGTCGTCAGGGTCGGCGATCCGCTGCCCGCCGACGACGACCTCGCCCAGTTCCTCACCGCACGCTGGGGGCTGCACACCGCGGCGTTCGGCCGAGCGCTGTATGTGCCCAATCACCATGCGCCGTGGAATCTTTCCGCGGCGGAGGTGTTGTTGCTCGACGACGGGCTGCTGGCGGCGGCCGGCTTCCCGACACTGGCCGAACGGCGCCCCGACCACGTGAGTTTCAGCGAGGGGGTCCGGACGACGTTCGGGCTCCCACGACTGCACTGATGTGCAGGCTCTGCCGAAACTGATGGGCAGGCTCTGTCGAACCGCAGTCAGGGCCGCCCAGAGCGACGCCGCCACACCCCTCGGGACTGTGGCGGCGTCGGGTCTTGCCCCTGGTGCGGCCTTCGGATCGTCCTCGATCAGCCGCTGAAACCGTGGTAGTGCATCACGTGCTTGATTCGGGTGTAGTCCTCGAACCCGTACATCGACAAGTCTTTGCCGTAGCCGGATTTCTTGAATCCGCCGTGCGGCATCTCGGCGATGAGCGGGATGTGCGCGTTGATCCAGACGCAGCCGAAATCCATCTGGGCCGTCATCCGGGCGGCGGTGTCGACGTTGGACGTCCACACCGATGACGCGAGACCGTACTCGGTGCCGTTGGCGTACCCCAGCGCCTCTTCCTCGGTGATGAACTCCTGCACCGTGATCACCGGTCCGAAGACCTCCGTCTGGACGATCTCGTCGCTCTGCTGAACGCCCGCGACGACGGTCGGCTCGAAGTAGTAGCCCGGCCGGTCAAGGGTGTGACCGCCGGCGGTGATGTCCGCGGTTCCGGAGGCCCGGTCGACCAGTCCGGCAATGTGCGCGAGCTGGTTGGCATTGTTGATCGAGCCGTACAGCACGTCGGCGTCAGGTGACCCCGTCTTGGTTTCCTTCGCCGCCGCCGTCAGCGCCGCGACGAACTCCTTGTACACACCGGCCTGTGCGATGACCCTCGTTGCCGCGGTGCAGTCCTGCCCGCCGTTGAAGTAGCCGGCCGTCGAGATGCCTTCAACTGCAGCCTCGATATCGGCGTCGTTGAAGACGACCACAGGCGCCTTGCCGCCGAGCTCGAGGTGCGCGCGGGTGACGTTCTTCGCGGCTGCGGTCGCCACCGCGATCCCCGCGCCGGTCGACCCGGTGATCGACACCAGGGCCGGAGCGGGGTGGCCGGTCAGCGTCGCGCCGGTGTCCCGGTCGCCGCAGATGACGTTCACCACGCCAGGCGGGTAGAAGTCCTGCAGCGCCTTGGCCATCCACACCGAACTTGCCGGCGTCGTGTCGGACGGCTTGAGCACGACGGAACAGCCGGCGGCGAGCGCCGGCGCCAGCTTCCAGATGGCCATCATCATCGGGTAGTTCCACGGCGCCACCTGGCCGACGACGCCGACCGGTTCGCGGCGGATCGACGACGTGTGCCCGCGCATGTACTCGCCCGACGAGCGACCTTCCAGCACCCGGGCAGCGCCCGCGAAGAACCGCACCTGGTCCACCATCGGGCCGATCTCCTCCGACAGCGTCAGCGCAGTCGGCTTCCCGGTGTCCTGCACTTCGACCGCGACCAGCTCGTCGGCGTTGGCCTCGAGATGATCGGCGAACTTCAGCAGGGCGAGCTGCCGCTCCCCGGGCGTGGCCCACCGCCATGTCTTGTAGGCCTCGGTCGCCGCGGCGTACGCGCGGTCGACGTCGACCCGGCCGGAGAGCGGGGAGGTGGCGTACACGGCGCCCGTACTGGGATCGATGATGTCCATCGTGGCGCCGTCGGCCGCCGAAACCGACTCGCCGTTGACGATGTTCTCCAGCACGGTCTTGTCGCTCATTGCCTGTCGGCACCTTTCGTCGGTGGCTCGGTCGTCGGTGGCTCGGGTCGTCGGTTGCTCGGGTCGTCGGTTGCTCGGTCGTTCGGTCGTTTGGTCGTTTGGTCGGGATATTCGTTCGTTGATCGCCTCTGTGCTGATTCCTTGTTGGGACGATAAACCCGTTGGGGTCAGCCCGCTTCGGCCGCTGTGCTGTGCAGCACGCCGACCGGGCACTGGGCGTGGGAGAGCAGTTGCTGGCTCACCGAACCCATCACCAGACCGCGGAATCCACCCTTGCCGCGGGCGCCGAACGCGAGCAGCACGCTGCCCCTGGACTGCTCGACGAGCACGGCACCTGGCCGACCGTCGGCCTCCCAGAAGGAGACCGGTGTCTCCGGGTACTCCTGAGCCAGCAGCACGAGCGGGGCCCAGAAGGCGATGGCCGGTGATCCGACCGGCGCGTGCACCGGATCCACCCTGCTGATCGTCGACGCACCCCGCTTGTTGTGCACGGTGATGGCGGCGACCCCGCATCCGACGGCCGCCGCATGACGAAAAGCCAATGCGGCAGCGGCATTCGACTCGATCGACCCGTCGAACGCGACGACGACCTCGCCCGCGTGTGGCACCGGGCCCTCTGCGGCCGCATCGCCCGGCCGCCGGCCGTGCAGCACCACCACCGGGCACTTGGCGTACGGCACCACATGCAGGGTGGTCGAACCCACCAGCAGACCGGTGAAGCCGTCCCAGCCGCGCGAGCCGATCACCAGCAGGTCCGCGGTCTCCGAGGCCAGCAGCAGCGTTTCGACCGGCGGCTCCGGAAACGTCGCCCCCCGGACCTCGAGCTCCGGGTGCTGCTCCTTGATCTCGGCGACCGTCACCTGGACGGGTCCGCTCAGGCTGCCCTCGTTCGCGGAGACCACGACGTCGCCCTCGGCGTCGGGTCGTGCGAACAGCACCGTCAGCGGGAGACCGTAGAGCGCAGCGGTGTCAGCGGCCCACTCGAGGGCGAGATGGCTCGACGGCGATCCGTCGACTCCTGCGACGATCCCCCCGACGTCGGGCAGGACCCCGGACTGTGGCCCGCTCTGGACATCGGGGGAAGGATCAACCATCGTCGGTCACCATCACAATCCGTCGGCTCCGACATTCGTTTCGCCTGAGCTGCCAACTGTCGACGGCTAGTTTACTGTGAGCGACGGTGATTTTGACCACTTCTGCGAGCCTTTGCGAGGTTTCACGATGACGATCGAGGGCTCTTCGACCGGTTCCGGTGGCGTGGATCAACCTGGGCAACCCGGCGCCGCCGGGCACCCGCACCCGCAGGTCGAGAAGGGGCTCGCGGGAAACTCCGTCGGGTTGCTCGGTGGCACGGTCCTCGGTATCTCCTGTGTGGCACCCGCCTACACGTTGACGGCCACGATCGGTCTTGTCGCTGCGGTGGCCGGGGTCAAAATGCCGGTCATCTTCATCGCCGGATTCATTCCGATGTTGTTCGCTGCGTATGCGTATCGCGAATTCAACAAGGTGGACCCGGACTGCGGCACCTCATTCACCTGGACCACCAGGGCCTTCGGCCCCTACGTCGGCTGGCTGGGCGGCTGGGCCGCGATTCTGGCGACGATCATCGTGCTCGCGAACCTCGCGGGCATCGGTGTGCAGTTCTTCTACCAACTCCTGGGCAGCTTGTTCAGCAACCCGGACCTCGGGGCGCTCTGGGAGAACCGCGTCATTAACGTCCTCACCTGCCTGGCGTTCCTGCTGGTGGCCACGGCGATCGCCTACCGGGGCATCACGACGACGGAGAAGGTGCAGTTCGTCCTGGTGTTCTTCCAGCTGGGCGTCCTGGTGCTCTTCTCGATCATGGCGTTGGCAAAGTCGGGCAGCTCCGACACCGGACTGGCGTTCTCCTGGGATTGGTTCAACCCGTTCACCGGACTGTCCATGACCGCGCTGGTGGCCGGCCTTTCCGCATCGATCTTCTCGTTCTGGGGCTGGGACAGTGCCCTGACGGTCAACGAGGAGTCCAAGGACTCCGGCAAGACGCCCGGCCGTGCCGCGCTGCTCGCGGTGGTCTCGATCCTGCTGACCTACCTCCTGGTCTCCGTGTCGACGCTGATGTACGCCGGTGACGGAGCCGAGGGCCTCGGGCTGGGCAACGAGGAGATCTCCGACAACGTGTTCGGGGCGCTCGCCGAGCCGGTAATGGGCACGCCGTGGAACAACCTGCTGTTCCTCGCCGTGCTGGCGTCGTCCGCCGCGAGCCTGATGACGACCTTCCTGCCCACCACCCGGACGATGCTCGGGATGGCGTCCTACGGCGCACTGCCGAAGCGGTTCGCCAGCATCCACCCGAAGTACCTGACCCCCGGTTACGGAACCGTGGTCGCGGGAATTATCGCCGGGACGTTCTACGCGGTGCTGACCTTCGTCTCCGAGGCCGTGCTGTTCGACACCATCCTGTCGTTGGGCCTGATGATCTGCTTCTATTACGGGCTCACCGCGATCGGCTGTGTCTGGTACTTCCGGCACGAGCTGTTCACGAGCTTCTACAACTTCATCTTCAAATTCCTGTTCCCGTTCGTGGGCGGGCTGGGGCTGTGGTTCGTCTTCTTCGTGACGATCAAGGACAGCGCCGACCCGGAGTACTCGGGGTCGAGCATCTTCGGGGTGGGGACGGTCCTGGTGCTGGGGCTGGGGCTGATCCTGTCCGGGGTGGTCGTCATGCTGATCATCCGCGCGCGCCAGCCGGCCTTCTTCCGGGGCCAGACGCTCCGCCGGGACACCCCCTCGCTGATCATTCCGGAGTAGCCGTTGCTGGGGTGAGCGCACCTCCGGGCAGGTGCACCGGGTCCCGCTTGACCGTGTTCAGTGCAGTCGGCGGGTGGTGTCCGGCCGGGCAATAGCCGGACCGATGCGGCAGGTGGCGCTGGTCACGGCCAGGCCGGCCGGCCCGACCAGCACTGGACGCAATTCGAGTTCGGAGACCTCCGGTAGCTGGTCGGCCAGGGTGGAGAGCCGTAAAGCCAGGTCGATGAGGGGTTCATGGGCGACCAGCCGGGTGCCCCGGTAGCCGTCCAGCAACGCTGCGGCCCGCGGCGCCGAGATGAGCTCGGCGGCGGTGGCGGTGGTCAGTGGTACAGCCCGGTAGGCCCGGTCGTCGAGCAACTCGGTGGCCACGCCGCCGATCCCGAAGGACACCAGCACGCCGAACGAGGGGTCGGCGCTGATCGCGAAGACCGTTGACACGTCGGACCGGTCGCGCGGTGCCATCGCCTGGACGTCCAGCCAGGGGCCGGCGACCCCTGACAGCTCCTCGTAGGCAGCCGTCAGCTGGTCGGCGGTATTCAGGCCGAGCCGCACACCGGAGCGGTCCATCCGGTGCCGCAACGAATGGTCGAACGACTTGAGCATCACCGGGTAGCCGATTTCGGCGGCCCCGGTCACCGCTTCCGCCGCGCTGCCGATCGCCCGGTACGGCAGCAGCGAGATCCCGTAACTGTCCAGCAGTTCGGTGACCTCGTCGTCGGTCAGCGCCCGCGGCGGATCATCCGGGCCGCGCAGCCGGGTCATCAGCGCCCGGGCAGCGTCGATGTCGATCCCGGGCAGGTCCGGGACGGTGCCGGCCGGTCTGGTCAGCCACGAGCCGTACCGCACCGCGTGGGCCAGCGCGACCACCGCCCGCTCGGGGGTGCGGAAGGACGGCAGCGACCCGCGAGCAGGGTTGCCGTCGGCGGGCATCGGGAAGGTGGTGAGCACCGGAATGGTGGTCTGGCTGACCGCCGACCGCAGCGCAGCCGCGTGCGCCAGTCCGGTCGTCGCGACGACCGGCACGTACACCACCACCAGCGCGTCGACATCGGCCCGGGCCAGCGCGGCACGCACGGCCTCGGCAAGGTCCTCCGGGTTCACGCCCACTTCCAGGTCCAGGGGCCGGCCGTCGGTGACTCGCAGGTCGGCGTCCCGGCAGGCATCGACCGCCAGCATGCTCAGCGCGGTCGAGTTCCCGATGACGGCGACCCGGTCACCGACCGGCACCGGCTGAGTGGACAGCAGCTGGGCGACATCGAAGGCAGCGGCCAGCGTCTCGGTCCTGATCACCCCGGACTGTGCGAACAGGCTTGCCACCGCGGCCCCGGACATCGGGGCCGCGTTCGACCCGGTTGCGGGGGTCGGTGTGGCGTGCCGGCCGGACTTCACTGCGATGACCGGTTTGGTCCTGGCAAGCACCCGGGCCAACCGGGCGAACTTGCGGGGATTACCGAACGACTCCAGGTACAGCAGCACCACCTCGGTGCGGTCGTCGCCGTACCAGAACTGCAGCAGGTCGTTGCCAGACACATCGGCCCGGTTGCCGGCCGAGACGAACGTGGACAGGCCGAGCCCGCGGGCGGCGGCGTCGGCCAGGATGGCGATACCCAAGGCACCGGACTGGCAGAAGAACCCGACCCGACCCGACGGCGGGACCAGCGGGGCCAAGGTCGCATTCATCCGCACCGCCGGGTCGGTGTTGATCAGGCCCAGGCAGTTCGGGCCGAGGACCCGCATGCCCGCACCGCGGGCCAGCGCGACCAACCGCCGCTGTTCATCGGCGCCGACCGGTCCGGCGTCGGCGAAGCCCGCGGTGATCACCACCAGGCCGTGCACTCCCTTGGCCCGACACTGTTCGACCACCTCGGCGACGTGACGGGCCGGCACCGTCACCACGGCCAAGTCGACCGGATCGGGGATGTCGGCGACACAGGCGTATGCCCGGACACCCTGCACCGACCCGGCCGCCGGGTTGACCGGGAACACCGGCCCGGTGAAGCCACCGCGTAACAGGTTCTCCAGCACGACGTGACCCAGTTTGGTCGGCTCCCGGGAGGCTCCGATGACCGCGATCGAGCGTGGTGAGAGCAGCCGGGCGATCGACCGGGCCTCCGCCCGGTGTTCCCGGGCGGTCATCACCGCCCGGGACTTCTCGGTCGGCTCGATGTCGAACACCAGGTCGACCACGCCGGAGTTGTTCTGCTCGTGGATCGTGTACCCGGCGTCCACGAGCACCCCCAGCATCGTGGTGTTCTGGCCGAGCACCTCGGCGGTGAAACGGTGGATCCCGCGTTCCTGGGCGGCCGCGGCCAGGTGCTCCAGCAGGATCGACCCCAGCCCCCGGCCGTGCTGCGAGTCCTCTACCAGAAACGCGATCTCGGCTGAGTCGGTGTCACCGACCGGGGAGCGATGGTAGGTCCCCGCAGCGATCATCTGCCCGCCCACCACGGCGACCAACCCGACTCTGGAGTCGTAGTCAACGTCGGTGAAGATCGCGACCTTCTGCTCGGAGACCGTACTGACCGGCGAGAAGTACCGCAGATACAACGTTTTCGCGCTGGACCGGGCGTGCATGGCGCGGATCGCGTCTTCGTCGCCCGGACCGCTGGGCCGCAGGTGCGCGACACCGCCGTCGGCGAGCAGCACGTCAGCCTCCCAATGCAGCGGGTACCCGGCGATCGGCGCCTCAACCACGAACGCTCCTCCTGACTTTCGACCCTGTCGACGGCCCTGGACTGCCCGTGCGGGCGTCAGCGTGCATCTCCCGGCGAAGTGCCATTTGTCGGGATCGTAGGCGTCCAGACAGTGCAGCGAGCAGATGACGCTGGGTGGCCTGGACAGTTCGGTCGACGCTCACGTCCAAGCTGATCAGCAACATGGCCTTCGTGCGTCGGCACCGCGTTGCCGGACACCGTCCCCAGATCAGGACCTGACAGGCAACCCATGCTGATCGGTGTCAAGCGGTGAGAGCTGCGCGGTGTTGCGAGGCGGTGTTTTTTCGTACTTGGTGCCTCGGGCCGTTCAGTCCAAGGCCAGGGCGGCGGTCACGGCGGCGTGGTCAGATGCGCCGAGCGCGGGTGTGGTGATCGTGGGGTACAGCAACACATAGTCAATCTTGTCCTTCTCGTTCCCGCTGCCGTGGCGCGAGAGGGCGGGTTGTGCGACGTAGCGGTTCAGTGAACGGTGTTGGGGCCGGGCGGGGCGACCGCGCGCTGGGGGAGGCGTGGTGTAGCCCGAACGGCCATCCCGCTTCGTCCTGGCCGCTCCGTACCCTGTGCTGGTGCCGAATCCCGTTCGCCTGTCCGACCTGACCACGCTGCGGCTGGGTGGGCCGGCGCCCGACCTTCGCAGGGCCGAGACGGCGGCCGAGGTCGCGGAGGCTGTCGGTGGCGCGGACCGGGTGGGCTCGGGAGTGCTGGTCCTCGGCGGTGGTTCCAACCTGGTGGTCGCCGATGACGGCATCGACATCCCGGTCGTCAAGGTCGCGATCCCCGGCATCACCGTCCGCAACGAGCCGGACGGCGGTGCCCTGGTGACCGTCGGCGCCGGCGAGGACTGGGACGGCGTCGTCGCCGAGCTGACGGTGCAAGGGTTCGGGGAGCTCGCCCCGCTGTCCGGCATCCCGGGATCCACCGGAGCCACCCCGGTACAGAACGTCGGCGCGTACGGCACGGAGATCGCGGAGGTGCTGACGGCCGTCACCGTCTACGACCGGGCTACCGGAGACGTCACCGAAATCCCCGCCGCCGACCTGCACCTGAGCTACCGCAACTCCACGCTGCGCGGCACGAACCGCGCGGTCATCGTGGACATCACCATGCGGCTCACCCGGGCGCCGGTCGTCGTCCGTTACGGCGAACTGGCGCGAACCCTGGGCGTCGCGCCGGGGGAGTCGGCGTCGCCGGCAGCGGTGCGCGAGGCAGTCCTGGGGCTGCGGCGGAGCAAGGGCATGGTGCTCGACCCGGACGACCCCGACACCTACAGCGCCGGTTCGTTCTTCACCAACCCGATCCTCGACCCCACGGCCGCCGCGCTCGTCGACAAGCACATCCACGACAG
Organism: Nakamurella sp. GG22; assembly: GCF_052976845.2. Taxonomy (NCBI): domain Bacteria; kingdom Bacillati; phylum Actinomycetota; class Actinomycetes; order Nakamurellales; family Nakamurellaceae; genus Nakamurella; species Nakamurella sp. GG22. The sequence continues at coordinate 143,728 of NZ_JBRIIO020000012.1, read as the reverse complement.
GCTCGGCCCGGCCGCGAGTTACCCGTCGTACCCGGTCGCCGGCTCGGACGCGGTGAAACTGTCAGCTGCCTGGCTGATCGAGCGCGCCGGTTTCTCCAAGGGCCATCAGGGCCCCGGCGGGCGGGTCGCGTTGTCCGGCAAGCACACCCTTGCGCTGACCAACCGCGGCGGCAGCACCAGGGATCTGCTCGAGCTGGCGACAGAGATCAGGGACGGCGTGCGCGCCGCGTTCGGCGTCACGCTGCATCCTGAGCCGGTGCTCGTGGGAGTGTCGCTCAGCGACTGACGATGCGCCGCCCGGGTGGCCGGCCCGGCATGATCAGCACCTCGTCACGAGAACCTCACGTGATCGGCCTACGGTGGTCGGGTCGGAACACGACGCGGCACGCGTGCCGGAACACCGCTCGAGCACGACCAACAAGAACCCGCAGCAGTCCGGCGCCGGCAGGTGCGGGCGCGCTCAGGAAGGACCATCACGGTGCGACGCTCGCCCATCGGGGGACTGCGTGGCCGGATCGCCGCGGCAATCGCCCTTGCACTGTCTGTGCTGATGCTGATCGCCGGGTGTGCCGGCTCGCAGGGGGATGTCGTCGTCACGGTGACCTCGACAGCGGCCCCGGCGGTGACCGTCTCCGGTATCGACCAGTCGCAGGCCGCCGCCAGCAGTTCCCCTGCACTGTCCAGTCAGGTCAGGGTGGCCTCGAAGCCGAAGTTCGGCTCGAAGGACGTCGCTCCCAACGACCCTGTCACCGTCACCGTCTTCTCGGCCACCATCAAGGACATCTCGGTGACCGCCGACGACGGGGTCGAGGTCGAAGGGAAGATCTCCGACGACAAGGCGACCTGGACGCTCGCGCAGCGACTGGCCTACAACACGAAGTACACCTTCAACGGCACCGCCGTCGACGCGGCTGGGCAGGAGTCGCCGATCAGCGGCTCGCTGACCACCGTCAAACCCAAGAAGACGATCCGGGCGTCGTTCCAGATTCCCAGCGGAACGACGGTGGGGGTGGCCGCCCCGGTGATCATCACGTTCGCCGAGCCGGTCGAGGACAAGGCCGCCGCCCAGGAGACCTTCAAGCTGACCACCAACAAGGGCGAGATCGAGGGCTCCTGGGGGTGGCTGCAGGACGAGGACATCCAGGGCACCGGCGTCGAGCAGTCGATCGTGCACTTCCGGCCGGCCGAGTACTGGCCCGCCAACACCAAGGTGCACGTCGAGGCGGACCTTGCCGGGGTGAAGCTGGGCGCCGACGCCTGGGGCCGGGAGGACATCGTCACCGACTTCAAGGTGGGCCGGTCGCAGATCGTGAAGGCCGACGTCAAGAGCTTCCGCATGGTCGTCCTGGTCGACGGGAAGGTGACCAAGAACTACCCGGTGTCCTACGGCAAGGAGTCGGTGCCCGGCCGGAACACGGTGAGCGGCATCCATGTCGTGACCGAGAAATTTCCCGAGTTCGAGATGTGCAACCCGCAGTTCGACTACTGCAACGTCAAGGAGAAGTGGGCCGTCCGGATCAACAACAACGGCGAGTTCATCCATGAGAACCCCTTGACCACACCGTTCCTCGGTAAGGCAAATGTCTCGCACGGGTGCGTCAACATGGGTGTCGGGGATGCGGAGGACTACTACAAGTCGGCGATGTACGGAGATCCGGTCGAAGTGACCAATACCGGCACGCCGATGACGGAGGCGGACTACATCTACGACTGGATCTACTCCTACGACGAATGGCAGATGCTGTCCGCGCTGTAGCCGCGCGTATCTTTGCGGTGATCATGGGGACACAGTGGGCGGACGCGCGCGCGTCGAACGGGAAGGTGCCGGAACGCATCCGGCGCCTCGCCGCCATCTCGCTGCACACGTCCCCGTTGGCGCAGCCCGGCACCGGTGACGCCGGCGGAATGAACGTCTACGTCGACCAGACCGCACGCCGGCTCGCGGCCAGGGGTGTCGAGGTGGAGATCTTCACCAGGGCGACGTCATCGGATCAGCCGCCGGTCGCCGAGCTGGTTCCCGGAGTGCTGGTCAGGCACATCGTCGCCGGGCCGTTCGAGGGCCTGGAGAAGGAGGAATTGCCCGGCCAGCTCTGCTCCTTCGCGGCAGGGGTGATGCGGGCAGAGGCGCGGAGCGCGCCGGGGCATTACGACGTCGTCCACTCCCACTACTGGCTCTCCGGCCAGGTCGGCTACCTCGCGCGCGACCGGTGGGGTGTGCCGCTGGTGCACACCGCCCACACACTGGCCAAGGTCAAGAACGCAGCACTGGCGCAGGACGACGACCCGGAACCGCGCGGTCGGCTGATCGGCGAGGAGCAGGTGGTCGCCGAGGCCGACCGGTTGATCGCGAACACCGACGCCGAGAAGAACGAGCTGGTGACGCTCTACGGCGCGGACCCCGACCGCGTCGACGTGGTGCCGCCCGGTGTCGACACCGACGTGTTCAGCCCCGGCGACAAGGTGGCCGCGCGCCGGGCCACCGGTCTGGACCCGGATGAGCTGGTGATCGTGTTCGCCGGGCGCATCCAGCCGCTGAAGGGCCCGGACGTGGTGGTCAAGGCCGTCGAACGGCTGGTGGCGCTGTACCCGGACCGGCGGTGGCGTGCCGTGATCGTCGGCGGCGAATCGGGCACCGGCAGGCGTTCGGGACACCGGCTCGACGAGCTGGCCGCGCGGCTCGGCGTCGACGGCAATCTTGACTTCCGGCCCCCGATCCCGGCGGCGGGCCTGGTCGAGCTGTACCGGGCGGCCGACGTCGTCGCGGTGCCCAGCTACAACGAGTCGTTCGGACTGGTGGCCCTCGAAGCGCAGGCGTCGGGCACGCCGGTCGTTGCGGCGGCCGTCGGTGGCTTGACGGTGGCCGTCGCCGACGGGATCAGCGGTCTGCTGGTCGGCGATCATGATCCGCAGACCTGGGCCGACGCGATCGCGAGGGTTGTGCTCGATCCCGCCCGGCTCGCTGCGTTGTCCGCAGGCGCCCCGCTGCAGGCGGCCCGCTTCTCCTGGGAGGTCACGGTCGACGGCCTGCTCGACAGCTACCGGCGCGCGCTGCACGGAACCCGCGTCGACGGGACCCCGCTGGCGATCGCCGACCCGCGACTGCTCCGCACGGTGCAGGGCTGACGGCGGCTGTGACCGCAGACGAACTGGGTGCGGCGCTGGAGGCGCTGGGCGTCCCGGTGACCAGGGACTCCGCCGACGCCTTCCTCGTCACGCTCGCCGGGGAACGCCGGCACCGGACGCTGGTCTGGCTCGTCGTCGGGGCCCATCACGTGCTGGTGGAGTCGTTCGTCTGCCGGGCTCCCGACGAGAACGCCGAGGACGTCTACCGCTACCTGCTGCAGCGCAATGCGAAGCTACGGTCCGTCGCCTACGCGCTCGACATGGACGGCGACATCCACCTGGTCGGTCGGTTGGATCGGCGAAGCCTGTCGGCGGAGGAGCTCGACACGGTGCTCGGCGTCGTCCTGCAGACGGCCGATGCCGACTTCAATCCGATCCTCGAGCGGGGCTTCGCCGGCGCGATCCGGCGGGAGTGGGCCTGGCGCACTTCCCGCGGCGAATCGGTCCGAAACCTCGCGGCTTTCCGGCATCTCGTCGCGGACGCGAGCAACTGAGCACGGCGAAAGACTCCTTCGGCGGAGTTCTGTAACCGTTGTGACGAAACGGTCGACTCCGCCGGGATGAACTTCACCCGTCCGGGAGAGAAAAACCCTTCCGGGGCAATGCTTCCCGGCACGTACAGTGACTACGATCAATATCACAGTCGGTGCTGACGTCTAGTATCGTCGGACCGGCAGAGCTGGTTGAGGCGGCCGGCTTCAACAGTGGGGGATTGTCCGTGGGCGGGCCGCAATCACGAGCACGAAGAGTGCTGGTGCGCGCCGCAAAGCTGCTCACGATCACCGTGTCCGCGGCCGTCGTCACCACCATGGCCGTCGCGACCGGTGCGGCCGCCGATCCACCTTCCGTCGCGGCACCAGCAAGTGCCACCGCACCGACCACGCCCCCGGTGTGCCTTCCGGGGCAGGAGCCGACGACGCAATCGGGCTCGGGAACCCCGGCCCCGCTCGGCAACCTTGAGGGTCTGCCTGCGGATCTCAAGGACGGCGGAACCTTCGGCGGCGTCACCCTCGACGGCGGCCAGACCGAGATGGCGGCCGTCATCGTCGCGGTCGGCAAACAGATGGGCATCACCCGGCGCGGTATCGAGATCGGCCTCTCGGTCGCCACCGAGCAGTCCAGCCTGCGGCCGGAGGCGCTCAACAAGGACTGGCTGGGTCTGTTCCAGCAGAACCCCGTCACCTATACGCAGTACCGCCGGACCGAACCGGGCGGCGCCTCGTGGATGTTCTACGACCAGCTGCTGAAGCTGGTCCCGGAGTACGACACCGACCCGCGGGCGAACTACGAGATCGGCGACGTAGTCCAGAAGACCACGACAGGTGAGCGGTTCGCCCGGTACCAGGACATGGCCACCGACCTCGCCGACCGGCTGATGGACCCGGTCGTGCTGCAGCAGGACGACGTCACCTGTACGCCTGCGCCCGCCACCGCAGCGGCGACCGGATCGGCCTTCGACGCCGGCAACATCGTCTCCGATTCGGTGTTCTACAACTCGGCCGCGATGACGGTCGATCAGATCCGGATCTTCCTGCGGGCCGAGGGCGAGGGTTGCACCGGTCCCTACTGCCTCAAGAACCTGGAGGTCAGCACCCCCGACCTGCCTGCCGACCGCTATTGCGCGGCCTACCCGGGCGGGCTCAACGAGGACGCGGCGACCGTCATCGCCAAGGTGTCCGTGGCCTGCCGGATCAACCCGCAGGTCATGCTGGTGACGCTGCAGAAGGAGTCGGCCCTGCTCAACAGGACCGATCCCAGCGCCTCGACCTACAACGCGGCGTGGGGGTGGCACTGCCCCGATACCGGGCCTGGCGGATCCGCGAACTGCGACCCGGCCTACGCGGGCTTCTTCAACCAGGGCTACGGCATGGCCAAGCAGTGGGCCCGCTACCGGCTCGATCCGGAGAAGTACAACTACCGCGCCGGGCAGACGGTCAACATCATGTGGAACGTCGCCGAGACCGGCTGCGGTTCGGCCCCGGTGAGCATCAAGAACACCGCGACGGCCTCGCTGTACAACTACACGCCGTACCAGCCCAACGCCGCCGCACTCGCCGCCTACCCCGGCGTCGGGGACCGCTGCTCCGCCTACGGCAACCGGAACTTCTTCTACCTGTTCCGCAAGTACTTCGGATCCACCGGCGGCGGCGCGTCGACCACCACCTCGTCGTCCGTGCTCGCGGCCGGCAAGACCGTCACGATCCCGAAGAGCCCGTACGTCTCCGCCGCGCTCGCCGGCCAGAAGATCACCGCGCCGAATGCGGCGGTGGCAGCAGGTCTGGCCGCCGGCTTCAGTGCGCTGGGCCTGCCGTACGTCTGGGGCGGCGGCGGTTCCGGCGCCGGACCCAACAACGGCTGCTCCCGTGGCGGCGGCGATTACAACAGCTGCGGCACCGAGGTCGGGTTCGACTGCTCCGGCCTGACGGCGTACGTACTGGGCATGGCGGGCTACCGCACCCCTGGCGACTCCGGGTCGCAGCGGGGTTCGGGTACGTCGATCAGCTGGGCGCAGGCGCTGCCCGGCGACATCGTCGGCTTCCCCGGCCACGTCGCGATCTACCTCGGCACCTTCGGCGGCCGGCCGTACATCCTCGAGGCGTCCTGGGTCGGCACCCCGATCCACATCGTTCCGCTCACCCGGACCGACTTCGACGACCGGGTTCACCGCTACTGGACCGGCCCCGCCGTGAGTGCGCCGAAGGTCGCCGACTTCAGCTCCATCGTGACGGGCGGCTCGGGTCTCCCGCTGGTGTCCTACGACGGCACCGGTTCGGACTTCACCGATTCGTCGAGCAGCGTCACGATCGGCGAGCGCACCTACGAGGCGACCATCCCGCGCATCCGGCCCCGCCCGTGGCCCGCCCCCGTGGTGACCCGTCCGGCCGTCGTGCCTCCCGCTCCGTCGACGGCCGCACCTGCGCCGCCGACGACCAGGCCCGCGACGCCGGTTAATCCGACCACCAAGCCGGTGACGCCGGCCAAGCCGACGACCAAGCCGGCACCGCCGACCTCCAAGCCACCGACCTCCAAGCCACCGACCTCCAAGCCGCCGACCTCCAAGCCGCCGACCTCCAAGCCACCGACCTCCAAGCCACCGACCTCCAAGCCACCGACCTCCAAGCCACCGACCTCTCGGCCGCCGACGTCCACCTCCACGTCGAGGCCGACGCCGACCACTCCGCCCAAGACCACGACGGCTGTGCCGACCTCACCGACAACGACCACCCCGGTGACCACGACCACCCCGGTGACCACGACCACCTCGACGACCACGACCACCTCGACGACCACGGCGACTTCGCCGACCACGGCGACCTCGACAACCAGCAGCGCTACGCCCACGACGGACACTTCGTTGACCGACTCGTCCGGCACCGGGTCGTCGAGCACCGACTCCTCCAAGACGGGGACCTCCGGCACCGGATTCGGTAGCACGTCGTCATCGACAAGCGCTTCGATCACGGCGTTGTCGGTCACCGGGTCGGTGATCACCGGGTTGTCGATCTCCGGGCTGACGATCACCGCGTCCGGCACCGACCCGTCGCCGACAGCGACTGCTGCCGAGACGACGTCAGCGATCCCTTCAGCAGCCTCGACGTCGACCGTTCCGGCGCCGACTGTGTCGACGACCACGACTTCGCCGACGGGCACGACGACGCCGACTCCGTGAGCCGGCCACTCCGCGTCGGCTGAACCGTTCCGCTGCATTTCCGCTCGTGCGTGCGTCCGTCCCAAGGCATCGGTTCATTCGCCGCCCGTTGATACACGGCTTGTCGCCCACACCGGCCCGTCGCCCACACCGGCCCGTCGCCCACACCGGGCCGGTTGCGCAATCGTGACCTCGCCGCGTGCATCCGCTGAGCGTCCCGCTGCCGTCATGCCCATCAGACGGTGCGGACGCACCGCGGATCCGGCAGGGAGCAGACCATGAGCGCATCGCTGGTTCGTCGAACGTCACGGTGCATCGTCGCGGTGCTGGCCGGCGGTGTGCTGCTGGCCGGCTGCACGGCGGGGACCGGCACGGCGAGCAGTGAGAACGCCGCGCAGGTAACTGTCGCCGCTGCGGCCGAGGCGCCGGCGGGCCGCGACGCAGCCGAATTCGGGGTCGGGTCCGCAGATGCCGCCGGGCAACTCTCGGCGCCGGATGGCGCACCAGCGCCCGCGGCCGACGCTCCGCAGGAGGCCGCCGATCTACCCGCGATGGCTGCTGCCGACGGCAAGGTGATCCGGACTGCCGACCTCGCCGTTCGGCTCGAGGTCGGGCCCGTCCCGACGACCGGCAACGGGACGGCCGACCGGGATGCCGCCGCCGCTGCCCGTGCTGCCGCGGCATCCGAAGCCGCCGGCTCGGCGCGTCAGATCGCCACTGCCGCAGGCGGTTTCCAGGCTTCCGCGGAGGGTGGCGGCTCACAGTTCACCATCAGCCTGCGGGTGCCGACCGCTCAGTACGACTCTGTCCTGGGCAAGCTGTCCGGCCTCGGCGAGGTGACCCGGCGAACCGAGAGTAGCGAGGACGTCACCGGTCGATCGGCCGATGTGGACAGCAGGGTGAAGAGCATGACGGCCAGCGTCGCAAGGGTGCGGGCGCTGCTGTCGGAGGCGACGAGCATCGGCGACGTCATCTCGATCGAGGCGGAACTCGCGGCGCGGGAGGCGGACCTGGAGTCGCTCCAGCAGCAGAAGGCGGCGCTCGACGGGCAGGTCGCCCTCTCCACCATCGGGCTCAGCCTGACCGCGGTTTCGGCCGACGACGCACCGCCCCCGGCCACCGCGGACAGCGGCTTCGTCGCCGGCATCAAGGCGGGCTGGTCGTCGCTGCTCGAGTTCCTCTCGTGGAGCGGCGGTGTGGTCGGTGCCCTGCTGCCCTTCCTGCCGATCGTCGTCGCCGTCGGTGCGCTGCTCTGGTGGTGCTCCCGGCGACTGGCCCGGCGTCGCTCGGCGGCGCGCCGGATGATCCGGGACCGGGAGACCGGAGTTGAGGCGCCCGACACGGCTCCCACGGCGGAGCCCGAACCGGTCGGCGCCGGTCAGCGCTGATCCGGACTTCCTGCCGCGCAGGGTGAGCCCGAACGACGCCTCCGCGACGTCGGCCCCCGACAGGTGATCGCCGACGGACTACGGAACAATGCCGACATGACCACGACCTTGATCCTGTTGCGCCACGGCGAGAGCACCTGGAACGCGTTGAACCAGTTCACCGGCTGGGTTGACGTGCCGCTGTCGGAGAAGGGCACCGCGGAGGCCATCCGTGGCGGTTCCCTGCTCACCGATGCAGGTGTGCTGCCGGACGTCCTGCACACGTCCCTGCTGCGTCGGGCGATCACCACGGCCAACCTGGCGTTGGATGCGGCCGATCGGCACTGGATCCCGGTCCGCCGCTCGTGGCGGCTGAACGAACGGCACTACGGCGACCTGCAGGGCAAGAACAAGAAGCAGACGCTCGAGCAGTACGGCGAGGAGCAGTTCATGCTGTGGCGCCGCTCCTACGACACGCCACCGCCGCCGATCAGCGACACCAACGAGTACTCGCAGGCGGACGACCCGCGGTACGCCGATCTGGGCGACGCGAACCCGAAAACCGAGTGCCTGGCCGACGTCGTCGCGCGGATGGAGTCCTACCTGTACGGGCCGATCTTCGACGATCTGAAGGACGGCAAGACGGTCCTGGTCACCGCGCACGGCAACTCGCTGCGGGCGGTGGTCAAGATGCTCGACGGGATCAGCGACGAGGCGATCGCAAAGGTGAACCTGCCGACCGGCATCCCGCTGCGGTACGACCTGGATGACGACTTCAAGCCGGTGAACGCGGGCGGCACCTACCTCGACCCGGACGCGGCCGCCGCCGCCATCACAGCCGTGGCGAACCAGGGCAGGTAGCGAACCAGCAGGTAGCGGACGGGGCAGGTCCCTGCCTGCAGGTGGCCGCCGGGTGAACGTTGGATGAACACCCCGGCGGCCCGCTGCGCTTTCCGCACTACGGACGGCGGAGCGTTCCCGGCCGTGCTCGTCACGGACCTACCATCACGGTGTGTCGAGTCTCGGGTACGTTGCCGCCTTCCTGGGTGGCGCAGTACTCGGCTGGCTCGTGTACTACCTGGTGGACCGCCGCGAGATCCCCTACGCGCTTGCGTCGCCGGTGGCGGCCGAACCGCTCGAGGCTGAGGTGCTGCGGTACTCCAGCACCGGCTACCTGGTGATGGATCCGGCGGGCCGGCCGTTGCTCTACAACCATCGGGCCGGCGCCCTGGGTGTCCTCCACGCCGGCATCGTCGACGGGAGGATCCTCGCCGCGGCCGCCCGTTGTGCGGTCTCCGGAGAGCGCATCGAGGTCGAGGTCGAACAGGTCAGCAGCAGCGCGTCGCTGACCGCGCCGCGCACGACGCCGAGCGTCGTCGCGGTGGTCCAGCTGATCGGCGCGGATCGCATCCTGGTCTCGGCCACCGACGAATCCGCCGCCCAGCGGATGGAGGCGGCGCGGCGGGATTTCGTCGCCAACGTCTCCCATGAACTGAAGACACCGGTGGCCGCCATGGGCCTGCTGGCCGAGGCGACGGTCGACGCCGCCGACGATCCCGCGCAGGTCCGCCGGTTCGCCGGAAAGCTGCAGGCCGAATCGGTGCGGCTCGGCGCCCTGGTCGGTGAACTCATCGCGCTGTCCCGCCTGCAGGGCGCCGACCCGCTGCCCGATCTCGCTGTCGTCGAGGTCGACGCCGTCGTCGACGAGACGATTGCCCGGGTGGCCACCGCGGCCGAAGGCGCCGGGATCCGGGTGATCAGCGACAACCGCTCCGGCCTGCTCGTGCGTGGCGACCGCGCTCTGCTGGTGACCGCCTTGACGAATCTCGTCGACAACGCGATCAGCTACTCGGCGGCCGGCACCCAGGTTTCCATCAGCCGGGGTGTGGCCGACGGTTTCGTTCAGATCGCTGTCACCGACAGGGGTGTCGGGATCGCACCGGAGTACGCCGAGCGGGTCTTCGAACGGTTTTTCCGCATCGACCCCGCCCGCTCCCGGGCCACCGGCGGCACCGGGCTCGGGCTGGCGATCGTCAAGCACGTCGCGGCCAATCACGGGGGCTCGGCGACCGTCTGGAGCAGGCCGGGCACCGGCTCGACCTTCACCCTGCGGCTCCCGGCGCTCGAGGCGCCCACCGGCAACCAGGCGGTCGCAGCCGCGTCGGCCACCCCGACTCACACCGCACCCCCCAACGCACCCGAAGCAGCCTCAAGAGGAGTTTCGTGACCAAGGTTCTGATCGTCGAGGACGAGGAGTCGATGGCCGATCCGCTGGCCTTCCTGCTCCGCCGAGAGGGTTTCAGCACGGAGATCGCCACCAACGGCCCGGACGCCCTGGTCGCCTACGACCGCAACGGGGCCGACATCGTGCTGCTGGACGTGATGCTGCCCGGGATGAGCGGTACCGAGGTCTGCAAGCAGCTCCGGGTCCGCGGGGCGGTCCCGGTGATCATGCTGACCGCCCGCGACAGCGAGATCGACAAGGTGGTCGGACTCGAACTCGGTGCCGACGACTACATCACCAAGCCGTATTCGACGCGGGAGCTGATCGCCAGGATCCGCGCGGTGTTGCGTCGCGGTACAGACGCGGAAGAGGCGTCGTCGCCGATCCTGCAGGCCGGCCCGGTCCGGATGGACACCGACCGGCATGTGGTCAGCGTGCACGGCGTTCAGGCGTCCCTGCCGCTCAAGGAATTCGATCTGCTGGAATACCTGATCCGCAATGCGGGTCGGGTGCTCACCAGAGGACAGCTGATCGACCGGGTATGGGGATCGGATTACGTCGGTGACACGAAGACACTGGACGTCCACGTCAAGCGGCTCAGAGCCAAGATAGAGCCCGATCCGGCAGCCCCGCGCTACCTGATCACGGTTCGCGGCCTCGGGTACAAACTGGAAGCCTGAGCGCCCGCAGGTAGCGTTGGCTCCTCGGGTCCGTCGAATTCGGCGGAGAGCGAGCGCGAGAGGCAGGACCGTGAGCGGATACGCCGACGACGCCGAATTGGGCGTCCCGCCGACGACCGCTGCAGGGATCGGTGCTGCGCCGCGCACCGGAAGTAACCCGGTCATCAGAATTCCGCCGGTCAAGGTCGGAATGTCGACCGCGGCGGTTTATCCGGAGGGTACGGCCGAGGCCTTCGCGCTCGCCGCGGAGCTCGGTTACGACGGCGTCGAGGTGATGGTGCAGACCGAGGCGCTCAGCCAGGACGCCGACCAACTCGCCGGTCTGATCGACGAGTTCGGAATTCCGGTGCTCTCGGTGCATTCGCCCTGTCTCCTGGTCACCGCACGGGTGTGGTCCACCGACCCATTGGTGAAACTCGCCCGCTCGGTCGACATGGCCGAACGGCTCGGCGCCGACACCGTCGTCGTGCATCCACCATTTGTGTGGCAACGAGCGGCCGCAGCCATCTTCGCTCCGTCAATTGCCGAACTCCAGGCACGCACTTCCGTGCGGATCGCGGTGGAGAACATGTTCCCGGTCAAGGTCCGCGGCGCGATCGTGAATAGCTACCGTCCGCACTGGAATCCGGTGTCCGCCGGCCACCGCTGGTACACGCTCGACCTTTCGCATACCGCCACCTCCGGGACGGACGCCCTCGAACTGGCCGCGATGATGGGTGACCGGCTGGGGCATCTTCATCTGGCCGATGGATCCGGCTCGGCCAGGGACGAACACCTGGTCCCGGGACGGGGCGGGCAACCATGCGGTGAAATTCTGGAAATGCTGGCGCACAACGACTTTGGCGGTTCCGTGGTTGTCGAGATTTCCACCCGGGGAGTTGATCGGAGCCAGCGGGAGGACGACCTGGCGCAGGCGCTCTCCTTTGCGCGCTTACACCTGGCCGCCGCTGTCTGACCCGCGGCGGGTAATTGCACAAACAAGTTCGGCTATTGTTGGTTCAATCAGGTTCTCTTCCTCAGATGAGGGGTTACCCTGGTAGCGCGCCGGAGTTCCAGCGCGAGCCGGTCGATCGGGAGACGTAGCTGACACCCACCCCAGCCAGGAGTCCTGCACTGCAGGGCTTCCGCTGCGGGGTGCCGGTCGAGGTGATGTCATCGATGCGCCGGTATGCACATAATGCGTCGCACACCAGAAAGGCACAGCGAGATGGCACAGCAGACCACAGTTACCCTGACCGATGATCTGGACGGGGGCAAGGCCGCGGAAACCGTCTCCTTCGGGCTCGACGGCCGCATCTATGAGATCGATCTGAGCAAGAAGAACGCGGCCGCCCTGCGTAAGGCCCTCGGTGAATACACGGCGTCGGCGCGTCGTGTGCGGTCTGGTCGCCCCGTCGTCAAGGCTTCCCGCGCCGCGTCCGAGCGGGTCGACGCCAAAGCGATCCGGGAATGGGCTCAGGAACAGGGTTACAAGGTTTCCGCCCGCGGCCGCGTTCCGTCCGACATCGTCGAGCGTTTCCAGGAAGCGAACGGCTGATCGAGCGCACGGCCGGTGGATTGCCGGCCACCTGTGCCATTTGTCCGTTTGAGAGAGAGCAATTCAGATCGTGAACAGCGCTGACTCCAGCACGGCCCCGGTGTCCACCGATAGCGCGTCTCCGCACGGCGCCGCCGACGAACCGTGGTGGAAGCAGGCAGTGGTTTATCAGATCTACCCGCGCAGTTTCGCGGATTCCGACGGCGACGGGATCGGCGATCTGCGGGGGATCATCGGGAGGCTGGACTACCTCGCCGAGCTCGGGGTCGACGTCCTGTGGCTCTCGCCGGTCTACCCCTCGCCGCAGGACGACAACGGCTACGACATCAGTGACTACACCGACATCGAGCCCACCTTCGGCACTCTCGATGACTTCGATGCCCTCATTGAGGGCGTCCATCAGCGCGGTATGAAGCTCGTCATGGACATGGTGGTCAATCACACGTCCGACGAGCACCCGTGGTTCGTGGAATCGAGGTCGGGTATCGACAACCCGAAAAGGGATTGGTATTGGTGGCGACCGGCACGTCCGGGAATGGAGCCGGGTGCGCCGGGGGCGGAACCGACGAACTGGGCGTCGTTCTTCAGCGGTTCAGCCTGGGAATACGACGAAGCGACCGGTGAATATTACCTGCACCTGTTCTCCCGGAAACAACCGGACCTGAACTGGGAGCATCCGGCTGTCCGTTCCGCGGTGTACGAGATGATGCGGTGGTGGCTCGACAAAGGCGTCGACGGCTTCCGCATGGACGTCATCAACATGATCTCGAAGGACACCTCGCTCCCTGACGGTTCGACTTTGCACGGTGGCGTCCACGGGGACGGGTCCGCGCATTTCCTGAGCGGGCCGCGTATTCACGAATTCCTGCAGGAAATGAATGCGGAGGTCTTCGCCGGCAGTCCGAAGGTTCTGTTGACGGTCGGTGAGATGCCAGGAGTCACGGTCGAGGACGCTGCTCTGTTCACCGATCCTGCTCGGCGGGAGGTGAACATGGTGTTCCAGTTCGAGCACGTTTCGCTGGATTTCGGCCCCGGCGGCAAGTGGGACGTCCGCCCGCTGCAGCTCCTCGACCTGAAAGCCAGCCTCGGCAGGTGGCAGGCCGGGCTGGCCGAGAGCGGGTGGAACAGTCTGTACTGGGACAACCATGACCAGCCGCGGGCGGTTTCCCGATTCGGCGACGACGGTGAATTCCGCGTGCAGTCTGCGAAGATGCTCGCGTCCGTGTTGCATCTGCACCGCGGAACCTCGTACGTGTATCAGGGTGAAGAGCTCGGCATGACGAATGTGCCGTTCGGTGGACCGGATGAATTCCGGGACATCGAATCGGTGAATCATTACGCCGCGGCGATCGCGGCAGGCGACGATCCCGAACATGTGCTCGCTTCGCTGCGCGTTCGCAGCAGGGACAATGCGCGAACCCCGATGCATTGGGACGGAAGTCCGTCGGCGGGATTCACCACCGGCGAGCCATGGATCGCCGTCAATCCCAATTACCCGGAGATCAACGCCGCCGGGCAGCTTGGCGATCCTGACTCTGTGCTCGCGCATTTCAAGGCGGTCATCGCGTTGCGCCATTCCGATCCCGTGGTCGCGCACGGAAATTTCGAGATGCTGCTTCCCGAGGACCCCCAGGTCTACGCGTTCACCCGTAGCTGGCAAGGCAGCACGCTGCTGGTGCTGGGCAACTTCTCCGGCTCTACCGCCAGGGCCGCCGTGCCGGACGAAGCCGGCTGGGCGGCTGCGGAGCTGGTGCTGGCGAACTACCCGGCAGAGTCCGGCGACACGATCGTGCTCCGCCCATGGGAGAGCCGCATCTATCGTCAGCGCGGGAGTGACGAGGCCGTGCCCCGTACCATCGTCGGGTGAGCCTGCAGCTGTACGACACCGCCACCAGATCCGTTCGGCCATTCGAGCCGCTGCGTCCCGGTGTGGTTTCGCTGTACAACTGCGGCGCAACGGTGCAGTGGCATCCCCACATCGGGCACCTTCGTGGAGCCGGCGTGGTGTACGACGTCTTGCGTCGCTGGCTCGAGTTCAGCGGCTTCGAGGTGCTGCACGTGCGGAACGTCACGGACATCGACGACAAGATCCTCGCGAAGGCGACCGAAGCGGGCCGCCCGTGGTGGGAATGGGCGGCGACGCACGAGCGGAGTTTCGACGATGCCTACGACACGCTCGGTTGTCTTCGCCCGGCGATCGAGCCGCGCGCGACGGGTCACATTCCGCAGATCATCGAGATGATCACCGAGCTCATCGACAAAGGACACGCGTACGCGGCGAAAGGCGACGTCTATTTCGCGGTTCGCACACAGTCGGATTACGGGTTCCTGTCGGGTCAGCGGATCGACGAGATGGTGCAGGGCGAGACCGAGGCGGCCGGCAAGCGTGATTCCGCCGATTTCACCCTCTGGAAGGCGGCGAAGCCCGGCGAGCCGTTCTGGTCGTCACCATGGGGCCCCGGCCGTCCCGGCTGGCACATCGAGTGCTCGGCGATGGCCCGGACGTATCTCGGGCCGGTGTTCGACATCCACGGTGGCGGGCTCGATCTGGTGTTCCCGCACCACGAGAACGAGGCGGCCCAATCGCACGGAATCGGTGACGGATTCGCCCGCTACTGGATGCATTCGCATTGGGTCACCATGCAGGGCGAGAAGATGTCGAAGTCGCTGGGCAATATCCTGTCGGTCCCTGCCATCACCGAGCACACCCGTCCGATTGCGCTGCGCTATTACCTGATCAGCGTGCACTATCGCTCGTCCATCGAGTACTCGCGTGAATCCCTGGACAATGCGGCGAAGGCCTTCGATCGGATCGAGGCATTTCTGTACCGGGTGGCGGACCAGGACCGATCCGGATCCGGTGCGGAAGTGCCGCTCGGCGAGGTGCCGGCGGCGTTTCGCGACGCGATGGACGACGACCTCGGAGTGCCGCGCGCGCTCGCCGTCGTGCACGACCAGGTGCGCGCGGGCAATGCGGCGCTGGCCGCCGGAAACGCCGAGCTCGCTGCCGGGATCGGCTCGTCGGTGCGGGCGATGATGGCTGTCCTGGGGCTCGATCCGTGGTCCGCGCCGTGGGTCGGTGCAGCCGCATCCACCGGCGGTCAGGATCGCCGGCTGATGGAGGCCACCGGGAAGCTGATCGGCGAATTGCTGACCGAGCGTGCCGCCGCCCGTGCCGAGCGGGATTTCGCCAGGGCGGACGCCATTCGGGTGCGGCTCGCGGAAGCCGGATTCGCCATCGAGGACACCAGGGACGGACCGATCTGGTCGGTGGCGCCGCCGGCGGAGAAATGATCCGCGCCGGTGGCTGAGCCCGCGGGGTTCGGTCGACCGAATTGGCCGCATTCCGGTGCGCGAATGATGGTGTTGAGTTTTCAAGTGGAGGCGTCATGGCAGGCAATTCCCAGCGGCGGGGCGCAATGCGCAAGCCGGGTACGAAGAAGGGTGCCGTCGTCGGCTCGGGCGGTCAGTCCCGCCGGGCGGTGCAGGGCAGGGGCCCGACCCCACCCGCTGAGATCCGCAAGGGGCATCCGGCTGCACGGCGGGCCGCGGCCGCCGCGAAACGCGACGGCCGCGATGGACCGACCCGCAAGCCGCCCGCCCGCGGCAAGGGTGAGTTGCCGGAGACGGTGGTCGGGCGAAACCCGGTGGTGGAAGCCCTGCGCGCGGGGGTCCCGGCCACCGCGCTGTACGTCGCGACGGGGCTTGCCGCCGATGAACGGGTCAACGAGGCCATCGCCGGCGCGGGCGACCGCGGTATCGCGCTGCTCGAGGTGGCCCGCCCGGAGCTGGACCGGCTCACCGGCAACGCCATTCACCAGGGTCTCGCGTTGGTCGTTCCGCCGTACCAGTACGCGCACCCGTCCGACCTGCTCGCCAGGGCCAAGGACTCGGGTCGCCCCCCGTTGATCGTGGCGGTGGACGGCGTCACCGATCCGCGGAATCTTGGTGCCATCGTGCGGTCGGCCGCGGCCTTCGGGGCGCACGGCGTTGTCGTGCCCGAGCGGCGCAGTGCGGGTATGACGGCCTCTGCCTGGCGCACGTCGGCGGGTACGGCCGCTCGTATCCGGGTGGCCCGCTGCACGAACCTGGTGCGGACGCTCAAGGACTACGCCGAGCAGGGCCTGATGATCGCCGGGCTGGACGCCGACGGGACCACCGACACCGACACCTTCGAGCTGGCCACGTCGCCGCTCGTCATCGTCGTCGGGTCGGAGGGCCGCGGCCTGGCAAGGCTGACCCGGACGGTCTGCGACGTCACGGTGTCCATCCCGATGGCACGGTCGGTCGAATCGCTGAACGCTTCGGTGGCCGCCGGAGTGGTGCTCGCGGAGGTGGCCAGGCGCAGGCGCGTGGCGGCCAGCGGCTGACTTTCAACCGGCAACTGGGCTAGCATGATGAGAGCGATTCTCACTTCAGCGTCCAGGAGCCGTGCCCGTCATGAGCCGCCGTGCCACCCTCCCCGAGGCCGGGAACCCGCCCGGCGGCGGAGTCGTGCCCGCGGTGCGAGCTGCTCCGCTCACTGATCTGCGCATCCGGCCCGCTGCCGTGCGGACCAGGGACGCGTGCCTCGCCTACGGCGACAGGGTGCTGTGGGACGGGCTGGACCTGGACATCGCCCAGGGCGAGTTCGTCGCCATCCTCGGGTCGAACGGATCAGGGAAGACCAGTCTCCTCAAGGTGCTCCTCGGTGAGCAGCACCTGACCCGCGGCCAGGCATGGATCGCGGGTGAGCCGGTGCGGCGTGGCTCCACGGCCGTCGGCTACGTCCCGCAACGGGTGGCGATCGACGAGGGAACGATGATCCGGGCGCGGGATCTCGTCCGGATGGGTCTGGACGGGCACCGTTGGGGTCTTCCGATCGGCCGGGCGGCGTCCCGTCACGCCGTGCGGTCACGGATCGATGTTCTCCTCGCCTCCGTCGACGCCGCCGACTTGGCGGACGCTCCGGTCTCCATGCTCTCCGGCGGTGAGCTGCAGCGCGTCCGGGTCGCCTCGGCGCTGGCGTCCGACCCCTCGATCCTGCTGTGCGACGAGCCGCTCGCCGCGCTGGACCTGCGCCACCAACAGGAGGTCGCCGCACTGCTCGACCGGCGGCGCCGCGACCACGGCACCGCGGTGCTGTTCGTCACGCACGACATCAATGCCGTCCTCGACTACGTCGACAAGGTGCTCTACCTGGCGGGTGGCAAGTTCCGGTTGGGGACGCCCGACGAGGTGCTCACCTCCGCGGGCCTGACGGAGCTCTACGGAGCACCCGTGGAGGTGGTCAGGGCGCAGGGCCGGGTGATCGTGGTGGCGTCCAACGACCCGAGCACCGGCTACCACCTGGCCGAGAACGACCACAGCGGCGGGGATCACGGCGAGAGCGACCGCACCGGCCGATTCGGGAAGGTCCGGCCGTGACGGACCTCTGGGACAAGATGTTCAACTTCGCCAACTACGGCGAGCTGCTGGCGCTGTTTCACAATTCGATCATCGCCGGGGCGCTGCTGGGGGTGATCGGGGGGCTGATCGGCGTCTTCGTGATGATGCGCGATCTCACCTTCGCGGTGCACGGCATCAGCGAGTTGTCCTTCGCCGGAGCGTCTTTCGCGCTGCTGGTCGGGTTCAACGTCGTCATCGGGTCCATCTTCGGGTCGCTGATCGCGGCCCTGCTGATCGGGGTACTCGGGGTCCGGGCCCGTGAACGGTCGTCCATCATCGGGGTCCTCATGCCGTTCGGCCTCGGCCTCGGCGTGCTGTTCCTCGCGCTCTACCCCGGGCGGACGGCGAACAAGTTCGGCGGCCTGATCGGGCAGATCGTCGCGGTCGACGACCCGCAGCTGCTGTGGATGCTCAGCGTGAGTGTCGTCGTCACCGTCGCGCTGGCGATCCTCTGGCGCCCCCTGATGTTCGCCACCGTCGACCCTGAGATCGCCGCCGCCAGGGGAGTCCCGGTCCGCGCGCTGTCGCCGATCTTCATGATCATCCTGGGCTTGACGGTGGCCATGGCGGTGCAGGTGGTCGGAGCGCTGCTGGTGCTTGCACTGCTGGTGACGCCCGCCGCCGCGGCGATGCGGGTGACGGCGTCAGCCCTGTGGGTGCCAGTGCTGTCGGTGCTGTTCGCCACCGTGTCGGTCGTCGGCGGGATCATGATTGCGCTGGGCGGGAGCCTGCCGATCAGCCCGTACGTCACCACCATCTCGTTCCTGATCTACGTGGTGTGCCGGATCGTCGGCGCCCGCCGGCTGCGCCGCGGTTGGGCGCCCAGGCCGGTACGGGAGCCCGTCGCGGTCTGAGCGGGCTTCCGATCTCTCGGGGCGCTTCCGGTGGGCAGCGGGCGCCCCACCCGACCCGGTACCGCCCCGGCCCAGCAGCATTCGCGCGCCGCGCCACCCTCCCTCGGCGCCACCCGGTCGAGTGTCGTTTCTGCAGGGAGATCGGGCCTTCGGACCCTGCTGGTGTGGCAGTGGACGCCCGGGGGAGCCGGAAAACGCACGGCGGAGCTGGAAACGGCCGCGCACGCCTGAAAAACAGCAGCGGGCGGGACACAACACGGGGAGCCTGGAACCAGCCGCGGGGGACCCGGGAAAACCGCCCTGACCCGAAAACAGCCGCAGGGGCGACCCGGGCATCCGGGCCGCCCCTGCGGCGGACTACTTCAGCAGAAGTGCAGGTCAGTCCTTCACGTACGCCGAGCTGCCGGCGGCCGGGATGTCGTGCGAGACGACCGGCGACGAGTCCGCGACGACGGCCGACGAGGACCGGAACCGCTGACCGGTGTTCGGGTCGAACACGTGCATGTGGTCGCTGTCGGTCACGGTGGCGCGAACGGTGGAGCCGTTCTGCGGGTGCACCCGGGCGTCGGTCCGGATGACCATCCGGCCGCCTTCCGGGGTGTGGCCGTGCACGAAGGAGTCCGCGCCGAGCTCCTCGACGAGATCGATGGTGACCGGCAGGCCCTCACCGCTCAGCGTCAGGTTCTCCGGACGCACACCGAAGACGACCTCCTTGAGGTTCTTCTCCGAGGCTTCCGCCATCAGCTCACGGGGCAGCGGCACGACGGTCTCGCCCAGCTTGGCGCCATCGGC
This sequence comes from Nakamurella sp. GG22, assembly GCF_052976845.2. NCBI lineage: Bacteria > Bacillati > Actinomycetota > Actinomycetes > Nakamurellales > Nakamurellaceae > Nakamurella > Nakamurella sp. GG22. The sequence goes on along the minus strand of NZ_JBRIIO020000012.1, from coordinate 124,075 downwards.
GACCAGCGGCAGCGTCAGCAGGTTCATCGACGGCGAGCCCATGAAACCGGCGACGAAGACGTTGTTGGGCTTGTCGTACAGGGTCCGCGGGGTGTCGCACTGCTGCAGGATGCCGTCCTTGAGCACCGCGACGCGGTGACCCATCGTCATGGCCTCGACCTGGTCGTGGGTGACGTAGACGGTGGTGGTCCCGAGCCGGGCCTGCAGTTCGGCGATGTTCGCGCGGGTTTCCACCCGGAGCTTGGCGTCGAGGTTCGACAGCGGCTCGTCCATCAGGAAGACGGAGGGCTCGCGGACGATGGCCCGGCCCATGGCGACGCGCTGCCGCTGGCCACCGGAGAGCGCCTTCGGCTTACGGTCGAGGTACTTCTCCAGGTCGAGCAGGCCGGCCGCCTCGCGCACCTTGGTGGCGATCTCGGCCTTGTTGACGCCGCGTAGCTTGAGCGCGAAGCCCATGTTCTCGGCGACCGTCATGTGCGGGTACAGCGCGTAGGACTGGAAGACCATCGCGATGTCGCGGTTCTTCGGCGGCACGTGGGTGACGTCGCGGCCGCCGATGATGATGCGGCCCTCGTTGATGTCCTCGAGGCCGGCGAGCATCCGGAGTGCGGTGGACTTACCGGAACCGGAGGGGCCGACGAGGACAAGGAACTCGCCGTCGGGGATGTCCAGGTTCAAGCTGTCGACCGCGCGAACGGGCGGGTCGCCCGCGTAGATCCGTGAGGCGTCCTCGTACTTGACGTCAGCCATTGTCACGTCCTTCCGTTGGCCGCCGTTGCGGGGCCAGAGGTGGGCGGGCCCGCGTCGTCGCAGGGCTCGTCAGCCGGTGTCGGCGTTGTGTGCGTCTCGACGATAGAACACCTCGCCGTCGATGGGAAGGGCTCGGGAAAACGTTTACCACGCCTGTCCGCACTGTCCGTTTTGCGAAACACGCCTCCATCGGCCGGTGAGCACGCCCCTTGAAGAGCGGATGAACTCCGAGCGGATACCGTGTGTCCGTGGAACGATCATCCCGCTCGCGGCCGCCGGCAACATTGGCGTCCTTGGCCGCTGAGCTGGGCATCTCCAGGACCACGGTTTCCAACGCGTACAACCGGCCGGACCAGCTGTCCCCGCAGCTCCGGGCCAGGGTCATGGAGGCCGCTCGGCAGATGGGTTATCCGGGGCCGGACCCGGTCGCGCGCTCGCTGCGGACCCGCAAGGCCGGCGCGGTCGGGCTGTTGCTCACCGAGCAGGTCTCGTACGCCTTCCGCGATCCGGGGGCGGTCGCCTTCCTCGAGGGTTTGACGCTGGAGTGCGACGAGGCCCGGGTCGGACTGCTGCTCGTTCCCGCACGCCCGGATGCCGAGGATGTGCTCGGTGTGGCCGGTGCCGCGGTGGACGGATTCATCGTCTACTCCATGCCTGATGACGATCCCCACCTCGCCGCTGCGCTGGCCCGGCCGGTGCCGTCCGTCATCTGCGATCAACCCGGCATCCCCGGCGCCGACCTCGTCGGGATCGACGATGCGGCAGCGATCCGGGGGGTGGCAGACCACCTCATCGCCCTCGGGCACCGCCGGATCGGCGTCATCACGATGCGCCTCGGCCGCGCCAAACTCGACGGTCCGGTCTCCATCGAGCGGCAGCAGGCGGCTCACTACCACGTGCAGCGCAACCGCCTTTCGGGTCTGAACGATGCGTTCTCCTCGGCCGGCGTTGCGTGGGATCGCATACCGGTGGTGGAGCGGTTCGAACACTCCGTCGAGGCCGGCGCATCGGCGGCCGCCGAGGTGCTCTCGCTGGATCCCGGCATCACCGCGTTGATCGCCACCAGCGACGTCCTCGCACTGGGGGCTATCGAGGAACTCACCAGGCGCCGGCAACGGGTGCCGGAGGACGTGTCGGTCACCGGGTTCGACGGGATCCGCAGCGCCATCGACGCTCAGTTGACGACCGTCGTCCAGCCCGTCGTGGACAAGGGCCGGCAGGCCGGCCGGATGCTGCTCAACCCGGAACGCAAGACGCAGGGCCGGCGCATCATGCTTGGCACGACCTTCCTGCCGGGCCGGACCACCGCCCCGCCCCGCATCTGACCCAGGACCGTCGTCCGTCCAGCGAATTCCCGCGTCCGCGCGACCGAGCGTGTCGAATCTGTCGTACCGCTTCGTATAGAGGGTGAGCGCGGGGTGTCCGATCCCGCACCCACGCACGGGAGAGGAAAGCCATGAAGCAGTACCTGCTCAGCGTCCAGCAACCTGACGGAGATCCGCCGCCGCCCGAGGTGATGGGGCCGATGATGCGTGATCTGGAAGAGCTCAACAACGACATCCGGGCCGCCGGTGGCTGGGTCTTCGCCGGAGGCCTGCATCCAGTGGGTAGTGCCACGGTCGTGCGCTCCCGCAACGGCGAGGTCGTGCTGACCGACGGCCCGTACACCGAGGGCAAGGAACACGTCGGCGGCATCTCGATCGTCGAGGCGCCGGATCTCGATACGGTGCTCGGATGGGCCGCCAGGATGGCTGCGGTGACGACGCTGCCGATCGAGGTCCGGCCGTTCCAGGGCGGCGAGCACCCCTGAGCCAGAACCATGCGGCGGCATCGGGTCCGGCGATCGAACGGCTGTTCCGGGCCGAGAACGGGCGTGCCGTCGCGGTTCTCGTGCGGGTGCTCGGCGACATCGATCTCGCGGAGGAGGCCGTGCAGGATGCCTTCGCCGCAGCGGTGCAGCGCTGGCCGGTCACCGGGCTGCCTGCGAGCCCGGTGGGCTGGATCATCACCACGGCGCGGAACCGGGCGATCGACAGACTCCGCCGTGAGTCGATCCGCGACGTCCGGCAGGTCGAAGCCGTCCGGCTGCTCGGCCTCGACGGGGGCACAGCCGGGAGCCCTGCCGATGGCATGGCAGGGAGCGGGACCGCCGACCGGCGCGCTGACCTGATCGACGCCGGGCAGCCCGCGGAGGCCGGAACGGAGGATGTCGTGCCCGACGACCGGCTCCGGCTCATCTTCACCTGCTGCCACCCGGCGCTCGCCGTCGACGCACGCGTTGCGCTCACGCTCAAGCTGCTCGGCGGACTGTCGACGGCGGAGATCGCCGCGGCGTTCCTGGTGCCGGAGGCCACCATGGCGCAGCGGTTGGTGCGGGCGAAGGCGAAGATCCGGGACGCCGGGATCCCGTATCGGATACCGGCCGAGGCGGAGTTGCCCGATCGTCTTCCGGCGGTGCTGGCCGTGGTGTACCTGATCTTCAACGAGGGCTACGCCGCGAGTTCGGGTGATCGTTTGGTGCGTGACGACCTCTGCGCGGAGGCGATCCGGCTGGGCCGGCTGCTCACCGACCTGATGCCGGACGAGCCGGAGGTGCTCGGACTGCTGGCCCTAATGCTGCTGATCGACGCGCGACGAACCGCACGGGTCACCGCCGGCGGCGATCTGGTGGTGCTCGCCCAGCAGGACCGCGGCAGTTGGGACGCCGGTGCGATCGCCGAGGGCCAGCACCTTGTCCGGCGGTGCCTGCGCCGTAACCGGCCCGGTCCCTACCAGATCCAGGCAGCGATCAACGCGGTGCACAGCGACGCGCCTTCGGCCGAAACCACCGACTGGGCGCAGATTCTCGCCCTGTACGACCAGCTGACGGCAGTGGCGCCCAGCGAGCTGGTGGCGTTGCACCGTGCGGTCGCGGTGGCCGAGGTGAGCGGCCCTGAGGCGGCGCTGGCCGTTGTCGACGGGCTCGACGTCGAGGCGACGCGGCTCGATCGCCAGCACCTGTATCACGCCATCCGTGCGGACCTGTTGAGGCGATGTCATCGTGACGGCGAGGCGGTCGACGCGTACGACGCTGCCATCGCCCTGGCCGGCAACGGCGCGGAGCGAGCGTTTCTCGAGCGGGCCCGTGCGGGCGCGCTCGATGGTCGGCGGTGACGCCAATCGCCGGACGCCGGTGGTCCCCGATTCGCCGATGATGATCGACAATTCGGTCATGACCGACCATGACAACACAGCGGCGAGGGTTACAGTAAACCCGACCCGGTCCGATCAGTTGCCGGCTCCGCTTCCTTCACCGGCGCCCAGCGGCCCCGGTGCGGCGAGTGACCGCAGCGAACTGGCCCCGGGCGCGCCGCCCGGTCGCTACGGCCTGCCCCGCGCATTGATCATCACGCTTGGGCTCGCGGCGGGCGTCGTCGTCGCCATGGGGATGCGCGCGATCCCCGGCATCATCGGACCGGTATTCATGGCCGTGGTGTTGACCATCACGGTGAACCCCGTCCGCGGCTGGCTGCTTCGGCGCGGGGCCAACCGGGCGGTCGCCTCCCTGGGTGTGTTCCTCACCGCGTTCGCGATCATCGTCGGATTGTTCGCGGCGACCGTCGTCGGGGTGGTGCAGTTGGCCACCCTGTTGCCGCAGTACTCCGACCAGATCCAGCAGGAACTCAGTGGTCTGCAGTCCTGGCTGGCGGGAATGGGTGTCACGTCGGCGGACATCCAATCGGCGCTGAGCGGGGTGAGCAGCAGTCAGATCGCCGCGGTCGCCGAAGGGCTGCTGTCGAGCCTGTCGAGCATCGTCTCCTTCGTGCTGTTGATGATCGTCGTGCTGATCTTCCTGGCGGTGGACGGCGCGATCTTCGGCGAACGGATGGCCAGGGTCCGTCCCGGACGAGAAGCCGTGCTGGATGCGATGGGCGTGTTCGCCCGCGGCACCCGCAAGTATTTCGGGGTGGCCACCGTGTTCGGCGGAATCGTTGCGGTGCTGGACGGGGTGACCCTGCTGATCCTGGGGATCCCGGCAGCGGGGCTGTGGGCGCTGGTCGCGTTCGTCACGAATTACATTCCCAACGTCGGTTTCATCATCGGCCTGGTCCCACCCGCCATTCTCGGATTACTGGTCGGCGGGCCGAGTCTCGCCATCGCCGTCATCGTCGTGTACTGCGTGCTGAACTTCATCATCCAATCGGTGTTGCAGCCGAAATTCGTCGGGGACGCGGTCGGTTTGACCACGACGGTCAGCTTTCTGTCCCTGATCGTCTGGGCGTATGTCCTCGGTCCGATCGGCGCCATCCTGGCGATTCCGGCGAGCCTTTTCTTCAAGGCGCTGCTGGTCGATATGGACCCCGACGCTCAATGGCTCGGACTGTTCCTCGGGGACAAACCGGTGTTCCCCGATCGGAAGTCGAAACCTGCTGCGCCACCGGCCGTCTCCACGCCGTCCGCAGTCGACCGGTCCGCCACCGCCGAGGGCGGCTGAACCCCGACCGCGCGAAGGTGCGGTCTGGTCGATGCGCGGCCCGGGAATCGGCTGATTGCGGCGTGCAACCCATCGGTGCACGACCACCGTCCTGCTGGTAACCGCGTCTCCAGGAGGACTCATGAGGAAGTCACTGTCCATCACGACCGTCGTTGCCGCCGGGGTTCTGGTGCTGGCCGGGTGTTCGGGAACCCCTCAGGAGCAGGCCGGTGCCGCCGCGCCCTCGGCGCCGGTCGCCGCTGCTGCCGGACTCACCTCCTTGAGCAGTGCAGCCGCGGCGGAATCCGACCGGAACACGATCACCGCGCAGGGCACCGGGAAGGTCCTCGGTACCCCGGACATCGCGACCATCGGGCTGGGTGTCGAGACCAACGCTGCGTCGGCCAAGGATGCGCTCGACCAGAACAACAAGATCGCCACGGATCTGATCACGGTCCTGAAGGACAACGGGGTGGCGGCCGAGGATCTGCAGACCAGCCAGCTGTCGGTGAACCCGGTCTACGACGACAAGTCGACGATCACCGGCTATCAGGTCACCAACCTCGTGACCGTCACCTTGCGGGACATCCCGGGAGCAGGCGCCCTGATCGACCTGGCAGGCCGCACCGCCGGCAACTCCGCACGGGTGCAGCAGCTCTCCTTCTCCATCGACGATGACAGCGAATTGAAGGCCACGGCGCGGGCGGATGCGGTGAAACAGGCACAGACGCAGGCCAAGCAGATGGCCGACGCCGCCGGCGTCCAGCTCGGGGCGATCCACTCGATCACCGAGGTGCCGACCTACGACGCGATCCCGTATGCGACGGCGACCGCCGACAGCGCCGCTGCGGCGCCATCGGTGCCGATCGAGCCCGGCAGCCAAGAGCTCAACGTCGTCGTTCAGGTGGTCTACGACATCGCTCAGTGATCTCCTGAATCGATCTCCCGAATTCAGGAGATCCGCGAGTCGAGCGCCGCAGAAGCCCCGTCCTCGGCGGAGGGCGGGGCTTCCTTGCGGGGCCGGGTCGGCCGGCGGCGTGCCGGTCGATTCCGACCTCTGTCTGCCCGGTACCCGGTCGGTCGGAGGAGAAACCCGATGCGCCGGATCCACGCCGAATTCCACCCCTAGGGGTGGGAAGCCGCAGTGCCGCAGCGATTCCCGCTCGCGGCGGGCCCGTTGACGGAACAGTTGCCTGGCACCGGCAGGTGGCCATGCCGAACCGTGCGAGGATGCGGTTCGGTCGATGCCGAGCCAGAGCTCAGGTACGTCAGGTGAGGCGGGTCAGCCCCGCTCGGCGGATTCGGCGTCAGCGACGTCGGCCGTGTCGGGTTGGCCCTTCAGGAACAGGTACCAGTAGGCGCCGGCCACGAACAGCAGCGCACCGACCAGGTTGCCGGTGCCCGCCAGCAGCCAGTTCAGGCCCGCCTCGGACCAGTCGATGCCGGGGACACCGGCGAAGATCGCGGCGGGCAGGAAGAACATGTTCGCGACGACGTGGTCGAAGCCCATCGCCACGAACGCCATGATCGGGAAGAAGATCGCCAGGATCTTGCCCGAGATGGTGGTCGCCGCCAGCGACATCCACACGGCCAGGCAGACCAGCCAATTGCAGCCGATACCGCGCAGGAAGGTCTGCCAACCGGTGTGCGCGGTGGCCTTGTCGCCGGCGATCTGGGTAAGGCGGTCGTACGTCAACCCGGCGCTGCCGGACGCTCCGGCGTGGCCGATCACCCCGGTCTGGACCGCTAAGAAATACGCCACGAACAGTGCACCGATCAGGTTCCCGATGAGCACCAGGGCCAGATTTCCGGCGACGTCACCCAGGCCGATCTTGCGCCGCATGGCGCTGAGCGGGACAAGCATCATGTTGCCGGTGGCCAGATCGGAGCCGGCGATCAGGACCAGCACGAGACCGAGGGTGAAGGCGATGCCGGTGAACAGTGTCGGCAGGGTGCCCCAGATGTCCGGCGACAGTCCGGAGGACACCGTGATCGCGACCAGGGCGCCGAACGCGATGTAGGCACCGCCGAGAAAGGAGCTGACCAGCACCTTGTCCCAGCGGCGGTGCACCTTCTTCGTGCCGACACCGACGGCGACCTCGGCGACTTCCTGCGGTTCCCGCGCGGACATCTGGCCTCCGGGTGCTGGCAGCAACGGTGTCGGCAACGGCCCACCCGGGCGAGACACCGCCCCGGAATGGCCCGGCACGCCCTATGGATTCCCGGGTGCGGATCACCGAAACACCACGGGCGTCAGGCCCGATCGTCCTGTGCCCGGGCCGCTATTCGCCGGTGCGGCCGTCCACCGCTTCCCGGATGAGGTCCGCATGGCCGTTGTGCCGCGCGTACTCCTCGATCAGATGGACCAGGATCCAGCGCAGGCTGGGTGCCCTCCCGTCCGGCCATGGACGGTCGGCGGGCCGGCCGGGGCCACCATCGGCCAGCGCCTGGCCCACCAGGGTGCGCGAACGGACCACCGTTTCCCGCCACAGCGCCGTGAGCTGGTCGGGGGAGTCGTCAACCGCGGAATGCCAATCCCAGTCCTGATCGGCCGACCAGTCAACGGTGTCCCACGGTGGCTCGGGATCCCGGTCGTGCAGCATGCGCGAACACCAGTGGTCCTCGACGTAGGCGAGGTGTTTCAGCATGCCGCCGAGGGTCATCGTCGAGACGCCGACGGTGGTGTTCAGCCCGGAGGCGTCGAGGTCCGCACACTTCCACGCGAAGGTGGCGCGCTGGTAGTCGAGAAAGCCGAGCAGGGTGGCCGTTTCGTCCGCGGACAGCGGAGGCTCCGGGCGGCCGTACTCGTCATGGTCGGTCATCGTGGGCGAGCCTATGGTGCCCGCCGCGTCGCCGCCATCGGGTTGTCAGCCGATGCCCTCGGTCGGCCGCGGCCGGTGACTGTTGTCCGCCTCCATCCGCGTCGGTGACCGGAAGATCCTGCAGCGCAACGGTCTTGCCGCCGCGGAGGGCGAGCGTCGGCCAGCCGTCGCCGGCTACCGGCACCGGTATCGCCTCCACCTCGGACCAATAGACGATCGAGGGTACCCGCCCTGGCCGGCGAATTCCTGCCGCGGTCACCACCGTCGGCGGCCGCAGGCCGCGAAACAGTCGGGATAGGGGGAACGCCAACCACATCAACAGGTAGTAGTTCGCGCGCCAGATCGGGTACACCACCGCCGGCACGGTGATGGCGCAGGAGAGCAGCAGGTCATTGCCGGTCAGCTCTCTCCGCCGACCGACAATGCTCTGCGGAACGTCCGCGTCATCTCCCTGCGGCACTTCGCGTCAGCCGCGCGGGCCGCCCGTGCGGAGGGTGCTGACCCGGACATCGTCGAACTCGGCGGTGAAGGTGCCTACGGTGGCGGGCTGCTGACCCATCGCAACCAGGCCGATCCGCGCGTCTGCGCCCAGCGTGTGGGTCCAGGCGCCGCCGCGCACCCAGTGCCGGCCGTCCTGACTGGTGTAGGCGGTGTACCGCTCGGTGTCGCCGAGCGCCGCCGCCCGGTCCTTCCCGCGCAGTGTCTCGACGACGATGCGGAGGTAGGTCCAGTCGGCCGACGGCGGCCCGACAACACTGTTGCCGTAACGGGCCCAGCCGGTCGGCACCGGGAACTGCTCCTTGGCGAATTCCGTCTGCCGGGTGTTCCAGATCGACGTGTTGGTCAGCTTGACGAAGTTGTTGTCGTCGCCGTAGACGATGATGCCGGCCTGCGCGAAGTTGAAGCAGCATCCCTCATCGGGCACGTCCACCCGGACCTTCGCCTGGAAAACGTAATCTCCGCGCGGTTGGTTGCGGAGCAGCACGGATGCGGTGTTGTCGTCCTGGTAGAGCTCGGCCTTCTGGATCGGCAACGTCAGCACGCCGTTCGTCACGCTGTAGGAGCCTGCAGCAGGCGGGCGCACCCAGGACCAGGCCCGGTCGAGCCCGTCGTTGAAGTCGTCGGAGTAGCGGGCCTGCAGCTTCCCGGGAAGCTGCGGCCGGACGAGTGTCGTCCGGTACCTGCTGTCCTGACCCGGCTGCGCGGCCGGTGCGGGCATCCGGGAGTCCGACGCCCACTGGCCGCCGCGGACCGTTGGCCAGCCCTTGACCCAGTCGATGGGATCGAGCAGGGCGGGCCGCTTGGTGAAGCCCAACTCCGTCTCGAGCAACGGCCCGGTGTCGAAGAACGGGTCCTCGCGGTCGACGGCGTGGTACATGGTCCACCATTGGCCGTCGAAGTCCTTGAAGACACTGTTGTGTCCGGTGCCGACCCAGCGGTTGCCGTTCATGCTGATCACCGGGGTGCCGCCGGCCCGGGCGTCGAGTAGCGAGTTGCCTTCGCGGTCGAGATAGGGGCCTTCGATCGACCGCGACCGGCCGGCGAAGACGCTGTAGCCGGTGAGCGCTCCGTTGCAGCAGTTGGCTGCCGACACGAACAGGTAGTAGTAACCGTCGCGCTTGACGACGTTGGCGCCTTCGTACTTGTTGTCGATGGCGACCATGGTCGGGTCGCCGCCGACCGTGGCGCCGGTCGCGGTCAGGGTCAGATCGTCGACATAGATTCCGCCGTAGTAGCTGCCGTAGAACAGGTGCCCCGCAGCGCCGATGGTGTCGCCCGGTACCTCCGGATCGAAGGTCCACAGGAAGTTGCAGCCCTCGCCGCCACTGCGTGGGCCGACGACGGGTGCATCGGAGAACGTCCACGGCCCGGTCGGGGTCGGTCCGGTCGCGACGCCGATCGCGTTGTCGCTGTCGCAGCCAGGCACTCCACTGACCGCATCGGCCGTGTCGGTGACCACGAAGGTCATGTAGTACTGCCGAAAGGTGCTGGAGTACACGACGTCCGGCGCCCACAGCGCCGCTGTGGGAGCCGCCCAGGCCGGGAGCGAGTCGAACGCGTCGCCGACGTAGGTCCAGTTGACCAGATCGAGCGAGCGCATCGTCGGGATGCGGTGGAAGCGCAGATCGCCTGCCGCGTCGAGATCCTCGTCGTTCAGCGGATCCGTCGTGCAGTACATGTACCAGTACCGATCGCCCTTCTGCTGCCCTCGCAGGACGGTCGGGTCGGCGCAACTCTCGACGGCGCCGTCACCGGGAATGCGCGGAAGGATGGGGTTCTCGTACGAGGTTGGGCCGCGTCCGTGACCCGCCGAGCCGGTTGCGGCGCTGCTTGTTTCACCCGCGGCGGCGCTGCCGGCGACCGCCGGAAGGCCGGCGGCGAGCATGCCGACCAGCATCGCGATCACCACCGCGATCCGAGCCGGTGTGTTTCGGTGTGCTCCCGCAAACGCATTCATCGCTGCCTCCGGCCCGGTGGTGCTCTGGTCTGCTGAACCGCGGCACCGATGGAACGGGCGGCAGTGAGAGCCTGTATATCCCGTCGAAACAACGTTGTAAACGGATGGCAACCAAATACTTTCCAACGTTGTACTGGAGTCCGCTTTACGCCATTTGGCGGTGGGCGAAATAGCCTTTATCTGAACGCAGAAACCGGTACATCCCAAAAGGTCAGTTTGTTACGTCTCATGCTGAATGGGCGCTCAGCCGGCGGACTCGGCCTCAACTTCGGCCAGCAGCGCCGACCCGGTGACAACGGTGTCGGCGAAGTGCCGGTGCATCCACGCCAGGTGGTCGTGCCGGCTGCGCATGATCCGCAGGGTGTCCCAGTTCGGGAAGGTCTGCTGCAGCACGTGTTCCTGCATCAGCCGGGCGTCGACCTCGTAGACGTGCTCGAAGGTGGTGATCGCGACGTCGCTGACCGAAGTGCCGGCCGGTGGCGTGTACTGCTCCAGATAGCGGAATTCGGCGGCCGCCGAGGGGCCGGTGGGTTGCCCGTTCGTCATCAGCGGCTCCCGTCATACGCACGGTCGAGCAGGTACTTGCCCGGATTCATGATGTTGTTCGGGTCGAGTGCTCGTTTCACGTCGAGCATCACCCTGAAGCCCCGGCCGAGTTCGTCCGGGAGAAGATCGACCTCGCCTTCCCGGCAGGAGCCGTGGCACGCGCTCATGGAGCCGTTGTGGGCGATGGCGACCGCGGCGATCTTCCGCTTGGCGTCCACCCACGCCGCCCAGGCGCGATCGTCCAGTCGCTGTTCCCAGATGCCGACGTCGATCTCGGTGAGGTAGTCGACGCCGGTGTTCGCCGAGGTATAGGCGAACATGCCCCAGTCGTCGAAGACATCGGTCTTCCGCCGGAGGTCCGCGAGAATGGCGTGCCATTCCCGGCTGACCGCCGGCACCTGCGAGAAGTTGATCGCGGCGTCCTCGCAGTGCCAGGACATCGGGATGACCTGACCGTCCTTCGTCCGGCCGTGCAGGGGGGTGGCGTAACGGTCGTGCCGCGCCGCCCAGTCGCCCTCGGAGATCTCGTCCCCGAGATAGCGCGCGCCGTGCTCCTTCGCGATCCGGAACAGCCGCTTGCCGCCGACCTTGACCTCATCCTCGTAGCCGTACAGCACCGAACAGACCAGTGCCCGGACGTCGGCCGGCTGCGGGATGTAGGCCTCGTCGTCGCGCCGCAGATAGGCAACCTTGTGCTCGTCGAACAGGACCGCCCCGGCGAATGTCGCGACGCCGGCCCGGGCCAGCGCACCGGTGCAGGCGTGCGCATCGAGGTAGTTGTCGAATGCCCAGAACGGGGAGAGTTCCGCCTCGGGTTTCGGATACAGCTTGAGCGTGGCCTTCGTCGCGATGCCGAGGGTGCCCTGGTGACCCATGAACAGGTGCTTGAGCTGGTAGCCGCTGGACGACTTGCTGATCTTGCCGCCGATGCCGTCGCCGACGTGCAGGATCTCGCCGGTCGGCAGGACGTGGTCGAAACTCAGCACCAGGTCTCGGGTATGGCCGTACCGCGCGCCGATCAGCGACCAGCCGCTGGTGCCGATCCGGCCGCCGACCAGCGAGCACGGATATGACGCAGGGTCGTCCGGGTAGAACAGCCCGTGCGGCGCGAGTCGCTCGTTCAGCTTGAGCATGTTGATGCCGGTGCCGACGGTGACAGTGCGGTTCACCAGGTCGATCTCGTGGATCTGGTTCATCTTCTTGACGTCGATGACGATGCCCCGGCGCATCGGGACGGCGCCGTCGGTCAAACCGGTGCCGCCATCACGTGGCACCACGGGCAGCCCGAGCTCGTTGGCGATCCGGACCACCCCGGCCACCTGTTCGGTCGACGTGGGCAGCACCACGAGGTCGGGCAGTCGCTCGGACCAGCGGTGGACAGGGAATGGTGCGGGCACCCTGGCCCGGTTGTAGCGATCGGTTTTCGCGGTGAGGATCTGCTCCCGCGGCAGCACCGTCAGCAGGGCGGTGACGACGCTGTCCAACCTCTCGGCGTCCATCGGCGGCGGCCGCAACGGGTCGCTGCCGATGCTCTCCAGGCCGATGCCGAAGCTGCCGACGGTGGGTTCCGAGGTCGACGTCATCGGTCAGGACCCCCCGCAGCCGCAACCGCCGGCGTGCCCGCCAGAGCCGGAGCTGTTGGCAGAGCCGGAGCCGTTGCACGAACCGCCACAGCCACCGCCCGCGCCGTCCCGGCAACTGCCCCGGGTACGCCGTGCGCGTCCGGGAACCCCGGTCCGCTGCTGCGCGAGCCGCCGATCGCCGACATCGCCCCGCGATCCGCCGACGGTGATGCCGAGGGACTGGGCGAAAAGCTCGTGCAGGTCGATGACGTCGATGTCCTGCGCATCACCGGCCTCGCTGAGCGGGCGTTCCGACCAGGGGCAGGCACTCACCAGGGTGTCGACATCCAGTTCCACCGCCCGCTCCAGCCGGAGTGCGCTGATCTTCGCGGTGAGATCGGGCTTCTCGACGGGCAGGCCGCCGCCACCACCGGAGCAGTACGACCACTGGGTCACCCGGTCGACATCCTCGAAGCGGAGTCCCGGAATCGCCCGCAGCAATTCCCGCGGCTCCTGCCAGATTCCCTTTCGCTTGTTCAGCCTGCAGGGGTCGTGGTAGGTGATCGCCCGGTCAACCGGCACGGTCGGGCTCAGCCGTCCCTCGCGGAGGAGCGACGCGAGAAGGTCGAGTACCAGGACGATCTCGATGTCGAACTCATCGCCGAAGTACTTTGGATAATCCTCGGTGAACGAGATGTAGTCGTGCGGGTCGAGTACCAGTACCCGCCGTGTCCCGGTGGCCCGCCAATTGTCGAGATTGTGCCGGGCGAACCGCTTGGCCTGGTCTACGTATCCCATTTCGGCGGCCGGCCCGCCGCAGCACCACTGGTCCTGCATGAGCCCGAATTCGTATGCCGCCAGTTGCAGCATCTGAGCGACGGCTCGGGGAACAGAGGTGCGGTAGAAGGCGGCCTCGCAATCGACGAACAGCACGGTCTCGCCGCCGATCGGGATGTCGAGCCCGTCGGCCCAGTTGCGGACCCGCTCCTGCGCGACCGGGACGTCGCCGAGCACCGGTTCGTGTGTGACCAGGTCGGTGCGCTCGTTCCACACCTTCCAGTTCGGTTGGTGCACCCCGCTCTCCACGGCCAGCGCCCGCACGGCCTTGACGACGTCGACGGTCCGGGTGCGGAACCGGTAGAAATCGCCGGTGAACAGCGTATTGGGACAGCGCAGCTCGCAGGCCCCGCACTGCGTGCAGTTCACGTAATCGGCTGCCACATCAGCGATGTCGAGCTCGCCGCGTTCCATCGCGATCACGTTGGCGTGGAACGCGGTCGGCGTCCATGACTCGTTGCGCTCGACCTGGGTGACCGGGCAGACCTCGCGGCAGAACTTGTGCCCCGAGGAGAAGCAGTTGTAGGAGGCATTGCGCCACTGCTCCACGAACGCCCGGGTGCGGGGCTCGGCCAAGGGCACAGGAACCGGACCGGCGAGCGTCTCCGGGAAGTCGGCCAGTTCGGGTGGATTGGCCGGGGATCCGGGCGTGAAGGGGACGGACAGCGCGTCAGGCGCCGGTGATCGATCGGGCTGGACCTGGGTCATCGATGCTCCTGGGTGCCGGGAGGGTGACGCAAGGAGAGATGTGTAAGAACCCTAGCCGGAGAAACCTATGCCTTCAATGGTTAAGGTGGCCCGTGGGTGTGGTGGGAGGATTCCCAGCGGGGACCCGGACCGTCCCGCGCAGCGTCTATCGAAGCAGCGCGTATCTAAGCAGCGTGTGGCGAAGCAGCGTCTCGAGGAGGACACGTGCAGGTGCTCAGCGGCGACGCGTGGCGCGCCGTCTTCGCGCCGCTCGACGACGGGGCGCTGCGGAGCGAGGCCGTCGTCCGGCAGGTGGGCAGTGCGATCGCGCTCGGCCTGCTCGGCGACGGGGAGCAGCTCCCGGCGGAGACGGAACTGGCGACGATGCTGAACGTCTCGACTGTCACGCTGCGCGAAGCACTCGCCGAACTGCGCAATCTCGGGCTGGTGCAGACCCGCCGCGGTCGCGGCGGCGGAAGCTTCGTGCGGTCCAGCGAGGACGCGCTCGCCGCCCTCGCCGATTCCCGGCTGGCCGCGCTGGGGACCACCGACCTGCGGGAACTCGGCGACGTGCATGCGGCGGTCGCGGCCGGGGCTGCCCGGCTCGCGGCCACCAGGGCCTCACAGCGCGAGATCGCCCGGCTGCACGACATCGTCGACCGATTGGCGGCGGCGGAGTCGGTCACCGCCCAACGCCGTATCGACGGGCGGTTCTACATCGAGGTCGCCGCCTGCGCACAATCCGTCCGGTTGACGATGCTGGAAATGGATCTGCACGTCGAGCTGGGGCAACTGCCGTGGCCGCCGAGCCGCACACCGAAGCTGCGCGGCAGCATCGTGGCGAGTCACCGCGCGGTGATCGACGCCATCGAGGCCCGGGACGCCGATCTCGCCCGCGCGCTCACCGAGGAGCATATCGAGACCCGGACGCTGTGGTCGATCGACCTGCACCTGCAGGCCATGCGCCGCCGCATAGGCACCGATGCCCGGGCAGGACAGCGGCCGTCCGCAGGAGTCACCCCATGACACGCGCGCCGCGCAGCCGCCCGCCGCTGCGTCATCCGCCGCAGGCTCGCACACAGGGCGGCCGCACGCAGGACGGCCGCACGCAGGACGGCCGCACGCCCCCGGCGGACCCCGACCGCACCGCGGCAGGCATCTGCGGCGCTGTCGCCGCGGTGGTGGAGCAGGTGTTCGGGACGGTCCAGCGCGTTCGCGCGGCCACGGTCGGCGCACTCGATGATGAACCGGCCGCCATGGCCGACCGCATCGATGCCGTTGTCCGGGAGCTGCTGCTCGAGCCGGCACAACCCGCCATCGGCCTCGGCGTGGTCTTCGATCCCGAGCAGCTCGGTGAACGGCCCGCGGACCGGCCGGGAGTCGTTGACGTGCAACAGCTTCGCTGGTGGCAGGTCGACCCGACCGCGGGTTCGCTGCAATTGCTCAGCCCCGACCTCCGGCCGTCCAGCCTGGGCTACTACGACTACCTGGCCGCCGACTGGTTCGACGTTCCCCGGCGGACCGGGCGGCGGCACGTCGTCGGCCCGTACATCGACCTGAACGGCACCGGTCAGTACCTGTTGACGCTGACCGGTCCGGTGACGGTCGGCGGTCGATTCGTCGGCGTGGTCGGTGCCGACGTCCCGGTCCGCAGGCTGGAGGCCCTGCTGATGACGGTGGGCGGAGCCGTGCCCGGCCCGTACGTGCTGCTCAACGACGAGCGCCGGGTGGTGCTGTCGACATCGCCACGGTGGCTCGTCGGGGCAATGGTTCATCTCCGCGAGGGCGAACCCGATCCGCTGCAAGCTGGTCGCCCCGTGGCCGGGGTGCCCTGGACCCTGCACCTGATCGGTCCCGGCACCTGATCGATCCCAGCACGTGATCGGTCCCGGCACTTATTGGGTACCCGCACCTGATCGGCCCAGAGTCATCCGGGTGACAAGTGGGTCTTGCCCTATGACATCTACCTCTATAGGTTTTCTTCCATTCGCGAGACAGGGTCGGCGACGTCCCGATGCCGAACGCTGCCGCACGGACAACCGCTGCACTGACAACCGCTGCACCGCCCGCTGAGGAGACCCGGTGAGCCCATCACCATCACCGAACGGCGCCCCTGCCGACGAGGCGCAACTCGCCGCCCTGGGGTACACCGAGGAATTCCATCGCAGCATGGGCTTGTGGTCGAACATGGCGCTGGGGTTCACCTACCTTTCGCCCCTGGTCGGCGTCTATTCGCTGTTCGCGTACAGCCTCTCGGTTGGCGGACCACCGTCGATCTGGTGGCTGGTCATCGTCGGCGCCGGGCAATTGCTGGTGGCGCTCGTGTTCGGCGAGGTCGTCTCGCAATACCCGCTCGCCGGCGGGATCTACCCGTGGACCCGGCGGTTGTGGAATCGCAAGTTCGCGTGGATCGTCTCGTGGGTCTACATCTGGGCGATCGTCGTGACGATCACCGCCGTCGCCGAATTCGGCAGCGGCTTCGTCGCCGCACTGCTGGGCATCGCGGCGACCCCGGCGATCACCCTGCTCATCGTCTTCGGATTGCTGCTGGTCGCGCTGGCCATCAACTACAGCGGCACCCGGATGCTCGCCCGCATCGCCCGGATCGGGCTCGCCGCCGAGCTGATCGGCGTCGTCGCGCTCGGGCTGTACCTGGTGATCTTCCAGCGGCAGCAACCCTTCTCGGTGTTCTTCGACAGCCTGGGGGCGGGCGGCGAGCAGGCCTATCTGGTGACGTTCCTGGCGGCGGCGCTCAGTGGCCTGTTCCTCTTCTACGGGTTCGAGGCGTGCGGCGATGTCGCCGAGGAGGTCAACGACCCCACCCGGCGCATCCCGGTCGCAATGATCCTGACGATCGTCGTCGGCGGCGTCTCGGGATTCCTGTCCTATGCCGGCTACGTGCTCGCCGCGCCGGACCTGCAGGCAATCGTCGACGGCGAGGAGACCGACCCCATCCCGTCCATCCTGCAGGCAACCCTCGGCACAGCCGGATCGAAGATCTTCCTCGTGGTCACCGTGGTGGCCTTCATCTCCTGCGTGCTGTCCCTGCAGGCCGCCGGGAGCCGGCTGCTGTACGCCTTCGCACGGGACCGGATGCTGCCCGCAAGTCCCTGGCTGGCAAGGGTTTCCGACAAGCATGCCGTGCCGACCAACGCGCTCACCGTCGTCTGCGTCGTCCCGCTGCTGATCGCCCTGTTCGTGTTCTGGCGCCCGGACACCCTGGCCAGGGTCACGGCCTTCGCCGTGCTCGGTATCTACATCGCCTTCCAGGCCGTGGTGCTGGCGGCGCTGCGTCAGCGGCTCCGCGGCTGGCGACCGGCCGGCTTGTGGAACCTCGGCAGCTGGGGCCTGCTGGTCAACATCCTGGCGCTCGGCTACGGCATCTTCGCCATCTTCCTGTTGCTGCGACCGGCGGAGGCCGACACCTTCCTCGACCGGTGGATCGTGGCGATCGGTGTCTGCATCGTCGGTGTCACCGGACTGCTCTACCTGTTCATCGCCCGCCCCGATCGTCATTCCAGAGATGTCCCGCAGGGCGACGCCATCGAGGTGGCGGAGCAACTCCGCCGGCTCAGGGCCGACGCCGCCCGAACCCCTCGTGAGGAGATCCGATGAAGTTCAGCTACGTCATGCTCCCCGATTACCCGCTGGAGGAATCGCTGCAGGCGATCCGGCTGGCGGACGAACTGGGCTTCTACGCCTGTTACGCGGCGGACGAGACGTGGCACAAGGACCTGTGGCTGCTGTTCGCCGCCGCGGCCCAGCAGACCAGCCAGATCCGTTTCGGCCCCAGCGTTTCCGCCGTCGTCCTGCGGGAGCCGACGCTCATCGCGCAGGCAGCGGCGACGCTGGATGAACTGACCGGCGGGCGGGCCGAGGTGGTGCTCTCCAGCGGGAACTTCGGGCTGCTGAGCCAGTACGGCATCGACTGGGCGAAGACAAAGCCGCTGTCCAGGGTGATCGAGGGCGTGCACGTCATCCGCACGCTGCTGGATGACGGTGCGATCACCTTCGACGGCGAGTTCTTCCAGTACAACGGGCTCTTCACGTTCGCCCGGCCGGTGCAGGAGCGGGTGCCGGTGAAGATGGGCGCCATGCGCGGGCCCCGGTCGTTCGAGGCCTCCGCCGAATTCTCCGACGGCTGCCACCACGCGCTCAGCTACACCCGCGAGGCGTACGACTATGCCGCCGAGCACCTCCGGATCGGGGCCGAGAAGGCCGGAAAGGATTGGCGCACGCTGGATTTCGGTGCCTGGGTGGTGCTGTCTGTCGGCCGTGATTCGGCGGCCGCGAAGGACGCGGCCCGGAGCATGGTCGGCATCTATGCGTCATCGATGCCGGCCGAGCAGCTCGAGCGCAACGACGTGGACCCGGAGAGCCTGAAGCCGATCATCGACGCCATCGGCGGCGGAGATCTCGCCAAGGGCATCGAGCTCACGACGCCGGAGATCGCCGAGAAGCTCTCGTTCGCCGGCACGCCGGAGGAGGTGACGGCCAAGATCAAGGAGATCGAGCCGGCCGGCGTCAACCACCTCATCGCGGCCATCACGGACGCGTCGCTGGTGAAGGCGTTCACCGGGCGGTCGATCCCCGGCGTGGCGACCGTCGACGAGCAACTCCGGCTGCTGCACGACGAGGTCATGCCGGCGTTCGCCTGACGGCGCCGCGGAAACCGCCAGAAGTCAGGTCCCGCAGAAGGTCTGGTAGGCGCCGAAGTCCACCGGCGCGCCCTCGGCGTAGCGGTCGAGCCCCGGCCGCGCGTCGTACGGGGAGCCGATGGCCTCCAGCAGCCGCCCGAGCGGTTCGAGGTCGCCGTCGGTGGCCGCTCCGAGCGCCTCCTCGACCAGGTGATTGCGCGGGATGTAGACGGGGTTGACCCGATCCATCGCCTGCGCGTCCGGTGCGAGGGCTCGCCAGCGCTCCAGCCACCCGTCGAAGGCCGCGAGGTCCAGGAACAAGCCGCGGGCGGGCTCCGCGTCACCCCGCGCGGCCGTCGCGAGATGCCGGAACAGGGAGGTGTAGTCGACGGGATTGCTCTGCAGCAGCGTGATCAGGTCCCGGACGATGGCCGACCCGACCTCGTCGTCGAGACCGTCCGGCAGCCCGAGCTTGGACCGCATACCTGCGGACCAGGCGTCGGAGTACTGCCGCCCGAACGCGCCCAGCGACTCGGCCGCAAGCTCCACCGCCCGCTGCTGGTCGTCGTCGATCAGCGGCAGCAGTGCCTCCGCCAGCCTGGCGAGATTCCACTCCGCGGCGACCGGCTGGTTGCCGTAGGCGTACCGCCCACCGGTGTCGATCGAGCTGTACACCGTTGCAGGGTCGAAGGTCTCCATGAAGGCACAGGGCCCGTAGTCGATGGTCTCGCCGGAGATCGTCATGTTGTCGGTGTTCATCACGCCGTGGATGAAGCCCACCAGCATCCACTGCGCGACCAGCGACGCCTGCGCCGCGACGACCGCGTCGAACAGGGCCAGCGCAGGCAGTTCGGACTCCGCGGCGGCGGGGTAGTGGCGGGCGATCGCATGGTCGGTCAGCCGGCGGAGCAGGGCGACATCGCCGGTGGCGGCGGCGTACTGGAAGCTGCCCACCCGAAGATGACTGCTCGCCACCCTGGCCAGCACGGCCCCCGGCTGGACGGTCTCGCGGTGAACGTCACGCCCGGTGGCCACCACGGCCAGCGACCGGGTCGTCGGGATACCGAGGGCGTGCATCGCCTCGCTGATGATGTACTCGCGGAGCATCGGCCCGACCACCGCCAGCCCGTCCCCGCCCCGCGAGAACGGGGTGCGACCAGAGCCTTTCAGGTGAAGATCGTGGAGTCGGCCGTCGGTGCCGGTGATCTCGCCGAGCAGCAGCGCACGACCGTCACCGAGCCGGGGGGAGTAGCCACCGAACTGGTGTCCGGCGTACGCCTGCGCCACCGGGGTCGCGTCACCGGGCAGCAGGTTCCCGACGAGCAGCCGCACGCCATCGTCGGTCCGCAGCCAGCCGGGATCGAGTCCGAGGTTGGTCGCCAGCGGCTCGTTCAGCACGAGCAACCGCGGTTCGGCGACCTCGGCGGCCTGCCAGGGCAGCGACAGCTCCGGGAGTTCGCGGGCGAAGCTGTTGCCGAGGCTGATGGTCGGGGGGAGGACGACAGTCACGTCATCGAGGGTACGTGGCCCGTTACCGTCGCTAGCGGTTGTGCCTCGCCCCGCAGGCGGACGCCGGTGCAGGCGCCGGGCTCGTCCAGTGACGCGTCAGCAGGGTTTTCGCGGCCGCTGGGGCAGGATTTCCCTGCTCGAGCGGCAGTCGGCGCGCTCGCGAACCTAGGAATGGTCCGCAAGCCTGCTCAAGAACGCTAGCGGGGAGCAACCGTTCCGACCCGCCCCCGACGACGAGTCGAACCCGAGGGTGCTCCCCACAGCGTTGACAGTTCCCTCAGCCGGGCGGTCAAAACACATGCCCTGGAGAACGAGCCCGCTCAGCTCCGGGCGGTCTGCGCCTTCGCGACGGGCCCCGACGTGCCGGCGGCGTGCTGCGACCGTCGCTTCTGGGCGCGGCGGCGGTTGTCGGCCAGCACGTGCAGCACGTCGGCGACGCGGCTCGGGTCGGTGATGCGGACGTCGGCGGCGGTGCGGCCGGCTCCGACCTTGATTCCGACGTCGCCCTTCTCCAGCACCCCGAAGGCGTTCTCGTCGGTGATGTCGTCACCGATGTAGACCGTCGCCGTGGCGTGGTTGGCCTTCATCAGGGCTTTCAGCGCGCGGCCCTTGTTGGTCGTGACGACCGTCAGCTCGAGCACCATCTTCCCGCGCAACAGGTGGACACCCGGCCAGCTCGCCGGGTTCTCCTCGATCTGCGTGGTGACGGCGGCGGCCTCGGCAGGGTCCATTCCACGCAGGTGCACCGCGATGCCGGTGGGTTTGGGTTCGAGACGGACACCGCGGTACTCCGCGGTGATCTGCTGGAGCTCAAGGCGCAGCCGGCTGAGCCGCTTGGCGTCCTCCGGGGTGAGCGCCGCGGCCTCGTCGCGGTCCTCCGCGGAGGTCTCCGCGCCGTGCGAACCGACCAGGTGGACCCGCTCGACCGGGCCCAGCAGGTTCTCCAGATCGGCGAGCGCACGGCCCGAGACGACGGCGACGATGGTCCCCGGTGTCACGGTCAGCGTGCGGAGCGCCTCCATGGATTCGGGCAGCGGGCGGGCCGCCGCGGGGTCGTCGACGATCGGTGCCAGACAGCCGTCGAAATCGGTGGCGACGAGCAGCCGGCCGGTCTCGCTGACCTCGGCGATGGCCGCGGTGACATCGCCGGGCAGCCGCGACATCGCGTCGGCGACATGGTCTCTCGTCTGTTCCAGCGCGGACAGGAACGCCGCCGCCCAGCGGTCGACGTCGTGCGTGAGCACCTGCCGGCGGAGGGAGCGCATGCGCCGCCGTGCCTCGACCGTCGGCATGGTCAACGCGGACCGGAGGCCGTTCTTCACGCCGTCCGTGTCGTACGGGTTGACCAGCAGGCCCGCCCGCAGTTCCTTGGCCGCGCCGGTGAACTCGGAGAGCAGCAGCACGCCGCCGCCGTCCACCCTGCAGGCGACGTACTCCTTGGCGACCAGGTTCATCCCGTCCCGCAGCGGTGTCACCGTCATGACGTCGGCGGCCACGTAGAACGCGGCCAGCTCCTCACGCGGGAGGGACTGGTGCAGGTAGTGCACGGCGGGGTGGCCGATCTTGCCGTAGTCGCCGTTCAGCGAGCCGACCTGCTGCTCGATGGCCTCCCGCATCCGCTTGTACGACCCCAGCCGCTCCCGGCTCGGGGTGGCGATCTGCACCATCACGGCGTTCTCGACCGCCGGGTCGCCCTCGGCCAGCAACTCACCGAAGGCGCGCAGCCGGACGTCGATGCCCTTGGTGTAGTCGAGCCGGTCGACGCCCAGGATGATCTTGCTCGGGTGACCGAGATCGTCCCGCAGCTTCTTGGCGGCGTTGTGGATGCGCGGGGTTGCGGCGAGCGCCGACTGCTCCGCCGAGTCGATGGAGATCGGGTAGGCGCCGGCCTTGATGGTCCGGCCGTCGTGCTCGATCGTGCCGCCGGTGGTGATTGCCCCGGTCAGGGATTTGGCCAGCCGGGCGAAGTTCCGCGCCCCGCCCGGCAGTTGGAAGCCGATCAGGTCCGCGCCGAGCAGGCCGTTCACGATCTGGGTCCGCCACGGGAGCCGCATGAACAGCTCGACCGGCGGGAACGGGATGTGCAGGAAGAAGCCGATCCGGACGTCCGGCCGGAGACGGCGCAGGAACTGCGGAACCAGCTGCAGCTGGTAGTCGTGCACCCAGACCGTCGCGCCCGGGGCGGCCAGCTCGGCCGCCTCCTCCGCGAACCGGGCGTTCACCTTCTGATAGGCCTCCCACCACTCGCGGTGGAACTGGGACTCGACGACCGCGTCGTGATACAGCGGCCACAGGGTCTCGTTGGAGAAGCCCTCGTAGTAGTCGTCGACCTCCTGTGCCGACAGCGTCACCGGATGCAGGCTCAGGCCGTCGGTGGTGGTCGGCTCGAGGGTCACGTCGGCGGTGCCCGGCCAGCCGATCCAGGCTCCGTGCCGGCGGGACAGGATCGGCGCGAGTGCCGTCACCAGGCCGCCGGGCGCCTGCCGGGCCTTCGTGCTGCCGTCCGGCATCTTCTCCATGTCGAACGGCAACCGGTTCGCCACGACCACCATCTGCACCTGGCCGCTGAGCGCGCCGTCCTCGATCGCTTCCGACTCGCCCGCTGCCTGTGCGCCGTCCCCGCTGGAGCTGCCGTTGGTGCGACCGTCGGCCGCATCGGTATCGGAAGCATCGGTGTCGATCGGGTCGGTCTCGATCGACTCGGTCTCGACTGCTTCGGTGTCGGTCCCAGTGCTCACGCCGAGCATCCGATCGTCAGCGGGAGCGCAGAAGTCGGTGATGCGGCGGCGATGGTGCGGGACTGTGGGTTGGCGGTCGACACAGGGCTCACCTTATCGGCAGCTCACAACACCCCGACCAGCCCAGCGTGACAACCTTGTCACCTCCGGTGAGTACCTGTCGGCATGTCCGGCTGTCCGCCGGACGTCCCGGTCGGGCGTCCGGCGCTCAGTGTCCGAACGGGTCCGGATCCTTGCCCGGCTGCCAGGTCAGGCCCGGGACGCCCCAGCCGTTCGCCTTGACGGCCTTGCGGGCGGCGCGCGCGTTCTTGCCGATCAACCGGTCCAGATACAGGTAGCCATCCAGGTGATCGACCTCGTGCTGAAGGCATCTCGCGAAGAACCCGGTGCCCTCCACCACGATCGGCTCACCCGCCCGGTCGACGCCTCTGACCTTCGCCCAGTCGGCCCGGCCGGTTGGAAAGCTCTCCCCGGGTACGGAGAGGCAGCCCTCCGAGTCGTCGTCCGGGTCGGGCATGTTCGTGGGGACCTGGGAGGTCTCGATGACCGGGTTGACGACGTAGCCCTTCCGCCGGGTGCCGTGGTCCGGGCAGTCGTAGACGAACACCCGCCGGTCGTCGCCGATCTGATTCGCCGCCAGTCCGGCACCGTAGGCAGCCTCGTTGGTCTCGAGGAGGTCTTCGATCAACATGTCGAGTTCGGGGGTGGAGAACTCGGTGACGGGACGGGTCGGGCGGTGCAGGACCGGCTCTCCGCAGATCACGATGGGTCGGATGGTCATCCGAACAGGGTACGGACCGCGTCCCGGATGTCCGTTGCTGAGGTCGGGATCACAGTGTCGCTGAGGTGCCGTACAGGGGTAGTGTCCCGACAGCGAGGTGAGGCTAGCCTTACCTGAATCGGCGTCACCAACCGTCGCGCACCGATGCGGAACCGTCCCAGGAGGCAGCATGCTCGCGACGTTCGTCATCGGGCTGCGCGAGGGACTCGAGGCCGCGCTGATCATCGGGATCATCGCGGCCTTCCTGAAGCAGAGCAATCGGGCCGACGCGCTGCGCAAGGTGTGGGCCGGCGTCGCGGTCGCGGTCGCGGTGTGCCTGGCGGTCGGAATCTCGTTGCAGCTGTTCAGCGCCGGGCTGCCGCAACGCGAGCAGGAGATGCTCGAGTGCGTCGTCGCGGCCGTCGCCGTGGTGATGGTCAGCTACATGGTGCTCTGGATGCGGGCGCATTCCCGCGGGCTGCACAAGGACCTGCAGGCAGCGACCGGCAGCGCGCTGGCCAGCGGCTCGGCGGGCGCGCTGGTCGTGATGGCATTCCTGGCTGTCATCCGGGAGGGATTCGAGACGGCCGTCTTCCTGCTGGCTGCCTTCCAATCCGCCATCTCGCCGGCGCAGGCGGTGCTGGGCGTCGTGCTCGGCGTGGCGGTCGCCGTCGGCCTCGGGTATCTGGTCTACCGGGGCGGCGTACAGCTCAATCTGTCCAGGTTCTTCCGGATCACCGGTGTGGTGCTGGTCCTGGTGGCTGCCGGGCTGGTGATGAGCACCCTGCGCGCGGCCTACGAGGCCGGCTGGCTGACCCTCGGACAGCAGACGATGCTCGACCTGTCCGCCGTGGCCCGGCCCGGATCCGTCCAGGAATCGCTGCTGACCGGGATGCTCGGCATCCGGTCGAGCCTGCCGGTGGTCGAGGTGGTCGCGTACGTCCTCTATGCGGTGCCGATGCTGCTCGTCGTCCTGTGGCCGGCCAAGCGAACGCCGTCCCGCGCGGCTCTCGGGCGGCTGCTGGTCGGCACCGCGGCCGCCGCGCTGGCCGCCGCGGGCCTGCTGGCGCTGCTCGCGCCCTCGGCTCCAGGTGTTGACACCGCCCGGCAGGGACCGTTCGAGCTGCGGGCTTCGGCCGCGGCCGGCGGCGGAACCGCCCTGGTGACGGTCGGCTCCGACGCGAGGACCGCAACACTCGAGCTGACGAGCTTTCCGGCCGGCGCTCCCCAAACGCTCACCGGAACCGTCCAGTCGGACACCGTCGTCCTCACCGGGCCAGCCGTGACGTCCGAAGTCGACGCCGCCGCGACCGGCCTCCCGGCATCCCTGACGGCGACCGAACTCGCGGCCCAGAACGGCGGCCGGTTGCCCGTCGGGGTCCGTTCGACCGGCGCGGGAGACAGCTTCGACGTCGCCTACCGCGACGCCGTCACCCCGACGGTCCGGGTCGACGGTGCCACCGGGATCGTCACCGCCATCGACTCCCGGTTGGTGCGGACGCTGCTGGTCACCGTGCCCGGTCGCGGCGTCGTGCAGGCGGGAGTCGTCCTGGACGAGCGGGTGGATGCCACCGACGCCGCCTTGGCCGCCGGTGCCCAGCGGCTCGCCGCCTTCGATGCCGACCGCGCCCGCCATCAGGTCGTGGGGCAGGTGATCCCGGCCCTGCTGGTGCTGTTCGCGATCGTGCTGCTGGCGTTCGGTCTGCCGAAACTCCCTCGGCGTCAACCGGTCTCGGCCGCACCCGGGGCAGCGTCCCGGGCACCGTCGGATCCGCCGCAGGTCGACCGGGTCGACCAGTCCCTCGCACTGTCAAGGCCGCCATCGGGCTGAGCCGCCGTTCCGCCGTCACGCCGACCGGCCGCCCGCCCCCGCGAGCGCATCGCGGTCGGTGCACGCCATCCGTCCCTCATCGCATCTCTGGAGATACCCATGACCACACCGCTCCGCCGCGCCCGGCCAGCCGTTTTGCTGACGGCCGGCGCCCTGCTGCTGGCCGGTTGTGGTTCCGCCGCGCCTGCCGCGTCGAGCCCGTCCGCGTCCTCCGCGGCGCCCGCGGCGTCGGCCGGGGGCGATTCGGCGGCCGCGGCGGTCGACGGTCAGGTGAACATCACCGTCACCGAGGCAGGTGGGTGCGCGGCCAGCCCGGACACCGTGCCTGCCGGGCAGGTCACCTTCCTGATCACCAACGTCGATGCGCTGAGCGTCACCGAGGTCGAATTGGTCGCCGACCAGCGCATCGTCGGCGAGCGGGAGAACCTCGCACCCGGCTTCGATTCGACGTTCTCGGCGCGGCTCGACGGCGGCAGCTACGAAGTCTTCTGCCCAGGGGCGACCACCGAGCGGACGCCGTTCACCGTCACCGGCGAGGCAGCCGCCCAGTCGGCCGATCTGACCGCGTTGCTGGACACCGCCACCGCCGACTACGCCGCCTACGTCGACGACCAGATCGCGTTCCTGCTGGTGCCGGTCAAGGAACTGGCCGCGGCGCTCGAGGCCGGGGATCTCGCGGCCGCGCAGGCCGCGTACGTCAAGGCGCGCCCGTTCTACGAGCGGATCGAACCGGTCGCCGAGTCGTTCCCCGAGTTGGACCCGGCGATCGACCTCCGCGCCGGTGACGTCGAGACAGGCACCGAGTGGACCGGATTCCACCCCATCGAGCAGGGGCTGTTCGAGAAGAAGAGCGCCGCGGGGCTTGCCGAGCTCGGTGACCAGTTGGTCGTCGACATCCAGAGCCTGCAGACGGAGGCCGCGAAACTGTCCGCGGCGACCTCGGCGGGCACCGCCGGTGGGTACCAGGCCTTCGAGATCGCCAACGGATCGGCCACCCTGCTGGACGAGGTGCTGGCGTCCAAGATCACCGGTGAGGAAGAGGCGTACTCGAGGATCGACCTGCTCGATTTCGAGGCCAACGTCGAAGGCTCCCTGCAGGCGTTCGCGACGCTGAAGCCGGCGCTCGACCAGATCGATCCCACCCTGGTGCCGCAGATCTCCGCCGCGTTCGACGCGCTCACTGCCGTGCTCGACGGCTACCGCGACCCCGCCGCGCCCGGTGGCTGGACGCCGTACGACAAGCTGACGGCGCAGGACAAGAAGAAGCTCACGGACGCGCTGCTCGTCGTGCAGGAGCCGCTGTCGGCGATCTCCGCGAAGATCACGAACTGACGGCCATGGAACGCACGGACACAGAGAACCGGGGACCGTCCCGGCGGCGGTTCCTCGGCGGGGCGGCGGCCGCCGGAGTCGGGCTCGCCGCCGGCGTCGGGGTGGCGGCCGGCTACGGCATTCGCACTGCTGACGGTGCATCGGCGCCGACCGTCGACGCGGCCACGGCCAGGGCGCAGAACGTGGTGCCGTTCTACGGCCCCCGGCAGGCCGGCATCACCACCGCCCAACAGGAACGGCTGATGTTCGCCGCGCTCGACGTCACGACCACCGATGTCGAGGAGCTGCAGCGGATGCTCGGCCGGTGGGCCGCGATGGCCGCGCGGCTGACCGCAGGCAAGCAGGTCAGCGATTCACCGATCCGGCCTGAGCAGCCGCCCTTCGACACCGGCGAGTCGATGGACCTCGGCCCGCACTCGCTGACCATCACCGTGGGATTCGGTCCGTCCCTGTTCGACGACAGGTTCGGGTTGGCGGACCGGATGCCGGCCGAGCTGGCCCCGTTCGGGACGATGCCCGGTGATGCGGTGATGAAGCCCGCGCTGTCCGACGGTGACCTCTGCATCCAGGCTTGCGCGGACGACCCGCAGGTGGTCTTCCACGCCATCCGCAACATGGTGCGGGCGGCCAGGGGAACGGCTGTGCTCAAGTGGTCGCAGCTGGGGTTCGGCCGCGCCTCGGCGACGGGCGCCGGGCAGTCGACCCCCCGCAACCTGATGGGCTTCAAGGACGGCACCAACAACATGCACGCCGACGACACCGCCGCGCTGGACGAACAGGTCTGGGTGCCTTCCGGCGGCGCCGCGTCGCCGACCGATTGGATGGCCGGCGGCTCCTACCTGGTCGCCAGGAAGATCAGGATGGAGATCGAGAGCTGGGACACCGACCCGCTCACCGATCAGGAGCGGATCTTCGCGCGGCACAAGGCGACCGGTGCGCCGCTGACCGGCGGGGAGGAGTTCACCCCGGTCGACTATGCGGCCGTCGACGCCACGGGCGCGCTTGTCGTCGACATGAACGCGCACATCCGGCTCGCGTCACCGGAGCAGAACGGCGGCGTGCGCCTGCTCCGGCGTGGCTACAACTACACCGACGGCCAGGACCCGGACACCGGGAAGCTGGCCGCCGGGCTGTTCTTCATCGCCTTCCAGCGGGACCCGCAGAAACAGTTCAAGGCGCTACAGACCCGGCTCGGCCGATCCGACCTGCTCAACGAGTACATCGCGCACATCGGCGGCGGGCTGTGGGCCTGCCCGCCCGGCGTCAGCGCGCCCGGTGACTGGTTCGGCCGCTCGCTGTTCCGCTGACGCGCGCGTATCACGGTGACGGCGGGGCTGGCGGCCGTGTCTGGGTCCTGCCGCCCGACCGCCGACGCTGCGGCGTCGCTGCGACCGCGCAATCGGGGCAGGCGTGTCCTCGCAACGCGGTCCCGCCATCGCCCTGACACGTTCGGGGCAATCGGCGAACACCAATGGGCCGAACGAGTGTAATCGCGGTTACCCTGTGGTAGAAAGACCGAAGGGGTGCGTACATCATGCTCCGGTATAGCCCATCCGGCTCACGGCAGAGTTCGAATTGTGACTGTGAGCACGGACGGTGACCGGGGCATTGGCATCCCGGCGGCCCGAGAGCCTCTCGGTCGTCCCTCCAACGAAGGGGACCAGCGTGTCGCAGGCTTACGACGCACGGTCGCAGCAGGCGTTCGCCGCTGCCGTGTGCCGGGTGATGCGTGAATCGCGACGCCGGCAGAAGCTCACCCAGGCCGAGGTGGCCCAGCGGACCGGCGGCCTTGTCAGCAAGGCTGCCCTCGCGAATTACGAAACCGGCCACCGTTCCCTGCGGGTGGACGTGCTGTGGGTGATCGCCGGCGCGCTCGGCGAGGACCTCGGCACGCTGCTCGGCGCGGCGGAACAGGGCGTCGCGCTGCGCCCGAGTGCCGGAACCAGCGGGTCCATCACGGTGGACGTGTCCGAGGTGATGGCCACCAACGACCCGCGGCTGGCCCCGGTCAAACGGTGGTTCGAGTTCCGCACCAACGGGGCGTCATCCGCGATGACGCTGGACGACGGCGCCATTGCCGCCCTCGCTTCGTTGATGAACGTCACGCCGCTGGAGTGCCGGCGGATTCTCATCTCCACCATCCGCGGCGTCCGTCACTCACCGCTGCCCGCCCAGGCTCGCTGACCGTCCCTCGGCTGCCCAGCCGGCATTTGTGGTGGTCCGTTCGGGTGACATGATGCCCTGCACAGCAGCGTCCGGCCCTCTCGTGCGTCCCAAGGATCGGTGACCCCGATCAGGACAATGGTCCTGAGTGGAGAAGTCCGCCGGATGTCGAGCGCGAGGGACAGGTGTGAAGGATCTGACGGGCAACAATGCTGCGGAGCCGGCCGGGGGGCCGCCCGCCGCTGCCGACCATCCGACCGATCGGATCCGGAGCGAGGATGTGGGCGCCGAGGCGACCCAGCGCATCCGCACCGCGGAACACGGTGCGGATCGACACGGCGACGACGAACGCACCGAACTCATCGATGTCAGTGGCCTCGATCTCGGTGGTCGACCGGCAGGGGAGGCGCAACCTCCCGGCCCGCCCGCGGGCAGCGCACCGGCCGGTGGCCCGACCGGCCGTTCACCTCGACTGATCGCCGCCATCATCGCCGGCGCCGTCCTGCTGGTCCTCGCCGTCGTGTACCTCGTCGACCTCCTGTCCACCAGTGGCGAGATCGAGCGCAACACCACGATCGCCGGTGTCGAGGTCGGCGGGATGACGCCGATCGAGGCAACGGCCGCCCTGACGGCGCAGGCGGTCCCCGCCTACAACAGGCCCGTGACGGTCGACGTCCACGGCGAGTCCACCCCGATCGATCCCGCGGACGCCGGTCTCACCGCGGACGTCGCTGCCACTGTGCAGGAAGTCGGCGTGCGGTCGGCCAGCCCGATCGCCCGGGTCTCCTCGTTCTTCATGTCCACCGACGTGCCGTTGGCCGTGACGACCGACGACGCTGCGTTGTCGGCATTCCTCACGGGCATCGCCGACAGCACGGACATCGCGCCGGTCGAGGGCCAGGTGGCCATCGAGGGCACCACCGTCCGGACGGTCGAGCCCGTCACCGGCCGCACCCTGGAGGTCGAGCCGGCGGTTGACGCCGTCGCGACCGCGTGGGCGGCAGGTGGCCCGTCGGCGGTGAACGGCCTCGTGCTGCCGGTCAACGACGCTCCGGTTCGGGCCAGCGCCGCGAAGGTCGACGCGGCCGCCGCGGAGGCGACGAAGATCCTCTCCGCCCCGATCCGGCTGGTCGCCGAGGGCGCCACCGTGCCGGTGCCCGTCGCCGGTATTGCGGCAGCGACCACGGTCGCGCCGGACGACTCCGACGGGTTCACCGTCGCGGTCGACGTGGCCAAGGTGCGCGCGCCGCACACCGCGCCCGTCGAGGCGACCCAGGCCGGGCCCAAGGACGCCGTCATCGCGATTCAGAACGGTGCCCCGGTGATCACGCCCAGTGCGGCGGGCCGCACCGTCGACTGGAAGGCCACCGATGCCGCCATCGGAACCGCGCTGCGCGGCGACGACCGCGACGCGACCGTGGTCTACGCGACCGCGCAACCGTCGTTCACCACCGAGAAGGCTAAGTCGCTGGGCATCAAGGAGGTCATCGGGGAGTTCACCACCGGCGGCTTCGCGTCGGCGTCCGGGGAGAACATCCGGGTGGTCGCGGAGAAGGTCAACGGGGCCGTGGTCGCGCCCGGTGCCACCTTCGGGCTCAACGAGTTCACCGGCCCCCGCGGGGCCGAGCAGGGCTATGTGGAAGCGGCGGTGATCCAGGAGGGAGCGCTGTCGAAGGCGGTCGGCGGCGGCATCAGCCAGTTCGCCACCACGCTCTACAACGCCGCGTACTTCGCCGGGATGGGCGACGTCACGCACACCCCGCACTCGTTCTACATCAGCCGCTACCCACCCGGCCGTGAGGCCACCGTGTTCGACGGCGAGATCGAGCTGGCGTTCTCCAACGACTACCCGACGGGCGTCCTCATCCAGACGGTCTTCACCGACTCGGACATCACCGTCCGGCTGTGGGGAACCAAGCACGTCGAGGTCGAGTCGGTGACCGGCGAGCGTTTCGACACCACTCCGCCGCAGGTCGTCGTCAAGCCGGCCGGCTCGGAGTGCATCGCGTCCGGCGGCTCGAACGGGTTCTCCATCGTCGACACCCGGATCATTCGCGACCTGACCGGCAAGGAGATCCGCCGGGAGGATTTCACCACCGTCTACAACGGCCAGCAGAACGTTGTCTGCTCGGCGGCGGCCGCACCGACGGACCCTGCTGCGGGCGCTCCGGCGGCCGGCACCACCACGGGCGGCTGAGCCGGTCCGGGAGCTGATCGGAGCGGCTCCCGGTTCCGGCTACGCTGATCCACGCCGGGTGTTGACCCGGCAGGCCCGGTTCGCCTGGCCCGCCGCCGTGGCGCAATTGGTAGCGCACCCGACTTGTAATCGGGCGGTTAGGGGTTCAAGTCCCCTCGGCGGCTCTGAGCCCTTTTTTTGTCACTCCGGCAGCGGCCGTCATTCGGCTGCTGAGCGCGCTGCGGCCCAGGTCGTGGGGACGTCCCCACCACCTTCGAGGGTGATGCGGCTGCCGACCTGGGCGAGCAGCGGGACCGGGGAGATCGGCCCGGCGAACAACGCCTGGCCGAGCCCGAAGCCGGTTGCCTGCCGGAGCAGCGGCGGCGGTACGGCGGAGAACATCTCGTCGAGATCCGCGATGTCGCCCGCACCGTTCATCCTCATCAGGATCAGGTTGTCGCACTGCGACACCACGTTGGGGTGCACCTTGTTGGGCCGCTGGCTGGCGACGAACAGGTGCAGCCCGAATTTGCGGCCCTCGCCGGCGATCAACGCGCCGTACTCCGCGGTCCTGAGGAGCAGCGGATCCGATGTCGAGGCAGGAAAGATGTTGTGCGCCTCATCGACCGCGAGAAGCATCGGCGTCCGTTCACGGCGGTGCGCCCACCGGTTGCCCAGCAACACCAGTGACACGGCCGTTCGTTCGTCGGGCCGGGTCAGGCTGCCGACATCCAGGACGAGGCACCGCGGCAGCTCACCGGGGTAGTCGCGCAGCAGGGACGGCTCCCCGTCCCGCCGCCACAGGTCCCAGGTGTCCAGGCCGAGGTTCCGAATGCGCAGCGCGAGGTGCTCGGACTCGGGGCGGCCGGCGGCCACCGCGGCCAGTTCATGCACCGAGTAGGGCTCGGCGAGGGTTGCGGCCACCTGTCGGAGCTGGGCGTAGTCGTCGATGTCGTGGATCGGGTGCAGCTGCAGCAGCAGGGCCTGCACGTCCAGGTCGAAGTCGCTGAAGTCCGCGCAGAGGATCAGGTCGGCGCCCTGGCCACGGGCCCCGGCGACGCGGACGGACCGAGCCAGTTCCCGGTACCTGTTCCCCTCCGGCGAGGTGTCCGCCGGGTCGGCGAGCGCACCGAGGTGCACGTGATCGGAGTTCGGGTCGATGACGACCAGCGGCAGACCGGTGTTGGCCAGCAGTCGCTCGAACAGCACACCGGTGGTGTAGGTCTTGCCGGAACCGGACTGTCCGCACATGAATGTGTGCCGGCCGAATCCCTTCGCCCGGAGCCGGGCCGGGACGCCACCGGACTGCCGGTAGGAGCCCACGACGATCGTCGGATGGTTTCCATCCAGCCCGGCTGCCACGGTCGCCAGCTCGGCCTCGGTCGCCGCCCGCAACGGGATCTCGCCGAACGGACCTGAGGCGCCGGGTGCCGAACCGACGGGAGCGAAGCGATCGGCGAGGAGATGACCCAGGATCGCGGCGGATCCGGTGGTCGCGCGCATCATCGTGGTGACCCGCGCGGAGCTGGCGACGGTGCTCAGCGCGCCCTCTGCGAGCGCCATCGACAGTTCGGGGCCCGTGCGCTCCACGATGTGCGC
The DNA here is from genome assembly GCF_052976845.2 of Nakamurella sp. GG22. Classification (NCBI taxonomy): domain Bacteria; kingdom Bacillati; phylum Actinomycetota; class Actinomycetes; order Nakamurellales; family Nakamurellaceae; genus Nakamurella; species Nakamurella sp. GG22. The sequence continues at coordinate 91,215 of NZ_JBRIIO020000012.1, read as the reverse complement.
GTCCTGGATGTGCAGCACGACCAGCGACCCGTCAGCGTGCTCGGCGACAGCGATGGACCCGGTCTCGATCCCGAGGTCCAACGGCCCGGTCCAGAAGGCGCCGTGGCCGTCGGCCGAGTACGCGACCGACGCCACCGGGAACTGCCGGTACAGCTCGCGCCGCGTCTCGTACAGCCAGGTGTTGTCGATCGTCACGACATGTGCTCCTCGGGCGACTGATCGAATGCTCGGGCAGGTATGGCAGCACTGCTGGCGTCGGTCGCGGGGACAGCCCGCCGGCCGCCGTCACGTCAGGCGTCCACGGTGTCGGGTCAGGTTATGGCCTTCGCCGGCACGGACCGACGATGGTTCACCAGAAAAGCCCGGGTTCACCCCTTCTCCTGACGGTTACCGTGGGAGGAGCACAGGAGGGCCGGGGATGAGCGACGGAACGGGCGCGGAGGTGCCGGGCTGCACCGGGCTGGACGGCGCCACCGTGGTCCAGCGGGACGGCACCGTGACCCTGCACGACATCACCCTGCTCGCCCGCCCCGGGGAGTTGCTGGCCGTGCTCGGGCCGTCCGGAAGCGGCAAGTCGACGTTGCTGCGGGCCATCGCGGGCCTGGCCAAGCTCCAGTCGGGGCGGGTGCTGGTCGCCGGTCGGCCGACCAGTTCCGACCCCGCCCAACGCGACCTGGCGATGGTCTTCGAGCGGACCCAGCTGATGCCACTGCTCGACGTGGCCCGCAACATGGGGTTCGGGCTCTCCACCCGCAAGGTGCCGGCACCGGAGGTCGAGCGCCGTGTCGACCAGCAGTCCCGACGGCTCCGGGTCGGCAAGCTGCTGCGCCGGATGCCCAACCAGCTGTCCAGCGGCGAGCAGGGTCAGGTGGGGATCGGCCGTGCACTGGTCCGCACCCCGAAGGCGTTCCTGCTGGACGAGCCGCTCGCGCACGTCGACATCCACGAGCGGGCTCGCATGCGCAGGGTGATCGCGGAGACCGTCAGGTCCACCAAGGTCAGCACCCTGTATGTCACCCACGACCAGTCCGACGCCCTGGCGATCGGCGACCGGATCGCCGTCCTGAAGGCGGGGCGCCTCGTCCAGGTCGGTACGCCGCGGGAGCTGTACGACATGCCTGCCGACCTGTTCGTCGCCGACTTCATCGGTGACGCGCCCATCGGCGCGCTGCCCGGCCGGCTGGTCACCTCCGGCGGGATGGCCGGCTACCAGGTGGGGGAGCGCACCCTGCCGACCTGGCAGCCGGTGCCGCCCGAGCTGGCACCGCACCTCGACCGGAACGTCATCCTCGGCCTGCGGCCGGAGGACGTCCGGGAGGCGGACAACCGGTCCAACCCCGATTCCGTCCGGCTGACCGGGCCCGTTCGGGCGATCGGCCGGAACGGTCGGGACGCTTTCCTGACGGTGGAGATCGCCGGTGCGCGGCTGGTCGCCAGGTTCCCCGGTCGGACAGCCGCCCGGCTGGGCGACGTCGTGACGATCACCGCCGACGCCGGTCGCGCGCACGTCTTCGACCGGTCCGGCCGGGCCCTCTACCACCCGCCGACCTGATTGCGGCGCCGGTCGTCCCCGGCGTTGGAATTAGTGGGTCGGTCTCCTTCACCGAACCGCCGCCTGCAGGCTGAGGTAGGCAGGCTCGGGTGTCCCGGATCAGGTGTGCAGGCCGCCGTCGGAGTACAGCAGCTGACCGTTGATCCAGCCGCCGTCGGGCGAGCACAGGAACGACACCAGCGAAGCGGTGTCGGCGGGAGTCCCCACCCTGCCCAGCGGTGACGCCGCCGCGATCTCCGCCATCGGTTCCGGCGATATCCACCCGGTCTGGACCGGACCGGGGTTGACCACGTTGGCGGTGATCCGCAGGTCCTGAAGCTCTCGGGCGGCGGCGATGACGATCCGGTCCAGCGCACCCTTGCTGGCCCCGTAGGGCAGGTTGTGAACGGTGTGGTCGCTGGTCAGGGCCACGATCCGGCCGGCGCTCCGGTCATTCGGGCCGTCCGGTCCCCGGAAACGGCGCGCGAATTCGACGATCAGCAGCCAGCTGGCCCGGGAGTTGACGGCGAAGTGCCGATCGAAGCTCTCGACCGTGGTGTCCAGCAGCGACGAGTCCACCGATTCGCAGTGGCACATCACCAGGGCGGTCACGGGGCCGAGGGCCGCCTCGACGTCGTCGAACAGCCGCGCCGGGCTTGCCGGGTCCGTCAGATCCTCCGCCAGGGTGACCGTCCGCGCGCCGGCCGCCCGCACGGCTCGCTCGACGGCTGCGGCGTCGTCGTCCCGGGATCCCCAGGGCATCCGCTCGTCGTACGGCACCCATCCCGCGGTTGCGACGTCCCAGCCGTCCGAGGCCAGTCTGGTGGCGATGCCGGCACCGATGCCGGCGGTCCGGCCGGCCCCGGTGACCAGTGCGACGGGTCGGGCCGTGCGCCCGGACTCGGGCGGCGATCCGGTGGGTCCGCTGGGTGGCGTCATCGCGTCTCCTCCTGCTCGAGCCGGCCGCTGGGTAAGCCGGCCGACACACGTTCGCCGCACGAAGTTAACAGCGGCCGGCTTGCCTGCCGCGGGCCGCTCTGTCTAGCCTCGTAGTCAGGTCACGCACGTGCACCGGCGCCGAGGTGGACCACCCGGCACCAGGGTCAGACACGATTTCGACCTTCCCGTATCACCGTCCGAGCGCTGCCTCCTGAAGGTCAGCCGGACTTCCCCGGGCCACCGCCCGATCTGCGGCCGTCCCCCGACGGCCCCACAACACACCCTTAGGACGACAGATGAGCGCCCCAGTCCCCGCCACCAGAGCGGGACGTTGTGATTGCTGTTCCACCCCCTACCGCGCCGGCACCCCGATCGTCTGGGACTCGGCCGTCGCCGGCTGGGTCCTGGCTGGTCACCGCAGTGCCGCGAGCCGCTGAGAGCACCCGGCGAGGGTCCTTCCAGAGAGCCTGACCTGCCGCTCTGGTAGACCACTTGCATGACGTCCAAGCACCTCGAGCTCGAACGCAAATATGAAGTCGATGCGGCACTGGGATGGGTCGACCTGAGCGGGTTGCCCGGCGTCACCGGAGTCGCCGCGCCCGAGACGTTCTCGCTGCGCGCCACCTACTACGACACCGAGCGCCTCGATCTGGCTCGGGCGAAGGTCACCCTCCGGCGACGGACCGGCGGCTCGGATGCGGGCTGGCACCTCAAGCTTCCCGCCGCTGCCGGCGGTCGGTTGGAGCACGGCGAGCCCCTCGGCGATGACGACAGCCCGGTCCCGGCATCACTGGTCGACCTGACGAAGATGTGGACCAGGGGACGGGAGCTGCGGCCGGTCGCCACGTTGAGCACCGAACGGACCGTGTACCGGTTGCTCGGCGACGGCGACACCGTGCTGGCCGAGGCGGCCGACGACCAGGTCAACGCCGAGGCGTTCGGCACCGACGGGGCCGTTCTGAGCTCGTGGCGGGAGTGGGAGATCGAGCTGGTCGACGGGCCCGTGGAACTGCTCGACGCCGCCGGTCCCGTGATGCTGGACGCCGGGGCCGGGCCGTCGGCGTCAGCGTCGAAACTTGCCCGCGCCCTCGGCGAACGGCTGACCGCGCTACCGAAGCGGCCGACCATCGATCCGCTGACCACACACAGCCCCGCCCGTGACGTGGTCCAGACCCACCTCATCGAGCAGTTCGACGCCCTGCTGGTCCGCGGCGAACAGGCCAGGCATGACGTGCCGGACGGCGTGCACAAGGCGCGGGTGGCGACGCGGCGGCTCCGCAGCGCACTGGCGACCTTCCGCCCACTGGTGAACCGGGAGATCACCGACCCGCTGCGGAACGAGCTCAAGTGGATCGCGGGCGAGCTGGGCGGGGCACGGGACGCGGAGGTGCTGCGCATGCGGCTGCTCGACGAGGTGGCCGCCGAACCGGCCGACCTGGTCCTCGGACCGATCGCTGCGCGCATCGAGGTCGAGCTGCAGAGCGACCACCGCAAGGCCCACGACGAGCTGGTCGAAGCCTTGGACTCTGAGCGCTACTTCCAGTTGCTCGACCAGCTGGACGACCTGGTCATCGCGCCGCCGTTCACCGAACAGGCGGACGGCCGCGCGGACAAGGTGCTGACCAAGCGGGTCAGGAAGGCGTACGACAGGGTCGACGGCCTGGTCGGGCACGGCGCACCGGAGGACCTGCGCGAGCGCGACGAGTGGTACCACGAGATCCGCAAGGCAGCGAAGCGGCTGCGGTACGCGGCGGAGTCGGTCGAGTCCGCGTTCGGCGCCCAGGCGACTGCGCTTGCCGAGGCCGCCGAGGACCTCCAGGAGGTGCTCGGCGAGCACCAGGACAGCGTGGTGGCCCGGGAGGCGCTGCGCGGTTTGGGCGTCCGGATGCACCTCGACGGCGACAACGCCTTCACCATCGGCCGGCTGCACGCGCTCGAACAGGTCCGGGGCGACGCCGCGATCGCCGAGTTCGCAACGGCCTGGAAGGCACTGACCCGCAAGCAGGTCCGGCGGTGGCTGAAGCGCTGAACCAGCGTCGGCCGGCGCCCCGTCTGCAGGTCGCGCGCGCCAGGCGGCCCGACCACCGTCCACTGCCACCTGAGCAGGGAAAACGAGCGTCGGCGGGCAGGATTTCACTGCTGACGTGGCAGTCGACGCGAGGGACCGGCCGCGCGTGGCCCGCGGCTGTGGTGGGGCGCGGGGGTTTGGGTGTCGGGGCCGGCTGCGCGTGGCCCGCGGCTGTCATGGGCTGCGCGGGGTGGTGGCTGTCGGGACAGGCCCGGGTGAGCCTCAGCGCGGCCGACGGCCCACGAACACCACCCGGGGCGTCCGGTCCTCGGTGGTTTCTTCCCGCACCGTGGTGGCACGGAAACCCTCGTCGCGGAGCACCTGCAGCCAGACGGGAACGCTGAACAGGCCGGTCCGGTGCGTCTCGTGAACTGCGTCCACCGTCCCGTCGCCGTCCCGCAGCAGGAACGCGTAGTCGGTCTGCACCCAGCTGTCAGACGGATCCGGGTCCCAGGTCCACTCGAGGTACCGGACGCCGCGGCCCGGCGCGGCGCCGGATTGCCCGGAAGTGGCGGGGTCGTCGACGCCGCCGTGGTCGCTGTACGGCTCGAAGGTCTCGACCGTGGCGTCGGGGACGAAGACCGCCGTCCCGCCCGGACGGCAGTGCTCGAAGGCGGTCCGCACCGCGAGCCGGAGGTCCGCCTCGGTGGTCATGTAGTCGATGGCGTCGTGGATCAGGACGGCGTCGAAGGTCCTGCCCAGACGGACGTCACGCATGTCGCCCTGGATGTGCTCGCACCCGAGATTGAGCCGGCGGGACACCGTCAGCATGCCGTCGGAGAGATCGACGAGGGTGAGGGTGAAGTGCGGCGTCAGATGGACGGCGTTGTGTCCGCCGCCGCTGCCCAGTTCGAGCACGGACTCGACGGGACCGTCGGCGTCCGCCAGCAGGCTGCCGACGAAGGCGGCTTCCTCCGCGTACTCCTCCGGCGGCGAGATCAGCGGCCACCACGGTGAGAGGTCGCCGTAGAAGCGATGCTCGGCCGCGGGTTCCAGCATCCGGCCATGGTGACGCACAACCGGGAATCGGGCACTCCAATTGCCCTAGCCGTCCGATCCGATGCTGTGGCAATGTCCCGAGAATGGTCACGTTCAATGCTGCTGCGCGCGCGTTCCTCGAAACCGGCCCGCTCGCGCACCTCGTGACGCTCACCTGGGACGGACTTTCCGCCGATGCCCTAGCCGCCGCCGGGCATCATCGCCCACTATCGCCCGACCAAGATCACCGGCGTCGGTCCGTGGTTGGACTGAACTCGGCGGCTGAACTGAACTGGGCCTGACGCCTACCGCACACGGTCGTGACGCGGGTCACTTCACCGGACAGTGCGGAAACCGTCAACCATTCCGTGTGATCGGCGTCCCATGAGCATGACTGCTCTGATGTACGAAGACCGAACGGCAGAGCACCCGCCTGCCGCTTCGACAACCGACGAGCTCCGGCCACTGACCCGCATGGCCACTCCGGCCGCCCCAGTCGCGGCTGCCCCGGCCCTCACCGCTACCCCCACAGCCACCGACCGCAGGTGCGACGACAACTGCGCATACTGCTGGGGTCCGGAAACCGACTGAAGCCGCCGGCTCACTCCTCAGTCGGTCGGCAACGCCCGTCCGTCGGCGGAAATCTTCGCCGGTAGCCCGAACCGTTCGAAGAGGTCGGTGTCCAGGAAGTACGTGATCCGGGCGATGCGATCGCCGCGCAGGTCCAGTACCTGGATGCCGAACGGCAGGTGCCCGTCGGGCCCCGGGCGGTAGTGCGCGAACGCGGGAGACCCGTTCGCCTGCACCGGGACCAGCACCGACCCGCTGCAGGACGCCCCCGGCCCGAGGTGCCACCGACCGATGTCGGCGCTCCCCTGCAGCCAGAGCTGGAACGGCGGCATCGACGCGGTCGCGTCCTCCCGCAACAGGGTGACCAGCGACGAGATGTCGTAGGCCGTGAACGCGGCGACATACCGCGCGAGGAGTTCCTGCTGAGCGCTGTCGACCGGGTCGAAGCTGTCGTCGTCAGCGAGGTCTGCGGTGGCCAGCGTGGCGCGGGCCCGCTGCAGGGCACTGTTCACCGAGGCAACCGTGGTGTCGAGCAGTTGTGACACCTCTACAGCGCTCCAGCGCAATACTTCGCGCAGGATGAGCACGGCGCGTTGCCGGGGTGGCAGATGCTGCAGCGCGGCCATGAACGCCAGCCGCACACTGTCCCGTTCCACCGCAACATCGGCGGGATCGCCCCCGCTCAGCACGGACCCGTCGGGCATCGGCTGAATCCACAATGATTCGGCCTTCGGCTCGCCCAACGATGCCGCGACGGGTGGTGAGGACGGCCCGAAGTCCATCGGCAGCGCCCGCCTGTTCCGGCCGTTCAGCAGGTCGAGGCAGACGTTCGTGGCGATCCGGTAGAGCCAGGTGCGGAGCGACGACCGGCCGTCGAACCGTGGCAGCGCGCGCCATGCCCTGACCATCGTCTCCTGGACGGCGTCGTCGGTCTCGAAGGTCGACCCGAGCATCCGGTAGCAGTACCCGGCGAGCTCGCGGCGGTGATCCTCCAGCCGGCTCTGCAGCTCGGCGGTGCGTGCCCGGTCCGCCTTTTCCGTCGAATCCGCCGTGGTCGCGGCCAGGGTCCGAGCGGTGGCGAGGTCAGTCATCAGAAAGGGCCCTTCCAGCTTGGCGGTGGCGTGTTGCCCACTGTAGGACCGGCTACCGACAACCGGTCCGCTCGTCACCCGGCCGGCGTCGTCCGCGTCGGGTCGGTCGCCCGGACGGCGGATCAGTAGCCGCGCGAGCTGTCGGCCAGTTCACCGGAGCCGGACATCGCCTGCAGGAAATCGGTGCTCGCGACCGGCCGGGAGAACATCGGGAAGTCCTTGCTGATGGCGTTCTCGTGTTCCTCGACCGAGGTCGCCGCGACGCAGTCGGTCAGGGTGTAGACCTGATAACCCTTCTCGTAGGCGGTCCGCATCGTGGACTCGACACAGCAATTGGTCAGGAACCCGCCGAGCGCGATGGTGCTGATGCCCTTCGACCGCAGGATGAAATCGAGGTTGGTGGAAGCGAAGGCATCGAGGCCGCGTTTGCCCTCGACCAGGATGTCGTCCTCCTGCGGCGTCATCTCGTCCACGATCTCGGCCCCCCAGGTGCCCTTGATGAACGAGTTGGACTCCACGACGCCGGCCAGGATCCCGTACGGCTGCTGGGAGATCTCGCCGTACCCGCGTGCGAACGAGATCGGGACGTGCACGATGGTCGCTCCCGCGGCACGGGCCTTCTCGACCACGTCGACCGTGTTCTGCAGCATGCCGGTCCGCTCCATCACGTCGGACACGGCCGCGTGCAGCGTGCCGCCCTCGGAGGTGAAGTCGTTCTGGTACTCGATCAGCACCAGCGCGGTGGACGAAGGAAGGACGGTGGGGGAGGCAGTTGTCATGACGGACTCCGCTTCGGTGGGGACTCCGACACTAGGACGCCCGAGGTCCCAGCGCATCTGCTCGCGTGACGCAGCGACAACCGGCGGAGAACCCGGCGGAAGCCCTGCTGAAAGCCGGCGCGGCGGCGGCATTGCAGGGTCAGTAGGCGGGGTCGCTGACGATCGCGTTGCCCACCTTGCGGACGAAGAAGCTGGCGATGATGAACACGATGCCGCTCAGAATTGCCCAGATCGCGACGAGCCACAGCAAACCGAGGATGCCGGTTCCAGGGTTGACGAGCAGCATGATGCCGAAGAGGCCGGCCAGCACTCCCCAGGCCAGGAACCAGACCCAACCCGAGCCGGGCGTCTTCCGCAGCCGCAACCCGGCAGCGATGCCGGCGATCGCGGCGAGAATGGCCCAGAACGCGATGATGTAGACGAAGACGGTCGCGACCCCGCGCGGCCAGACCAGCACCACGATGCCGAAGATGATCGCCAGCGCGCCCGAGACGAACGACCAGGTCGACGACTCGCCCGCCTTGCGTTCGGAGAAGCCCTCGAAGATGTTCATGATGCCGTCGACGAAGAGATAGGCGGCGAACAGCACCACGAACACGGTCAGGGTGGCCTGCGGCCAGGCGAACATCAGGATGCCCAGGATCACCAGCAGGATGCCGCGCACCAGCAGCACCCACCAGTACTTCGCAGCGATCGTGCCCATTCCTCGGACGGTCGTCATGACTGTTCTCCCAGCGTCGACACGGGCGTACGCAATCCGACCAAAAGCGGCGAATTCGTGCTGGTGCAAACGGTATCAGCCACGTGTCGCCGATCTCCTCAGTGACAGAACACGTGTCGGGTATGAGGGGAGCACGGTGACCAGCCCCAACAACGCGGTCAGCAAGGCGGCATCGGGTCGCCGGATCATGCCGATCCGGACACCGGATGACGTTCGAATGCGCCACCTCGGTCACCTATCGAAGCACCACCGCTGGAAGCACCACTGATCGAAGCACCACTGATCGAAGCATCACCGATTGAAGCTCTGGGGCGCTGGGTAGGGCCGTCGCGGCACTACCCGGGTGGTCGCGGCGCCTCCGATTCGCCGTCGGTCTGGCCACCGTCGGCGTGGCCGGCGCGAGGGGCGCCGGCTCCGGAGGCGCCGTCCGCCACACCACACGCCATCCGGCGGGCATCGGCACCGGGCACGCCGCCCGTGGTCGCGTCATCCGGCTCAATCGGATCGTGCAGGAGCAACGCCCCGCAACCAAGGCGCCGTCGGCTACGGCGAGTCGGCGCCCTCATCGTCCATGATGTCGTCGGAGTCCATGATGTCGTCGGCGTCCAGCGCCCCGACACCCATCAGGCTCGAGTCGAGAAATGCCTTCTCGTCGGGCCGGTGGCGCAACACGTTCTCCAGGTAGGACTTGGTCGCGAGCTCCATGGAGACCTCGTGGCCGGCGGCCTGCGAGAGGAACCAGCGGTGTTCCAGGACCTCGTGGAAGACCTCGGCCGGCTCCAGCTTCTCCGCCAGGTCGCGGGGGATCGCCTCGATCACCGGGTCGTACACATCGGTGACGTAGTGGTGCGCGACGGTGTCCTCGTCCACCTCGGTCTGCGGCATCACGGCCTGCGACCGGTACGTGTCGAGATCGTTGAGGATGCGGCGTGCCTGGTTCTCCTGCACATCGATGCCGGTGAGCGAGAACAGCCGGCGCCGATGGTGACCGGCGTCGACCACCTGCGTCTGCACCATGACGCGCGGGTCGCCGTCCTTCTCGTTGATCTGGATCTGCGCGACGTCGAAGCCGAGCTCGTTGAGCTTCCGCAGCCGCTGCTCGATCCGCCACCATTCGTCCTCGCCCATGGTCTGCGGCGCGGTGAGCAGGTCCCAGAGCTTCTCGTAGCGCTCGACCACCGACACCGCGGTTTCCAGCGGGTCGACCGCCTCCGACAGCAGGCCGGACATCTGCAGGTCCAGCAGCTCGCCGGCCAGGTTGGTCTCGACGATGTCCAGATCTTGCGCCCGCTGCCCGTTGGACAGGCTCTCCCGCATCTCGCCGGTCTCGGCGTCGACCAGGTAGGCGGCCAGCGCTCCCGCGTCCCTGCGGAACAGCGTGTTGGACAGTGAGCAGTCCTTCCAGGCGAACCCGACCAGGTGCAGCCGCACCAGCAGTTCGGCCAGCGCGTCCAGCAGTTTCATCTCGAGGTCCGGGTCGAGCCGACGGGAGAACAACGCCCGGTACGGCAGCGAGAACCGCAGGTGCTTGGTGACCAGTGCGGCGTCGAGTGGTTCGCCCTCCGGTGTCATCCGGTTGCCCACCACGCCGATGGCCTGCACCACCGGGATCCCCACCTTGGCGAGCTCGCGCAGCAGTTCGTACTCGTGATCCGCGAGCCCCTGGCTGATCTCCTTGATCGCGTACACGATGCCGCCGATCCGCACGAACCGGACGACGTGCCGGGAGATGCCGCGCGGCAGCGAGACCAGCTTCTCCTTGGGCCACTGCGCCAACGGGGTCGACCACGGGAGCATCAACAGGTCGGTGGGATCGGGGCCGGTGGCGAATTGCATGCGCACCGGGTCAGCCTGACACAGCCCGCGGCACCGGACGACTCCTGGCGGCCGTGTCGGCGCGACCGGTCAGCTGTCCTGCCGCCACTGCCCGGCGGCCGCGGCGAGGGCCTCGAACAGCCGCCGGTCCGCCTGGGTTTCCGGGTGCCATTGGACGCCCAGCCGGAAGCGGTCACCCGGGGTTTCCATCGCCTCCAGCAGACCGTCGTCGGCGGTGGCCACGGCCACGAAACCGGGATGATCGACAACCACCTGGTGGTGGTGACAGGCGACCGTCACCGCGTCACCGATGATGCCGGCCAGCCGCGACCCGGGCTCCGTCCGCACCTCGATCGCGCCGTAGATGTCGGGGCCGGGGGAGTGCCGATCCGACCCGGTGACGTCCGGAACATGTTGCAGCAGCGAGCCTCCCGCGGTGACGGCCATCAGCTGCATCCCGCGGCAGATACCCAGCACGGGCAGCCCGATGTCGTCGGCCGCGTCGAGCAGGGCCATCTCCGAGACGTCCCGCTCGTCCCGCCAGTTGATCGTCCACGGGCCCGGCTCTGCGCTGTACCGCGACGGGTTGACGTCCGAACCGCCCGAGATCACCAGGCCGTCGAGCCGGGCGACGATCGCGGAGGCCTGGTCTCCGATTCCGAGCGGCGGGATCAGCAGCGGTGTCCCCCCGCCGCCGCGCACCGCGTCGGTGTAGGCGGCGGGGAGCAGTGTCGCGTCGACCCGGTCCCAGCGACCCCAGGTCGCCGGCTCGCGGTAGGTCGTGATGCCGATCAGCGGGCGGGTCATGGACGAAGATCTTCGTCCGGCCCTGTCACGGCCGGCGGGCGGGTCCGTTGATCGGGCTGCCGGACGGCCGGCCGACGGCCTGCAGCTTAGCGGTGTCGACCGCCGACGGGCGGCGAACCGGTGCCCTCCGGCTGCTGACCGGCAGCCGGTGCGGGCCGGTCTGCTCGGCCGCGACCTCCCGGCGGTCGGAACCGGAGCGATCTGCGGCCGGCCTGTCGGTCCCCGGCAGTGGCGCCCGGCGGGGCGAGGGCCGGTCGGGGCCGCCCGGCCGGTGGGGGGCGTGGAAGAGGTGGTGCGCCGACTTGACCATCTCGAACGGGTCGACCCGCATGGCAAGCCTGGCCGCCTGACGGCGTCGCCCGCGTTCGTTGATGTCCAGGTCGCGCAACACCCGCTCGACCGCCTCCAGCACGGGCTCGCTCAGCTCCCAGCCGTTCTCCTCGGAACCGATGTCGATCAGTTGGAGGTCGTCGATCCGGTCGTGTGCCTCGCTCAGCGCGGCAAGCGCGGCCGCGACTTCCTGCTGGGTCTCGACGATGGTGTCGGTGCCCTCGGCCTTCGCCAGGTCGCCGAACGCTTCGATCGTCGCCGCGAGGTCCAGCAGCAGCGCGCCGTAGAGCTCGCGCAGCGCCTCGCCCCTTGTCGGGTCGACCGTCGGGTTGTACCGGACACCGTCCCGGATCGACCGGAACATGCTGCGGACGGCGACGGTGGTGTGCTCCAGCGCGTCGAGGTCGGCGCGCAGGGTGTTGCTGATGTCGGGGACGACCAGGGCGCGGGGGTTGAGCCGCCTGCTGTTGGCCGCCTGGTCCAGTTCGGTGTCGATCTTGGGCACGTTGCGGCTGAGCACCCGGGCATCGTCCATCCAGCGCTCGGCCTGTTCCTGGGTGATCGGGTCGCGCAGTTCGGCGGCGGATGTCCGGAGCAGGCCGGCCAGCTGTGACGCGAACCGGTGCACGGCCTCGGCGGCGGAGTCGGACTGCACCGCGGGCGGGAACAGCAGGTTGACGGCGACGCCGACCGCGGCGCCGATCAGCGTCTCACTGATCCGGTCGACGGCGGCCGCTTCGGCACCGGCCGCGGCCAGCACCAGCATCGCGCTGATCGGGACCTCGAGTGCGTGCGGCCCGAGCCGGAGAATCTGGCCGACCAGGATGGACACGGCAAGCAGTGCGCCGAGACTCCACCAGGTCAGCCCCACGATGCTGGAGAACCCGACGGCGAGCAGCACGCCGGCGGTCACGCTGGCCACCCGCTGGACTCCGCTGGTCACGATGTCCTTCAGGGTGATCTCGACGACCAGCAACGCGGTCAGCGGAGCGAGGATCGGGACGGTGCTCGGGAACAGCACCTGGGCGACGGCAAAGGCGGCAACGGCAGCGCCGGTCAGCCGCAGCGCCCGGGACATGGAGGTCCGGCCGCGCTGACGGAGCCGAACGCGCAGGCCGGTGATCATGCTGTGAAACAGGGGAGCCATCGTTCGTGCTCCTTCCAGTGGGTCGTCACGTCGAATCAGTGTGGGTTCGAGTCAGTTCAGTGGCATGCTCCGGCAGCGTTGTGCTGTCGGTGGCACGTAGGTAAGACGCCCCGCGGTTGCGGAGGGTGCGTTCGGCGGGCTGTGAGCTGGCTATCCCTGTGCTGGGGCGGGCTGTCGCCGGTCCACCGCCCCGGACCTGCATTCCCAGCGTGCGCTCGCGTTGATCGCCCGCCGCCGGGGACCGGTACGGTTCCCTCACCGCACTGCGCTGCACCGAGAAGCGCTGCCCTGGAACGAGGACGACGTCGTCATGAATGTGCATCCCGCACTGCGCCGGCTGGCCGAGACGTACGGCATTGCCACCGATTTCTGGGATTGGCAGGGCCGGCACGTCGACGTTCCCGCCGAGACGATCGTCAAGGTCCTCGCGGCGCTGGACATCGACGCCTCCACACCGGAGGCCGCCGAGCAGGCCGCACGCGAACAGCAGGATGCACCGTGGCGGCGGATGCTGCCGCCGGTCAGGGTGGTCCGCGAGGGCGCCGAAGCAACCGTCGACGTGCACGTCCGGCACGGTGACCCGGTCTCGGTCTGGATCGAGCTGGAACGCGGCGGAGTCCGTTCCGATCTCGAACAGCTGGAGAACAACGCCGGCCCGCGCGAACTGGACGGCCGGCTGGTCGGGGAGGCGACCTTCCGTCTTCCGGCCGGGCTGCCGCTGGGGTACCACACGCTGCGGGCATCGGCGCCGGACGCGGAGGCGTCGACCTCGCTGATCGTCACGCCGTCCTGGGTCGGGTTCCCGTCCCGGATGGGTGAGAAGCGGGTGTGGGGCATCGCCACCCAGCTGTACAGCGTGCGGTCGTCACGATCCTGGGGTGTCGGTGACGTCGGCGACCTCGAGGACCTGGCCGTCTGGGGCGGCGCCGACCTCGGGGCCGGGTTCGTGCTGGTCAATCCGATGCACGCCGCGGAGCCGGCTGCCCGGATGGAGCCGTCGCCGTACCTGCCGACCACCCGCCGCTTCCGGAACCCGCTGTACCTGCGGGTCGAGCGCATCCCCGAGTACGCCGAACTGCCGGCGGCCGGGCTGGCCACGGTCGACCTGCTCCGCACCGACGTGCACGGCCGGCTGGACGATCTGGACCGGATCGACCGGGACATCGCCTGGACGGCGAAAAGGGCGGCGCTGCAACTGGTGCACGCGGTCCCGCGGTCGGCGGGCCGGGAGATCTCCTACCGCGCCTACCGGGAACGGGAAGGAGCCGGCCTCGAGGACTTCGCCACCTGGTGCGCGCTGTTCGAGGAGCACGGCGAGGACTGGCACCAGTGGCCGGAGGAGCTCCGGTCGCCGGCGTCACCGGCGGTGCACGCGTTCCGGGCGGCCAACGAGGACGTCGTCGACTTCCACCGCTGGCTGCAGTGGGTGCTCGACGAGCAGCTCGCCGCCGCCCAGGCCGCCGCGCTGCGGGCCGGGATGCCGATCGGCGTCATGCACGATCTCGCGGTCGGCGTGCACCGCTGGGGCTCGGACTCGTGGGGGCTGCAGGACGTGTTCGCCGCGGGCATCACGGTCGGTGCCCCGCCGGATGCGTTCAACCAGAACGGGCAGGACTGGCAGCAACCGCCGTGGCGTCCGGACCGGCTGGCCGAGCAGGCGTACGCCCCGTTCCGGGCGCTGGTTTCCACGGTGTTCCGGGCGGCCGGCGGGGTGCGGATCGACCACATCATCGGGCTGTTCCGGCTGTGGTGGATCCCGGAGGGCAACGGGCCCACCCAGGGCACGTACCTGCGGTACGACCACGAGGCGCTGATCGGCATCCTGGCCCTCGAGGCGAAGCGGGCCGACGCGCTGGTGGTCGGTGAGGACCTCGGCACCGTCGAGCCGTGGGTGCGCGACTACCTGCGCGAGCGCGGCATTCTCGGCACCTCGATCCTCTGGTTCGAGTTCGAGTTCGACGGCAGTGGGGCGCCGCTCCGGCCCGAGTGGTGGCGCGAGTACGCCCTGGCGTCGGTGACCACCCACGACCTCCCGCCGACCGCCGGCTACCTCGCCGGCGACCACGTCAAGCTCCGGCACGAACTCGGGCTGCTCACCCGGACGCTGGAGGACGAACTCGCCGCTGACGACGCCGAGCGCAGTGCATGGCTGGAGGAGTTGCGCCGCCGGGGCGCCCTGACCGGTGCGGTGACCGACGCCGCCGAAGCGGCCACGCCACCCGACGCGCCCGATGCGACGGACAGCGAGGTCGAGGCGACTGTGCATGCCCTGCACCGCTATCTGACCTGGACGCCGTCGAAGTTGATCAGCGTCGCGCTGTCCGATCTGGTCGGCGAGCGCCGGACACAGAACCAGCCCGGGACCACCGACGAGTACCCCAACTGGCGGGTGCCGCTGACCGGGCCGGACGGCAAGCTGTTGCTCCTGGAGGATGTGATCGCCGGGCCGCGGCCTGCCGCGCTGGCCCGGGTGGTCAACGAGTCCTAGGGCTTCCGAGGAGGACGCGGTGACGTCACCGGCGGGTCGGGCGGTCGACCGGAGCTGGGGGCTGCTCGGGGTGCCGTCCAGTGCCGCCGCGCACTGGCCGGGCATCGAGAAGGCGCCGGCCGCGCTGCGCGCCGCGGGTCTGGTGAACACGCTCCGCGCAACCGGTGTGGCTCTCGAGGACCACGGCGACCTGCCGGTCACCCGCTGGCGGGCGGCCGGCGCCGACGGGACGCCGAACAATGTCGGGCAGGTGGCGGATGTGCTGCGTGCCACCTCGACCGAGGTCGGAGCGATCCTGGACGCCGGTGAGCGGCCGCTCGTCCTGGGTGGTGAGTGCACGGTGGTGATCGGTGTGGTGGACGCCTTCGTCAGCCGGGGTGTGGACGTCGCGCTGGTGTACGTGGACGGCGGCCAGGACCTGATGATCCCCGTCGACCACCCGGAGGAGCCCATCCTGGACGGCATGGGGGTCGCGCACGTGCTCGACCTACCCGGCACGGTCGCGGAGATCGCCGCGGTCGGCGCCCGCAGGCCCCTGCTCACCGCCGAGCGGATCGCCTTCGTCGGGTACGCCGACGAGGAGGAGGACGTGCACGGGCTGGTGCCCAGCGCACGATTCACCGCCGCCGACGTCGCGACGGACCAGAGCGGGACCGCGCGGGCGGCGATCAAGGCCGTCGGCGCCGGCCCGTTCGTGGTGCACGTGGACGTCGACGTGCTTGATTTCCTCGACACCCCGGCGGCGGACGTTCCGATCTACGGCCGCGGGCTGACGCTGCCGCAGTTGGTCGCGCTGCTGCGCACACTCGTCGCCGATCCGCGCTGCGCCGCCATGACGTTCGTCGAACACAACCCGGACCACGGGGCGCCCGGCGGCGGCACGACCCGCGCACTCGTCGCTGCCCTCGCGGAAATCTTCCGCGCCGACGACGAACCTGCCGCGCAGACCGCCCGGCTCACGACAGGAAGGGCCTGACAGCCGCCATGGAATATCGCAAACTCGGCTCGACCGGGCTGGATGTCTCCCGGATCTGCCTGGGCTGCATGAGCTTCGGCGACCCGGCCCGCGGCAACCATCCCTGGACGATGCCCGAGGACGATGCCCGGCCGATGATCGCGTACGCCGTCGAGCAGGGCATCACCTTCTTCGACACCGCGAACTCCTACTCCGATGGCAGCAGCGAGGAGATCGTCGGCAGGGCGCTCAAGGACTTCGCCCGCCGCGATGAAGTGGTGGTGGCCACCAAGGTGTACTTCAGCGGTCGAACCGGACCTAACACGGGCGGCCTGTCGCGCAAGAACATCATGCGCGAGATCGACGGCAGCCTGCAGCGTCTCGGCATGGACCACGTCGATCTCTACCAGATCCACCGGTGGGACTACGGAACCCCGATCGAGGAGACGCTCGAGGCGCTGGACGATGTGGTGAAGGCCGGAAAGGCCAGGTACATCGGTGCGTCGTCGATGTTCGCCTGGCAGTTCGCGAAGGCGCTGTACACCGCGGACCTGCACGGGTGGACCCGCTTTGTCTCGATGCAGGACCACTACAACCTGTTGCATCGCGAGGAGGAACGCGAGATGCACGGGCTGTGCGCCGATCAGGGCATCGGCGTCATCCCGTGGAGTCCGTTGGCCCGGGGGCGGCTGACCAGGGACTGGGCGGCCGATAGCGCGCGGACCGGATCCGACCCGCTGATCGCCAGCCTGTACGCCGCCGACGACGAGCGGATCGTCCGGCGGGTCGCCGACATCGCCGCAGCCCGCGGGGTTCCCAGGGCGCAGGTCGCGCTGGCCTGGATCCTGTCCAAGCCGGTGGTGACGGCACCGCTCGTCGGCGTCACGAAGATCGGGCACATCGACGACGCGGTGGCAGCGCTGGACCTGACACTGACCGACGACGAGATCGCCTCGCTGGAGGAGCCGTACACACCCCGGCCGATCGCGGGCTTCCAGTGAACCGCTTGCCGTCAGTCGCGCGGCCGGTGTCGCTCCGCCGCCCGGTGGTGCGCCCCGGTGATCAGCGTCCGCGCCAGCTCGGCGGTCTGATCACCCGGATTGACA
Source organism: Nakamurella sp. GG22 (assembly GCF_052976845.2). Classification (NCBI taxonomy): domain Bacteria; kingdom Bacillati; phylum Actinomycetota; class Actinomycetes; order Nakamurellales; family Nakamurellaceae; genus Nakamurella; species Nakamurella sp. GG22. The sequence continues at coordinate 73,890 of NZ_JBRIIO020000012.1, read as the reverse complement.
ATCGCCACCCAGCCCTGCGCGGCGTAGAGCGGATGCGGGATGACGGTGTCCAGCGCCGCGTAATCGACGTCCGCCCGGTGCGCTGCGTGCCCGGCGGGCGGGTAGCCGACCAATTCCTCGAAAGCCCGCCTGCCGACGGCGATGTTCAGCCGGAATACACCGTCGCGGTCCAGCTCCGACGCCTCGTCGAAGCCGGTGTAGTTCTTCGTCACGATGGTGACGAACGGCAGGCGGTTGTCCGCCGGAATCGTGCGGTCGGGGTCGTAGAAGAAGAACGAGTCGCCCCAGGCGATCTCGGGTGCGCCGGAGTCTGCGGTAACGGTGAGCGTCTCGACGCCCGGCAGGCGCGCGACGAACCGGATGATCTCGTCTTCGGTCACGTCGGATGATGATGCCACCCACGTCGCCGATCGCGGTCGCGATTCTCGACGACTATCAGGGCGTGGCAACGTCAGTGGTGGACTGGGGGCCGGTGGCCGCCCGCGGACGGGTGGTGGCGTTCGCCGACCACCTGGACGATCCGGACGCCCTGGTCGAACGGCTGGAGCCGTTCGACGTGGTCGTCGCGATGCGCGAGCGGACCCCGTTCCCGCGCGAGGTTCTTGCCAGGTTACCCCGGCTGAAGCTGCTCGTCACGACCGGGATGCGGAACAAGTCGATCGAGCTGGCAGCAGCGGGCGATCTCGGGATCACCGTCAGCGGAACGGGTCTCGTCGCGGAATCCACCGTTGAGCTCGCCTGGGCGCTGATCATGGCCGTGGTCCGCGACCTACCGGGGGAGGACCGCAGGACCAGGGCGGGCGACTGGCAGCGGACCGTTCCGCTGCAGCTGGCCGGGAGCACCCTCGGCATTCTGGGGCTGGGCAGGCTCGGGCAACGCGTCGCCGCCATCGCGCGGTTGTTCGGCATGACCGTCATCGCCTGGAGTGAGAACCTGACGGCGGAGGTGGCCGCCGAGCACGGCGCCGAACTGGTCGGCAAGGCGGATTTGTTCCGGCGCAGCGACGTCGTCACCCTGCACACCCTGCTGTCGCGCCGGACCCGCGGACTGGTCGGTGCCGCTGAGCTGGAGATGCTCGGCCCTGACGGGTATCTCGTCAACACCTCCCGTGGGCCGATCGTCGACGAGCACGCCCTGGTCGCCGCCCTGCGCAACGGCACGATCGCCGGGGCGGCGCTGGACGTGTTCGACATCGAACCGCTGCCGGACGGCCATCCTCTGCTCTCCACGCCTCGGACCATCCTCAGCCCGCACGTCGGGTTCGTGTCGCGGCAGGCCTACGAGGTCGCCTATGGCGATGCCGTGCAGGACATCCTGGGCTGGCTGGACGGGACGCCCGTCAGGGTGCTGGCCGGCCCTGCTTGATCGCCTGCGTCCCGTTGCTTGCCCATTTGAAGACCTTGGATTCACCGAGCCAACCGTTGGTGCGGGCTTCGTCGATACGGTCGCGCAGTTTTCCGATCATCGCGGCCAGCCGGGACCGAGCACGCGGATCGACATTGAGCGTCGGGCATCGAATACAGGCTTATCTGGACTAGTACTCGAGTGAGGCACACTCCCGTCCGGGATCGCCGTGCGGGAGGGCCGTCGCCCCAGGCCAACTCGAGTTGAGAACATCGGCAGCCGGCAACGGCGTGGGCGGACGGGGTTGCCCCCACGCGAAAGCATTGGCGAAACGACTTGCTCCGCTGATGTACTGATGTGCCAGCGTGGGTCTGCCGCGGACGGAGGTAGTAGTTGTGACGGGCTATGACGTGCTTGCCGAGGTGTACGAGTGGCTTATCTCGGACGCGAAGTTGACGCCCCCCGAGTTCGCCTCGGCGTTCGCTGACGTCACCTGTCTCCTTCCGTCAAACGCTCAAGTCCTCGATTGTTCGTGCGGTACCGGACAACTCGCGGTTGGCCTCGCTGGCCTTGGCATGCAGGTTGTCGCGACCGACGCCAGCGAAGCGATGGTTCGCCGGACTGCGGAGTTGTCTGAGGAGTTCAGGGCACCTGTCCGGACAGTGCGGGCGGACTGGCAAGAGCTGCCCGACCATTTCAATGACTCCACCTTCGACATGGTGTTCTGCGTAGGCAACTCGCTGCACCATGCCTTAGGCGCGACAGGGAGGCTTGCTGCCCTGGAGTCGATGTCACGGCTTCTACGCCGTGGCGGACGCTTGGTACTCACCTCCCGCACTTGGGAACTCGTGAGGGCCAGAGGTTCCCGGCTGGACATCAGTGATCGACTCGTCCGCCGGAACGGACGCAATGCCGTCGTCGTCTACCGCTGGGAGATTGCGCCGCATTGGGAGGAGGAGCACCACATCGAGATTGCGGTCGCGCAAGTTGATGCGGCTGGGTCGGTTCTTGTCCGCTCCGAACTGCTGTCGTGCTGGCCCTACCGACACGACGAACTCGAAGTCGAGTTGCACCGAGTCGGACTCCACGCGGAAAGGAGCACGTTCAACCCGGAGGCCGAGAACTACATGGTGGTAGCGAGCAAGATATAGACCGCGTGGCACCGGCGTGGCACCGTGCTCGGGCCGTCAGCAGGGTTTCGTCTCTTCCCTTCCCGTTGTGGTGGTCGGTGCCGGTCGGATGACTCTGGCGACGTCGTCGACGGCGAGCCAGAGGTAGCGCAGGCTGTTGTGGTCGCCGGGCTCGGTCTCAAAGCTGATCAGCGCGCTGGTGGCCGTCGATCGGATGGCTTTGGCGGGCTTATCCGGACTAATACTCGACTCGTCCGTCTTCACTGAGGCGTCCCAACAGGGCGTCCGGGACCAAGTTCCCGCTTGGGCAAGAGAGCCCGTGCGCCTGGGTCGCATAGGGCTCATGGCACTCAGCATGGAGATCTTTCTGAGACGGCTGGTCGAGCCGTCACCCGGGGCAGTGTGCGTCTGGGCGATGCTGGCCGTTGGCTTGATGGCGCTGCCACTCGACGAGCGAGCACTGAGTGTCGGTGGGGACGTGGCCCAAAATGGTGGACCGGCCGGGGTCGGGTTTCCAATGTCGAGGACCTGCTAACCGCAGTGACACCAGACTGTCTTTTGCATCTGAGCGCGCTCACCCGTCCACGGGCACAGGATGAAGGATCCAAAAGGCGCGCCGTTGCGACTCTTCGCCGATCTCGTCGAGCGCCGCACGGACGTCTCGCAGAATGCTCAGAGGCAGTTGTAGCGGCGGCTCATCCGGCTGGTAGGTCGTCAGCCCGGGATAGTCGACCCCCGGCGTAGCGGTCAACTCGATGTGGCAGCCCAGCACGTGATGCACGACTCGACCGCGCCGAACACTTCGCCAAGGAACTCGGAGACCCCGTTGGCGATCTTCGGCTGTGCGGTAAAGCCGGGTTCCGAGGCACCAGCTCCCAGCCCTCGGAGCCGAAGTGTCGAGGATCTGCTTCGCGGCGTGCGTCAGGATCGGCGCCGTCAGGTACTCCCACTTGGTCATGGGCGACCCTACTGCCGGGCGTCGACGCCGTGGCCTGCCCGTCCGGGGTGACCCGCCTTCTGCGGGTAGAGCGTCTCACCGCGCGCCAGCATCTCCACCATCTCGGTGATCTTGCGGGCCCGGCTCTCAGCGCGCTTCATGCTCTCGACGCGATGGATCAGCGCGAACCGGTTGGCGCTCGTGAGCACGTCGAACATCGCCTGCGCGTCCGGCTCCGCCGCGATCGCCGCGGCCAGGTCGTCGGGCGCTTGGCGGGTCGCCGGACCGGCGTACGCCGCGCCCCACCGCCCGTCGGCGCGCGCGGCCTCGACCGCGGCGCGACCGGCGTCGGTCATTCGGCCCTGCTCCTCGAGCGTCGCCACGAGCCCGACGTTTCGCTGGGACCAGCTGCCCTTGGGGCGGCGCGGGGTGATGCGCACTGTGTAGCTGTCCTCGTCGCGCTTGCCGGCCTGGCCGTCGATCCAGCCGAAGCAGAGCAGCTCCTCGACCGCGCTCGCCCACGTGATCGTGGTGTCCGAGCCGCCCTTCTTGGTCAGCACCAGCCGCACGCCGGGCGACGTCGCGTGGTGCTCTTCGAGCCACGCCCGCAGCGCGGCCGGGTCGGTCACGAGCAGCTCGGGCAGCAGGGTTGCCATGGGTCCGACGCTAGCCGCGGTCGCCGACACCTGCGTCGCTCAGGCGGCGAACCGGAGGAGGGCGCCGAACACGAAGTCGAGCCTGTCGTGGCCACGGTGGAGTCAGGCTCCTGCGGGAGCGGTGCCGGCGCCGACGAGCATCTCGCACGGTCCGACGAACCCGGCGGTCCCCTCGAACTGCCGCAGCGCCTGGACGATCTCGTGCCAGGTGTCCTCCTTCTCGGCCGGGGTCAGCGTGCGCATCATCTGGTGCAAGGCGCCGAACGACTCCTTCTGGAAGGTGACACATTCCGCCGCCGAGGGGAACGCGACGGGTGAAAGAACAGTGCGCACCTCGACGTCGACGAAGCCCGCGTCCTCCAGCGCTGTTTCCAGGACCCCGGGACTGCCGAGCGAGAACGGTCCGGGCTGGCCCGGTGCCGGGGCAGGGAGCTGGGCCCGGGACCTGATGATGGCGACCGGGATCGAGAAGAAGGCGTTCGCGCCCGGGGTGGAGTAGACGACCGCGGCGAGCCGACCGCCGGACCGCAGAGACTGCCGCATCCCTTGCAGGGCGCGCTGCTGGTTGGGGAAGTAGATGAGGCCCACGCGGCTGACGACGGCGTCGAAGCTGCCCGGAGGCAGCGAGTCGACGGCCTCTCCGTCGAGTTCCTTCGTGGTGACCTGGTCCAGTCCCTCGGCGGCTGCGTCTCGGGCCGCGCACGCGAGCAGATCGGGCGCGATATCAGTGACCAGGACGTGTCCGCTGGGACCGACGCGTCGGGCGATACGCAGCGACTGTTCCCCGGCTCCGGCGGCGACGTCGAGGACTCGGTCGCCGACCCCGATACCTGCCATGTCGATCATCGTGTCTGTGGCCTCGCCCAGCCAGGTGCCGAGGAAGCCGCCCCATCGGTGCCAGGCTTCGGCGGCGTCCTGCCACTGCTGCCGCGTGGTGATCTTGAATGCTACGGGGTCGAAGGTGGCGGTGCTGGTCATCTCGGTCCTCATCCCTGCTCGTGCCCCTTGGGCGGTTTGGCTTTGCTGGGGCCAGCGTGACGCCGACCAGGAGGAGCCGATAGTCCTCGTTCTGTACTAGCCGCGACCTCGGGGGGTTACTACCGTGATGAGGTGATCGACTACGGCCAGTTCTGCACGGTCGCGCGTGGCGCCGAGGTCCTCTGTGACCGTTGGACACCGCTGGTCGTCAGGGAGATGCTCTGCGGCAGCACGCACTTCAACGAGATCCGTCGAGGCGTCCCACGGATGTCGCCGACCATGTTGGCCAAGCGCTTGCGCACCCTCGAGGAGTTCGGAGTGGTACGCCGCCTGGAGGCGGGACACGGGACGTCCTACGAGCTCACGCCGGCCGGCGAAGACCTGCGCCCCATCGTGATGGCGCTCGGACACTGGGGCGCCCAATGGATCGGCAGCCGCCTCGCTCCTCGCCAGCTCGACGCGGGGTTCCTGATGTGGGACATCCGCCGGTTCGCCCGCGTCGCGGAGTTTCCTGCCGACCGACGTGTCGTCGTGCACTTCGAATTTCTCGACGCCCGTACCCGCGAACAGAACTAGTGGCTCGTAGTTCAGGACGGGATCGTCGACCTGTGCCGGGACGACCCGGGACACGAGCTCGCCCTGCAGGTGGTGTCAACCGTCCGCGCACTGACCGAGATCTGGACCGGCGACCGGTCGCCGAATGACGCGTTACGCAGCCAGGACATCCAGGTGCTCGGTTTCCGCCACGACACCGAAGCACTATGGCGGTGGCTGGGCACCAGCGCCTTCGCCGCCACCCGATCCGCGACACTCCGGTCAAGCTGAAGCAGCCGGCCGCTGTGGACGATGAGCGCCCGAGAAGTTGCTCAGGTTCAGATGACTCTTGCTGTCATCGTCGGCCGACACAGGAACGCCATACGGCACGCGTCTCGACGCCGATGACCATTGGTTGCGTCCGAGGTTGGCTATCACCGCATGGGGACTCGCTTCCGCGCCCCACCGAGGAAGCCGGATGGAGCCAGATCGCGAACTTGCTGGGTGACAGCCATCGCTCACTCGTACCGGACGCCTTCGCGGACCAGCGGATCGATCCGGGCGCGTCGTCCAGTAGTCCGGTCATTAGGGCGTTGGCTGTTCGGTGGGTCGGTTGTTTGAGGATCCCCTTGGTACCCGACCCCGGGCGATGCAGCTTGCGACGACTAACGGCAGGGAGCAGTGCGCCGCGTGGGCCGTGCTGCTCGAGGATGCCGGTCAGGGTGCTGGCCGCCGGCCCAGGTTGATCGCCCACGTCCCGTTGCTCAGCTGAACGGCACTCAGCTGAAGGGCACCGGGCGGTCGGCAAGGTTGCGCAGCGTCGAGGTGAGGGCCCGGTCGGGGTCGGTGACGATGACGGCGCAGAGCGCGAAAGATGCCCGGTAGTCACCGGAGAGTCCACCATCGACCGGGAAGAGGGCGCCGGAGATGGTCAGCGCACCGGCGGCGGTGGGGTCGGGCATCAGGGTCAGGTCCTTGACCAGTTCCGTGCAGGACGTCTGCAGCTGCGCGCGGGTCGTGCCCAGCTGCACGGTCATCCAGGCGAACACTTCCACCCGGTGCGGAGCGAGGCAGCTCACCGGTTTCCTGCCCAGCTCGTTGAAGCACGCCGAGAGCGCCGCGCTGTCCGCGCCGGGACGCCGCATCACGTCGCGGACGGGCCCGTTGAACTGCTGGCTCCCGCCTTCGCCCTGCAACGGGTACACCATGCACGCGGCCCAGCGCTGGCCCGCCGCTCGCTGCTGGGGGGTGGGGTAGACCAGACCGGTATCGACGGCGAGTGCCGGAGCCCACGTGCCTGGTTGAGCCGGGTCGCCCGGCTGACCGAGGTAGCCGTTCAGTTCGTCGGAGCATACTTCGAGTGGGCTGACCGAGCCGGGGCTCACGGTGCCGGCAGCCGCATAGTCGGGGAATACCACCATGACCTCGCCCACCCGGGCTCCGCTGCAGGGCGACAGTTCCGGACTCGGCAGCCGGTTCCCGAGGGCATCCGCCTCGGAGGTGACCTCCAGCTGACAATCACCGACCGACGGCGCCGGGCGAACCGGTGCAGCGACCGGCGTCCCCGCGGTTCGCTGCCCGGACAGGCCGGATGCGATCACGACGAGCAGCAGCACCCCGCACAGCAACCCGGCACCGAGCACCCGCCGGTTCATGGGCGGGAACCGTCAGCAGCGACGCCGGGAGGGTCCACCGAGCGAGCTTAAACGCGCGCGCGCCGGGTCAAGAGGCATGCGGTGATCCGGGCCGGACGCCGCAAGGTCACCGGCTCTTCTGCTTCACATAGCTCCCGGGCGCGTCCTCGATCGGCGGGAACTCGGCGTTCCCTAGCTTCCTGCGCGCGGCGACCAGCCGTCCCGAGTGCGTCGTGAGCCAGTCGTTCCACGCCGGCCACCAGCTGCCCGGCACCCGTTCGGCGTTCTCCAGCCAGGCATCCGGATCGGCGGTGGGCCGTCCGCCGTCCGCGTGCGACCAGTAATTGCGCTTCTTCTTCTCCGGCGGGTTGATGACGCCGGCGATGTGGCCGCTGGCGCCCAGCACGAAAGTGGTGTCGCCGCCGAACATCTGGGTGCAGGCGTAGGCGGACTTCCACGGGACGATGTGGTCCTCCTTGGAGGCATACAGGAACGTCGGCGCCGTGATCTCGCGCAGGTCGATCGTCTCGCCCAGCTGAACGGTTCCGCCCGGCCGGCACAGCCGGTTCTCCAGGTACGACGCCCGGATGTACCAGCAGAACATCGGCCCGGGGAGGTTCGTGTTGTCCATGTTCCAGTACAGGAGATCGAACGGCGGCGGCGGCTTGCCCTTGAGGTAGCCGTTCACGACGTACGGCCAGATCAGGTCGTTGGCCCGGAGCGAGGCGAACAACTGGGCCATCTCGCTGCCCTTGACCAGGCCGCCGGTGCCGATCGCGGCCTCGCGGGCCGCCACCCCCTGTTCGGTGACGAGCAACCCCATCTCGCCGCCCTCGGTGAAGTCCAGCATCGCGGTGAACAGCGTCATGCTGGATGCCGGGTTCTCCCCGCGCGCCGCCAGTGCGGCCAGCGCCCCGGTCAGCAGGCTCGCGCCGATGCAGAAGCCCAGGGTGTTGACCTGGTCGACCTTGCAGATCTTCTTCGCCGTCTCGATTCCGGGGAGCACGCCGAGCTCGAGATAGTCGTCCCAGACGAGGTTCTGCTGGTCAGGGCCGGCGTTGCGCCAGGACACCATGAACACCGTGTGGCCCTGCGCCACCAGGTACCGGACGACGGAGTTCTCCGGCCGGAGATCGAGGATGTAGTACTTGTTCACGCACGGCGGGATGATCACCAGGGGGCGCTGGCGCACCTTCGCCGTCGTCGGCGCGTACTGGATCAGCTGGATCAGCTCGTTCTGGAAGACGACGCTGCCCGGCGTGATTGCCAGGTTGCCGCCGACCTCGAACGCCGCGTCGTCGGTCATCGAGACCCGGCCCTTGGCAAGGTCTTCGGTGTACAGCCGCAGCCCTTCGACGAGGCTCGCGCCGCCGGTTTCCAGGGCGAGCTGCAGCGCCTCCGGGTTGGTGGCCAGCGTGTTCGACGGGCTGAGCGCGTCGATCACCTGACGCATCGCGAACTCCCACTGACCCTTGGTCCGCTCGTCCAGCGGAGCGGCGTCCAGGGCTTTGCGCAGCAGATCGGTCTGTGCGAGATAGGTCCTGGCCATCGCCGCGTACCGCGGGTCCTTCGCCCATTGCTCACCGGCGAACCGGCGATCGGTGATCGCCGGTTCTTCGGTGGTGCCCGACGTCCACAGGGACGCCCAGGTTGTCGTGAGCTGCGCGAGCGTGTCCAGTTGCCAGGCAGCTGTCCTGGTGACGGCATCCGTCCAGAGCGCACCTGTGCGGTCGGCGGTCAGCAGGTCGGTGAACCAACGGGTCGGATCGGAAGTCGAGGGCGCCATGCCGAGATCGTCGTACGCCGACGCCGAATTGTCCCGATCAGGCGTATCCACCTGCTGACCACTTGTGCCTCACAGCTGCGCGGTCAGCTGTGTTGCAGCGAGTGTCCGCCGGACCCGGCAGTGGCGTGCGGCAGTTGCAGGTAGAGCATCTCCGCCAGTCCGTAGGTCACCACGATGCCGGCCATGAAGATCGCGAGCAGGATGTCGTTGCCCTCGAACCAGACGGCAGCAATCCCGACGCCGAGTGTGACAACCCCTGCCGACAAGGCGATCCGGTGCCACAGCCCGCTCGCGAAGATGGCTTGTCCGGCCATCGCGGCAGCGATCAACCCGAGTATCAGGCCGGTTGCCGCCATGCCGCGGGTGTCCTTCAGGAAAGGCATTTCGCCGCGGATCAGATAGCCGATGTACGGCACGACGATGGCGGCGACCAGGAGCGAGGCGATCAGATTCTTGTAGGAGTTTCTCATGGCATGGTCCTTTCTCCACCCCTCAGAATGGACCCGGCCAGGCACGCCGGATAGAGGCGAACGTCCCGGCGTCACGCCGGCGGGCCATCCTGAGTCGGAACCGGAAGAGCCGGTGGCGCAGGGGCTCTCGTAGCACCCACCTTTCGCCGGCCGGCCGATCCGGTTGTCCCGGACGGATAGGTCCAATGGCCCTGACGGTGCCATCCGGAGGGATTCACGCTGGTATCAGCAACGACGGTCAGCAAGGCTCATCGCGTGTGCGAAGGAGTCGATGCTCCTTTCCGCACGGTCCTTCGGCACCGCACCTCGGTGATCGCCGGCTCCCACCAGCGGCCGAAATCCCGCCGGTACTCGTTGGCGGGTGTTCCGCCCCCCGCTGCAGGAAAGGACCGGACCGATGACAGTCCACGAAACCCCGATGATGTCAACGCCTTCCCGTCACGCTGCGGTACCCGACCCAGTGCCGGTTGTGGTGCCGAAGCAGGCCCGCCGGCGGCGTACCGGACCGGTGCTGGTCGTCGGCATCGACGGATCCGCCAGTGCCCGGCACGCTGCACTGTGGGCCGCGCGCGAGGCCGTCCGTCGGCACGCGGCGATGAAACTGGTCTTCGCCTACTTCCTTCCGGCGGCCGGCTACGCCGGGTACAACCCCTACCCCGCGGACATGCTCGCCACCATGTCGGAGGACGGTCAGGCCGTTCTCGACGAGGTCACCGCGGCCGTCCACACGACGTATCCCGATCTGGACGTGACGACGGAGGTCCTGCACGGCGATCCGGCCACCACCCTGCGTCATGCCGCCGATGGCGCCGTGTTGACGGTCCTCGGTGGGCACCACCGGAGTCGCGTCGCGACCGCCCTCGGCTCGCTGGCGGCAAAGTTGATCGCCCGGAACCCGAGTCCGGTGGCGGTCATCCCGGACGGTGAGGAGCCGGAGAACGGCCCGGTCGTCGTGGGCGTCGACGGCTCGCCGGCCAGCGAGGGTGCGATCTCCTTCGCCTTCGAGGCGGCTTCGCTGCGTCACGCACCGCTGACCGCCGTGCACTGCTGGACCGATCCGGCCGGGATGGGGCCGGTGCCGACCTACACGGCGATGCTCGCCGACCCGGATCCCATCGAAGAGTCCGAGCGGGAACTGCTCTCCGAACGGCTTGCCGGGTGGAGCGAGAGGTATCCCGACGTCGCCGTCAAGCAGGTGCTGACCAGGCAGGGCGCGGCCTTCGCGCTCGGTGACCTGGCCTCGACCGCCCAGCTGCTGGTGCTCGGAACCCGCGGGCATGCGGGACTGGCCGGCCTGTTGGCCGGGTCGACCGGTCAGACGCTGATCGGCCACAGCTCCGTTCCGGTCGTCGTCGTCCGGCCCCCCCAATAACCCGGCAGCGGCAGTAACCCGGAAGCGCATCGCGAACCCGGCGAGGGACGCAGTGGCAACCGATCACCGGCCGGCGGACCCGCACCGGCATCACGGAAAGACCCTCTCGGTCTGGCGTAACCCGCTGGCCAGGGGGCCCGACCGGCTGCAGGCTGCGGCCGCGATGGCCGTGGCCATCCTGTGGGCACTGGCACTGCCGATCGTCGCCACGGGAGGATCGATGCTGTGGCAACAGGTCTCGACGGTCGCGACGCAGCAGGCACGGACCCTCACCGCGACCGTCGCGACGCTGGACGCTGACCCGCCGGTCCCCGGGATCGGCGTCTACGGCGTGCCGGTGAAGGGCGAGGCGCCGGTTGCCGCGCATTGGCTGGCTCCCGACGGCACGGTGCGCAGCGGCACCGTGACCGTCGGGTCCGACACCGGTGACGAAACCGCGGTCGGTGCGACCCAGGTCCCGGTGTGGCTGGACGCGGCCGGCAACCCGGCCGATCCGCCGCTCGACTCCGGGACGGCGGCCATCCTGGTGGTGGTCAGCACGGTGGGCGCCTGGTTCATGGTCGGCGTCATCCTGTGGACGGCGTGGCTGACGCTGCGCTGGCGGTTGGACCGGCAGCGCGCCGCTGCGTGGGATCAGGAATGGGCGCAGGTCGAACCGCTGTGGTCCGGTCGGTGACGCGGGCCCGCCGGGCCTCCAATCCCTGATGCCTGCGCGAGTGGTGTTGTCGGGAGTGGTGTCGTAAGTGGTGTCATCGAAGACCGGTTGACGTCACCTGTCATTCGGTAGATAGTCATGCAATGACTAAAGCCGGGCGTCCCTCTGTGCGGCCCAGCCCGCTGATGCTGATGGTGCTGGTGCTGCTGGCCGAAGCCCCGATGCACCCGTACGAGATGCAGCGCCTCATGCAGTGGCGCGGCAAGGACCAGGTGGTGCGGGTGCAGCGCGGGTCGCTCTACCCGGCCGTCGAACGACTGGTCAACGCCGGCCTGATCGAACCGCTGGAAACCGCGCGGGACGGCCGCCGCCCGGAACGGACGGTGTACCAGCTCACCGAAGAGGGCCGCGAGACGGCCGAAACCTGGCTCGTGACGATGATCCGCACTGTCCGCAACGAGTACCCCGACTTTCCCGCGGCACTGTCGTTCCTGCCCATGCTGTCAGCGGGCGACGCCCGGGCACAGCTCACCGCCCGGCTGCTCAGCCTCGGCAGTGAGATCGCGGCGATGCAGTCCGTCGCCGCCGATCTCCGCGAGAAGTACGACCTGCCCAGACTTTTCACGGTGGAGGACGACTACCGGCTGGCGATGCTGCAGGCCGAACATGCCTGGGTGTCCACGATCGTCGAGGAACTGGCCACCGGTGATCTCTATTGGGACGCGCAGACGATCCGGGACTGGGCCGAGGGTCTGCAGCGCGGGATGGGCTCGTTCCCCGGCATCCCACGGGTGCCCGGGGGCGATGCCGGTCCACCTCCCGGGAAAGGAGTTGCCCGGGACGCCTCCGACGCGGATCGCGATCCGCCTTCCTGACGTGCGCTTTCCGCACGTGCGACACAGAAGGGCCGGCGGTGTGCTGCGAACACACCACCGGCCCGGCGCGGGGCAGATGCCCTGCGCCGCACCGCGTCAGCGGTGATGACCGGGATCCGGCCGAAGAGCCGGAACCCGGAGCGGCATCAACCCATCCACAGTGCAAGGAGATGTTCCCATGTCCCGACCCTCGCCGGACTTCCCGGCAACGCGTGACCCGGGCGAACCGGCCGCCGCCAACCATCCGATGACCACGGTGACCGGGGTGCCGGTTCACGGCAATCGACCGGTCCGCCCGACGCTCGTCATCGCGGTGTTCTGCCTCGGCCTGTTCATGACCCTGCTCGACATCACCATCGTCAACATCGCCATTCCCGATCTCGTGACGGACCTGAACGCCACCCTGGAAACGGTGCTGTGGGTGGGGTCGGCGTACTCGCTGACGTACACGGTGCTGCTGATCACGGCCGGCCGGCTCGGCGACATCTACGGTCCGCGAAGGCTTTTCCTGGTCGGACTCACCCTCTTCACCATGGCCAGCCTGGCGTCCGGGCTCTCCCAGACCCCGGGTCAGCTGATCGCTTTCCGCGCCCTGCAGGGCGTCGGGGCGGCGCTGCTCGCGCCGCAGGGCCTGCCGCTGATCACCTCGACACTGCCCGCGGAGAAGCGCGGTCCGGCTTTCGCGGCCATCGGCATCATGTCCGGCCTCGGCGTGCTGCTCGGGCCGACGCTCGGGGGGCTCATCGTCACCAGTGTCGGCTGGCGGTGGATCTTCTTCCTCAACATCCCGATCGGCATTGCCGCGATCGCGCTGGCGTTCGTCTTCATGCCCGACGTCCGTCCGGGGTGCGTCACCGGCTGGACGTGTCCGGTGTGCTGCTGCTGACAGCCGGACTGTTCGGGGTCGTCTTCGGACTGATCGAGGGGGAGCGGTACGACTGGGGAACCGTTGCCGGGTTCCTGACCATCCCGCTGATCATCGCGATCGGGGTGGTCCTGCTCGGGCTGTTCCTGTGGCGGCAGGTCCGCACCCAGGACGCCGAACCCCTGCTGCCGTTCGCGGTCTTCACCGACCGCAGCTTCACCGTGATGACGCTCGTCCTGCTGGCCATGGGGTTCGCGATGGTGGGCCTGTTCCTGCCGTTGACGATCTACTACCAGTCGGTGCTGGGGCTGTCCGCCGTAGCGGCCGGACTCGTCATCGGAACCCAGTCGATGGCCATGATGATCACCTCGGGAGTGGTCGGCGGGCTCTCGGGGTCCGGGCGGATCAGCATGAAGTGGGTGCTCGTCGGCGGCCTGCTGCTGTTCGCGGCCGGGATGGCCTACGTCGTCGCGGTGGCCGCTCCGGACTCCGGGCAGTGGGCGTTCGTGACCGGACTGGTCGCGGCCGGTATCGGCCTCGGCTGCGTCTGGACACCGGTGTTCGGTTTGGCGACCCGCGACATGCCGCCCGCCAGAGCCGGTATCGGAGCTGGAGTGCTGGACACCGTGCAGGAGTTCGGTGCGGTGCTGGCCACGGCGGTGCTCGGTGCGCTGCTCGCGAACCGGCTCGGCAGCGCTCTCGTGTCGCAGGCCCAGCTGGCCGCCGCCGGGTTGCCGGCACCGGCGCGCGGGCCCTTCCTGCAGGGCCTGACGACGGACTCCTCCGGCGGGATCGAGGTCGGTGCCGGGCAGGCAGCAAATGCGGCCCTGCCGGACGGGACACCGGGGCCGGTGGCCGAGCAGGTGCACGCAGCGGCCCAGCAGGTGTTCGCAACGGCCTTCACCGAGGCGATGCGTCCGACGATGCTGGTGCCGATCGTGGTGGTGCTGCTGGCCGCGGTCGCGGTGCTGTTCGTCAGGTCGGCTCCGGCCGAGAAGTCGGGCCGCTGAACGCCGGGCGCTGACGGCCGGGCGCCGACGGCCGGGCCAGGTGCATCCGACCAACGGCCCTGGGGTCCTGACAACGTCTGCGGGCGTTGTCAGGACCCCCATCCCGTTGCAGCGTTTGGCCCGGCGGGGCGGTGGGCATATCGACCGCGTGCAACCGCCACAGACTCCAGACCAGGCTCCCGCCAACCGGATTCCCGATGGCGTTTCCGACAGCCCCCTCGCGGAGCTGCTCGGCGACGCCCGCGCGATCCAGGACCGGACGGTCGGGCTGCGTCGCCGGATCCATCGGCAACCTGAGGTCGGCCTCGTGCTGCCGCTGACGAAGCAGGCCATCCTCGACGAACTGTCCGACCTGGACCTGGAGATCCGCGAAGCCACCGGAACCAGTGCGGTGCTGGCGATCCTGCACGGTGCCCGGCCGGGCCCGACGGTGTTGCTGCGCGGCGACATGGACGCCCTGCCTCTGCAGGAACACACCGGGCTCGAGTTCAGCAGCGAGTTGGACGGCGTCATGCACGCCTGCGGGCACGACACGCACGTCGCGATGCTGGCCTCGGCGGCTCGCGTCCTCGCCGGCCGCCGGGATCAGCTCGGTGGCCGGGTCGCCTTCTTCTTCCAGCCCGGTGAGGAGGGGTTCCACGGTGCCCGGGAGGCGCTGGAGGAGGGGTTGCTGGGCGCGGCGGGCGCCGATGCCGACGGGAACCCGATCGCCGGGGCGTTCGCGCTGCACATCTCCGCCACCTTCCGCAGCGGCGAGATCAACGTCCGACCCGGACCGTTGCTGGCCTCCGCCGACCACTTCGTCGCCCGTGTCCTCGGCCGCGGCGGCCACGCCTCCGCGCCGCACGACGCGCTGGACCCGATCCCGATCGCAGCCGAGGTCGTCCTTGCGCTGCAGAGCATGGTGACCCGGCGGGTCAGCATCTTCGATCCGGCGGTGGTCACGGTCGGTCGCATCACGGCAGGGACGACCAACAACATCATCCCCGCGTACGCGGAGCTCGAGGGGACGATGCGGACGCTGTCCGACGCGACCAGAGCCGACGTTCGCCGCCGGATACGGCAGGTGCTCGATGGTGTCTCCGCCGCGCACGACACCACCGCGACGTTCGAGCTGTTCGAGGGCTACCCGGTGACGGAGAACGACCCGCGGGTGGCGGCCGAGGTGCTCGCGCTGGCGGCCGAGATGCTCGGCGGGGACGCCGCAGTCGAGATGCCGGACCCCATCATGGGTGCCGAGGACTGGTCGTACGTGCTGCAGCAGCACCCGGGTGCGATGGCCTTCATCGGCGCCTGCCCGCCGGACGTCGACCTGGCGCACGCCGTCCCGAACCATTCCAACACCGTCACCTTCGACGAGAACGCCTTCCCCGCCGGCGTCGCGATGTACGCCGGGATGGCGCTGCGCTGGCTCGCCTGACGGTCCGGTGTCTGCGCTGGTGAGCGCACCCGGCTTCGAAGCCTGGGCCCTGAGAACCTGATTTCAGCGCTCGCCACGATGCCGGTCGACAGCGCCGGTCGGCCTCGCACCGGGCATTTCGGTGTCATTCGGCGCCACCCATCGTGAACAGTGCGGCGCGAAAGATCCTTGACACTCGAGCTGTTAACGTTCACACTCGTCGTTGGCCATGGTAATTGCCCAGATGTGACGAGGAGTCCGCCAACGGTGGTGTGTCCGCAGCGTCGACTCGGCGACCGTGGATGCAGCCGCTGCGGAGTGGCTGAATGCCCACGCCGAGGAATTCGCCCATATGCCTCGGTCGGCATGGAATTCCTTCTTCTCGACACGACGAGTGCCAGAACGGCTTTCGTCGGCTGACGCCGCTTCAACAAAGCCCATCAACGGCTGGCTCAGGGCCTCTGAGCAGCCATCGACTCCACCGAAGGAGTACTTGTATGGTTCACAAACGGGTGATCGCCGCCGCCATCGGCGCGGCTCTCGCTTTGACGGCGGTGGGATGCTCTGCCAGCCGCGGGTCCAACGACGCTGCTTCCACGCCGGCCGCAGCCGCACCGACGTCCGCAGCCTCAGCCGCTGAGTCGGCAGGATCATCAACGGCGAGTGCAGCAGCGTCCGCGTCGGGTTCGTCCGCCGCCGCCCCGGCCTCGCTCGCCAAGGGCAACGGTGAGCTCATCGGCGTCACCATGCCGACCAGCTCCTCGCAGCGGTGGATCCAGGACGGCGACAACGTCAAGAAGCAGCTCGAGGCCGCCGGTTACAAGGTCGACCTGCAGTACGCCGAGAACGACATTCCGACCCAGGTCAACCAGGTCGACAACCAGATCACCAATGGCGCAAAGGTACTCATCATTGCTTCCATCGACGGCACCGCGCTGACCACCCAGTTGCAGAATGCCGCCGACAACGGAATCAAGGTCATCGCATACGACCGGCTCATCCGCAACAGCCCGAACGTCGACTATTACGCCACCTTCGACAACGAGCAGGTCGGCGTCGACCAGGCGAACTCGCTGCTCGTCGGGCTGGGCCTGCTCAATCAGGACGGCTCCCCGGGCTCCGCTACGGGTCCTTTCAACATCGAGTTGTTCGCCGGTTCCCCGGATGACAACAACGCCACCTTCTTCTTCAACGGCGCGATGAAGACCCTGCAGCCCTACATCGACAAGGGCACGCTGGTCGTGAAGAGCAAGCAGACCGACTTCCAGACGGTCGCCATCCTGCGCTGGGATCCGGCCACCGCGCAGAACCGCATGGACAACCTGCTGACCAGCACCTACTCCGACGACTCCAAGGTCGACGGCGTGCTGTCGCCCTACGACGGATTGTCGCTGGGAATCCTCAGCGCACTCAAGGGTGCCGGCTACGGCACCGCCGGTCAGCCGTACCCCATCGTGACCGGGCAGGACGCCGAGGTCGCCTCGGTCAAGTCGATCATTGCGGGTGAGCAGTTCGCCACCATCTTCAAGGACACCCGCGATCTGGCCTCGACCGCCGTCGGGATGGCAGGCGCGGTTCTTCAGGGTGAGACCCCGGAAGTGAACGACACCACCACCTACGACAACGGCGTCAAGGTCGTCCCGACGCAGCTGCTCGACCCGGTGATCGTCTACAAGGACAACTACGAGAAGGTCCTGATCGACTCGGATTATTACACCGCCGACGATCTGAAGTAACAGCAAACCCGGTGGGCGCGTGCGGCACAGCGCGCCCACCGGGTTGCAGTCCGTCCGGGGAACGTTCAGCACAATCAACAAGGAACGGTGTTCATCATGGTCGACGACCACATCCTCGAGATGCGATCGATTACCAAGGAATTCCCCGGCGTGAAGGCCCTGCAAGACGTCAGCCTGTCGGTGCGCCGACAGGAGATCCATGCCATCTGCGGCGAGAACGGTGCCGGCAAGTCAACGCTGATGAAGGTCCTGTCCGGGGTGTACCCGCATGGCAGCTACACCGGTGAGATCCACTTCGACGGCGAATTGTGCGAGTTCTCCGACATCCGGCAGAGCGAGCAGCGGGGCATCGTCATCATTCACCAGGAACTGGCACTGAGCCCCTACCTCTCGATTGCCGAGAACATCTTCCTCGGCAACGAGCGCTCCCGGCGCGGTCTCATCGACTGGAACGAGACGAACGCCGCCGCGGCCGCCCTGCTGGACCGGGTAGGCCTGCACGAGAACCCGGTGACCCGGGTGATGGACATCGGTGTCGGCAAGCAGCAGCTGGTGGAGATCGCCAAGGCACTGTCCAAGGACGTCAAATTGCTCATCCTGGACGAGCCCACCGCAGCGCTCAACGACATCGATTCCGATCACCTGCTGGGCCTGCTGCGGGGACTGAAGGACGAAGGAATCACCTGCATCATCATCTCGCACAAACTGAACGAGATCAAAGCGATCGCCGATTCCACCACGATCATCCGGGACGGCAGATCCATTGAGACCCTCGACATGTCGACCGGGGTCAGCGAGGATCGGATCATCAAGGGCATGGTCGGCCGGGAGCTGGACAATCGTTACCCCGACCACACGCCCAACATCGGTGAAGAATTGCTCCGCATCGAGGACTGGACCGTTCACCACCCGCAACACAACGAGCGAATTGTCGTCGACAAAGCCAACATCACCATCCGGCGCGGCGAAATCGTGGGTCTCGCCGGATTGATGGGCGCGGGCCGGACCGAATTGGCGATGAGCGTTTTCGGACGCGCCTACGGCGCGAACATCAGTGGGCGACTGTTCAAATCCGGCAAGCAGATCCAGGCCCGCTCGGTCCGGGAGGCGATCGACCACGGACTGGCGTACGCCACCGAGGACCGCAAGGTCTACGGCCTGAACCTCATCGACGACATCAAGCGGAACATCTCCGGGGCGGCGCTGGGAAAGCTGGCGTCGGGAGGGTGGGTCGACGACGGCAAGGAATTCGAGGTCGCCAATTCCTACCGCACCAGCATGAACATCAAGGCACCCACCGTGCTGTCGATCGCGGGCAAGCTCAGCGGCGGCAACCAGCAGAAGGTCGTGCTGTCCAAGTGGATGTTCTCCGACCCTGATGTGCTGATCCTCGACGAGCCCACCCGCGGCATCGACGTCGGCGCCAAGTACGAGATCTACACCATCATCAACAAGCTCGCCGACGACGGGAAGGCCGTCCTGGTCATCTCGTCCGAACTCCCGGAACTCCTCGGGATCTGCGATCGCATCTACACCCTGTCCGCCGGGCACATCACCGGCGAGGTGCAGCGGGCCGACGCCACGCAGGAAATCCTGATGCAGTACATGACGCGTGACCAGCGGGCACTGACCGATCTGCCGCCAGAGGCGATCGAGGATCCCGCCCAGTCCGTGCTGCTCCCCGAACACGACCTCCCCGCACACCGCCTCACCGACGCGACGAAGGACTGACCATGACCACCGACGTCTCCCGCAAAGCCAGCGCCGCGGCGCCGCCACCGTCGCCGACCAGCAATTTCCTGTCCTCGGCGAAAAGAGGTGTCGGCCAGAGCGGCATCTTCATCGCGTTCCTGGCGATTCTGGCGTTGTTTGCGATTCTGACCAAGGGCACGATCCTCACCCCGCAGAACATCTCCAACCTGGTGGTGCAGAACAGCTACATCCTGATCCTCGCCATCGGCATGGTCATCGTCATCATCGCCGGGCACATCGACCTGTCCGTCGGATCGATCGTCGGGTTCACCGGCGCCCTTGCGGGTGTTTTCGTCGTCCAGCAGGGTCTGCCGGTCTGGCTGGGCGTGCTGCTCGTCCTGGGTATCGGCGCCCTCGTCGGTGCGTGGCAGGGATATTGGATCGCCTACTTCGGCATTCCGGCGTTCATCGTCACGCTTGCCGGGATGCTCATCTTCCGCGGCGGCACCATGCTGGTGTTGAACAACCAGCAGATCTCTCCGTTCCCCGACGGATTCCGGAACATCTCCGCGGGGTTCGCAGACGGACTGGTCGGATATATCAACGTGCCGGCATTTCTCGGTGGCGGCGAGGCTGATCTGTTCACCCTGCTCGTCGGCGCGCTGTCGGTGGCGGTGCTCGTCTGGACGCAGGCCCGAACGCGGGCCGCCCGGGTGAAGTACCACCAGAGTGTCGGCTCCACAGGCGCTTTCGTCGGCCGGATGGTCGTTGCCGGCATCGCGATCATGTATTTCGTTCTGCAGTTGTCGAAGTTCAAGGGTCTGCCCTACGTGCTGTTCATCCTGGCGATCCTCGTGCTGGTGTACTCCGCGGTGATGAACCGGTCGGTGTTCGGTCGTCATGTCTATGCCATCGGCGGGAATCTGCACGCTGCCGAACTGTCCGGTATCAAGGTCAAGTCGGTGACGTTCTGGGTGTTCGTCAACATGGGAGTGCTCGCCGCTCTTGCCGGCATCGTGTTCGCCGCCCGGCTGAACCTGGCGAATCCCACGAACGGGACCGCTTTCGAACTCGACGCCATTGCCGCCGCCTTCATCGGCGGTGCCGCGGTGACCGGCGGTGTCGGCCGGGTGATCGGCGCCATCGTCGGCGGCTTGACCGTCGGTGTGCTCAACAACGGCATGTCGATCCTGGGCGTCGATGTCGCCTACCAGCAGGTCATCAAGGGCCTGGTCCTGCTCGGCGCAGTCGCCTTCGACGTCTACAGCAAGCGCCGCTCCGGCGGTCGATGACCGGGTCGTCGACCGCACGCTGACCGGCGCATCACTCGGGTGCGCCGGGTCCCGCCGATTCCACGAAGGCAGTCAGCTCGGCGCAGTCGTCGGCGACCGCCCGGATCTGATCGGCCGTCAGCCGGCTGAACTGCATTTCCAGCACAGCGGTCGCTTGCAGTTCATCGATCTGCAGAACCTCCTGGACCGCTTGTTGGGCGGCCGCACGGTCGGCGGCCCCGGCGACCGCCGCAACGACCTCCGGATAGCGCCGCAGAGCCGCGTCGATGGCCGTCATCACGTACAGCCGCTGCCGTGCAGACTCGAGTGCGTGTGCATCTTCGCGGATGGTCATCGGGTCAGGGTCGCATGCGATCTCGCTTCCCGCACCGGAGCGCGCGGTGTCGTCAAACGCAGTCAGGTGGAGGTGGCGCGCTGCCCCGATCAGGCGCTCCCGATCAGGTGCTGCCGATCAGGCGACGCTGCACTGCAAGGCGCGTAAGCCGTCCCTGACCCGGCTCTTCACGGTGGGCAGCGGCACCCCCAACAGGACGCTGACCTCCCGGTTGGTCCGGCCGTGCAGGTAGGTGAGGGTCAGCGCTTCTCTCTGCAGCTGACTCAGGCCGGCCAACGCCATGTGGAGCACTGTTGCGTCGGCCCGCCGGAGCACCTCGATCACCACCAGGTCCACCTCGGCCTGGGCCGACCGGTGGGTGAATGCTGTATCCCGAGCCTGGGCCGCAATGGTGGTTCGCACGCGATCGATCGCCCGGCGTCGCGCGATGCGATTGATCCAGGAGGCCGCGGTCCCCAACGATTTGTCGAATGACGCTGCCTTGTGCCAGATCTCCAGATACACCTCCTGGGTGACCTCCTCCGCGTGATCGATGTCGCGCAGGACGACCGTTGCCACGGCGAGTGTGTGTGCCGCCGTCCGGTCGTACAACTCCGCGAAAGCGCCCTGGTGACGGGCGGCCACCAGCCTCAGGAGATCTGCCAGCGATTCCGCCCCCGCCGCCGGTGTGGGCGGTTTCTGACACGTCTGCATTGCAGTCCCCCCGGTGCACCACCCCGGATGACCGGACGCCCCTCCGGAGGCACCCATGGGGAGTCGATGGTCGTAATCCTACGGGTGGTACTTACTCTGGGTAATGGCTCCTTCGCTCCGCGGTGACCATGAGTCACAGACCACGTCGTCAATGGGCCTTTGTGGACATCCCACGCTCCGAAGGACAACACACGGCGAACGAAGGCTCGAGCGATTCATTTCCCTTGTCCGAATCAAGAACGCGATCCGGTGACGTCCGCCCCACCGTAGTGAAACTTCAGGACAATCCATACGCATGCAGTCCACCCTTGTCATGCAAGCATCCACTTGCCTATGCTGGCGGCGTGGGCGACATCTACAAAGCCCTCGCCGACCCGACCAGACGCGCCATCCTCGACGAGTTGACTGACCGGGACGGTCAGACGCTGTTCGAGCTGTGCACCCGGTTGATCGGTCACGGTTACGGGTCGACGCGTCAGGCCGTCTCCCAGCATCTCGACGTTTTGGAGGACGCCGGCCTGATCACCACCCGGCGGCAGGGCCGCTACAAGTTCCACCACCTGGACACCGCGCCGCTCAACGACATCGTGCAGCGGTGGCTGACCCACCGACCGACCCGACCCCGAGAGGACCACCGATGAGGATCAACCTGGCCAGCGTGCTGGTCGACGACCAGGACAAGGCGCTCCGCTTCTATACCGAGGTGCTCGGCTTCGAGAAGAAGACCGAAATACCGCTCGGCGAACACCGTTGGCTGACGGTGGTTTCGCCCGATGACCCCAACGGAGTCGAACTGGTGCTGGAGCCCGACGAGCATCCGGCGGCCAAGCCGTTCAAGCAGGCGCTGGTGGCCGACGGCATCCCCTTCACCTCGTTCGCGGTGACCGATGTGTTTGCCGAGACGGAACGGCTTCGTGCCCTCGGGGTGACGTTCACCCAGGAGCCGCTGCAGATGGGGCCGGTGACCACCGCCGTGCTGGACGACACCTGCGGCAACCTCATCCAGATCGCCAGCGTCTGACGCTATTCCGACCGCCCTCGCCGCCCACGACCGTGACGACTGCCGCCGGCACCGACTACCGTCTTCGCCATCCCCACGACCAACGAAGGCGGCGCGGTGCGCGACGAACTGTTCTACCGCTCCGCCACCGAACTGTCGTCGTTGCTGCGATCCCGGCAGGTCAGCGCGCGCGAGGTGGTGGGCGCGCACCTGGAGCGGGTCGAGATGTTCAACCCGCGGGTCAACGCCATCGTCACGCTGACTGCCGAGCGCGCACTCGCACAGGCGGCCGAGCAGGACGACCTGGCGGCCCGCGGTGAATTCGCCGGGCCGCTGCACGGACTTCCGGTGGCGCACAAGGACAATCACATGACGGCCGGGATCAGGACGACGTTCGGGTCCCCGTCCCGGGCAGACTTCGTGCCCGATGACGACGACCTGGTGATCGAGCGGATGAAGGCCGCCGGCGTCATCACCATCGGCAAGACCAACATTCCGGAGTTCGCCGCCGGTGGGCACACGTTCAACGAGGTCTTCGGCATCACCCGCAATCCGTACGACCTTTCGATGACGGCGGGCGGGTCCTCCGGCGGCGCGGCAGCCGCCCTCGCCGCCGGGATGCACGTGCTCGCCGACGGCAACGACATGGGCGGCTCCCTGCGGCTGCCAGCCGGGTACTGCAACGTCATCGGGCTGCGGCCCTCGGCCGGCCGGGTGCCGGTCTATCCCGCGACGGACGGATACGCCGGCCTGTCCGTGCAGGGGCCGATGGCCCGCACGGTCGACGACTTGGCCCTGCTGCTGTCCGTGATGGCCGGTCCCGACCGTCGGTCGCCGATCTCGCTGGAAGAGCCGGGCCGGTCCTTCGCCGACGTCGGCGAGGGTTCGGTCGCCGGGCTGCGCATCGCCTTCTCGCCCGACCTCGGCGGTGCCGTTGACGTCGAGGACGAGGTGGCGGAGTCGGTGCGGTCGGCGGCCGCGACCTGTGAGACCCACGGGGCGTTCGTCGAGGAGGCCAGTCCCGACTTCACCGGCGCCGACGAGTGCTTTCGCACCCTGCGTGCCTGGCAGTTCGAGGCGACCCTCGGCGAGTTCCTCGAACAGAACTCGTCGACCGTGCGGCCCAGCCTGTACGCGAACATGTTGCTCGGCCGCGATCTGGCCGGACCGGCAATCGGTCGGGCAACCGTGCTGCGCACCACGCTGTTCCACCGGATGCGAGCGTTCCTTGAAACCTATGACGCCCTGATCCTGCCGGTCGCACCGCTGCCCGCGTTCGACGCCCGGTATCAGTACCCGCCGATCGTGGCGGGCCGGGCGGTGCCCGACTACCTGGGCTGGATGCAGACCGTCTGCCACGTGACGGCGACCGGCCATCCCGCCATCGCGATGCCGGCCGGCTTCACCGACTCGGGAACGCCGCTGGGCGTGCAGTTCGTCGGGCGGCACCGGGCCGAGCGGGACCTGCTGGCGCTGGCGAAGGGATTCGAGGC
This sequence comes from Nakamurella sp. GG22, assembly GCF_052976845.2. Classification (NCBI taxonomy): domain Bacteria; kingdom Bacillati; phylum Actinomycetota; class Actinomycetes; order Nakamurellales; family Nakamurellaceae; genus Nakamurella; species Nakamurella sp. GG22. The sequence goes on along the minus strand of NZ_JBRIIO020000012.1, from coordinate 50,004 downwards.
CGCGACCCACTACGCCGACCGGCGCCCGCACATCCACTGACCCGCACATCCACTACCCGGGACCGCGACACCGGCCGATGCGCTGGACCCCGCGGCCACAGCCGTGTTGGATGAGGCTGGGAATGACAGTCGTGTGATTCGCATGCCCTTGAACAGGCGTGGGGTCGGAGTTGCACCGGCCGTTCCCGATCGGCCAATGCTCGTGGGAGGACCTTGATGGAGAACGCCGCGACGTCCGGACACCCGGACGGCAGCCAGCAACCGGGCGGTCAATCCATCGGCACCGGGCTGTCCCGCCGCGACCGCGACATCCTGGCGTTCGAGCGCCAGTGGTGGCAGTACGCGGGGGCCAAGGAGCAGGCGATCAAGGAGATGTTCAGCCTGTCGCCGACCCGGTACTACCAGGTGCTCAACGAGGTCATCGACAATCCCGCCGCGCTCGCCGAGGACCCGTTGCTGGTTCGCCGGTTGCGCCGGCTCCGCACCAGCAGGCAGAAGGCCCGCTCCGCCCGTCGGCTCGGCTTCGAGATCTGATCCCTGCGCTGCCCGGGGCTTTCAGCGGCTCCGGTGACCCAGCGGCTCCGTCCAGTGTCACGACTGCCGGGGACATCCGGCCCGGGACCCTGCTGGTGTGGCACTCGGCGGGGTGTGCGTGACGGCAAGGGCGTTTCCGCGGGAACGTTTGTGGTGTGCGGGGGAGCGGCCGATTGAGTCGCGGGGCGTGATCGGGAATCGCAGCTGAGCGTCCAGTGTCACGACTGCAGGGACATCCGGCCCCGGGACCCTGCTGGTGTGGCACTCGACTGTGTCCTTCGGCGGTGACACTCGCCGGGGGCACTCGCCGGTCTTACTCGGCCGAGAGCGCGCGGACCGCAGCGGTCGTTTCGGCTTCCAGGACGCGGATCAGCTCCCCGGCCGGCATCACCCGGGCCATCGGGCCGCCCTGCCCGGCCAGCATCGGCGGCTCGGGGAGGAATGACCGGGGGAGTGGGTAGTCCGGCGGAGGCGCACCGGACTCCGTCAATCGATCGACCAGCGGTGTCCGGACCGCCCGCGCGTACCGGCCGGTCAGCACCCTGGTGACGGTCGTCGGACGGTCGAGCGCGGACCGGTAACCAGCACCGGTCGCCGCTTCGGACGTCCGCAGGAACGCCGTCCCGAGCTGGACGGCGGCGGCGCCCAGTGCACGTGCCGCGGCGATTCCCCGGCCGTCCATGATGCCGCCGGACGCGAGCACCGGGATCGTCACGGCGTCGACGACCTGCGGGACCAGCGCCATGGTGCCGATCGCCTCGGGCGCGTTCCCAGAGGTGGCGGACGTCAAGAAGGTGCCGCGGTGACCACCGGCTTCGAAGCCCTGCGCCACCACCGCGTCCACCCCGGCCTCGGCGATCGCGACCGATTCGGCGACCGTCGTTGCGGTGCCGACCGTGCAGCAGTCGACGCCGTCCAACGGCGGGATGCCGAAGGTGAAGCTGAGCACGGGGACCCGCTCGTCCACCACCACGGCCAGTTGGTCGGCGAACTCCACCCGCGGAACCGGCAGCGACGGCGGCGACACACCCGTCACAGCCGCCCACTCCGTCACGCCCCGATCCGACGGCGCGGGCTGTGGTGCGAAGAGGTTCACCGCGAAGGGTTGTGCGGTGAACGAGCGGACCGCGCGGATCTGCTCGCGGAGCGCGTCGGGGCTCAGCATCGCTCCGGCGATGGAGCCCAGGGCGCCGGCCTCCGAGACGGCGGCGACCAGCGCGGGCGTCGTCCAGCCGCCGGCCATCGGGGCCTGCACGATGGGCAACCGCACACCCCACCGCCGGGTCAGGTCGGTGTTCCACCAGCTCATCGAGCCCCCCGTCAGGATCCCGCGACGTGCCAGCCGTGCCAGGACTGCACGGTGATCCAGCCGTTGACCCGGTCACGGTCGCGCACCGGGTACGCGTTGCCGGTGTAGTGCCGGGACAACCGGTCGATGCCCGCGAGGCCGGGGTCGGGAGCCAGTTCGAGGACGCCCTGCACGCTGACATGCTTGTACCAATCGTTCTCGGCCAGCGCGGTGAGGCTGACCCGCGGATCCTCGCGGAGGTAGCTCAGCCGGCGCCGGCCGGCGTCCATGTTCACCAGGATCCGGCCGTCGTCCTCGAGCAGGTACCAGGTGGCGACCGACACCGGTTGGCCGTCCGGACGGGACGAGGCAATCACCGCCGGGTTCGGCGCGCGGAGGAACTCGAGCGCGGTATCGGGCAGCGGCGGGTTCGCCATCGGATCTCCTCGGAGTTCAGGAAAGGACGTTCGGGGCAGGTGTCGGCAGCACGACCGAGACAACAGTGCGACAGAGCAGGTGTGACGACGAACCAGTAGCACCACGAATCAGTAGCTCCACGAAACACTAGGCAACGGCCCGTCTACGGCTGCCGGCGGCGCCCGACATTCCGCCGGCCCGGGTCGCCCCCGCGTCCCTGACGGTCGATGCCCAGCCTGCGTTGGCGAGGCATCGGGGAGCCGTCGGGCATCCGGCCGGCCACCCGCTGCCGCCGGGGGATGCGCAGCCGTACCCGCCGACTCGATCGACGTCGGTGGCTGCGTTCGCGGCCGCGCCACAGCTCGGGATGGTTCTTGAGGTGCTGGTATTTCCAGCCCGCATAGGGGATGTGCAACAGGTAGACGACCATCCCGATGACGGTGACGATCTCCGGTTCGTAGAACAGCGCCGCGACGCCGAGCACCAGCAGAATCAGCATCGGCACGATCAGCTGCGGGGGGAGCCGCACGCTCTTCAGGGCGATCGTCGGGACCCGGGACACCATCAGCAGTCCGATGAACACGATCCAGATCGCGACGACGCCGGGCCTGGCCCAGAAGCCGTCGTAGCCGAGCCGGACCGTCAGCAGCAGCGGTGCGGTCACCATCAAACCGGCGGCCGGTGTCGGCACCCCGGTGAAGAAGCCCTTGGCCCAGGGCTTTGGATCGGTGTCCTCCAGCAGCGAGTTGAACCTCGCCAGCCGGAGGGCGGCACAGACGGCGAACAGCAGGCAGACCACCCAGCCGTAGCCGCGGCCCTGGTCTCGCAGGATCCAGACGTACATCACCAGGGCGGGTGCGACACCGAAGGAGATGCAGTCCGACAGCGAGTCGAGCTCGGCGCCGATCCTGCTGGTCGAGCGCAGCATCCGGGCGGCGGGCCCGTCGAGCGAGTCCAGGATCGCGGCCGCGGCGATGGCGCCGACCGCCATCAGCCACTGCTGGTTCATCGCGAACGCCACCGACGTCAGACCCGCGCACAACGCCAGAACCGTGATGGCGTTGGGCAGGAACCGAACCCCGGGGACGCCGCCCATCAGGCAGTTGTGATCGATGCAGAGTCGCTGCCGGCCGGAGCGGCGCCGGGGCCAACACGATCTGGGCCGAAACGTGCGAGGACGGTCTCGCCGCCGATCGTGCGCTGACCCTTCCGGATGACCACCTCGGCGCCCGCGGGCAGGTAGGTGTCCACCCTGGAACCGAACCGGATCAGCCCGTAGGTGTCACCGGTCTCGACCGACGAACCGAGGACGGCCTCCGAGACGATGCGCCGGGCGATCAGCCCGGCGATCTGGGTCACCACCACCTCGTCGTCGGCGGGCGTCCGGATCACTAGAGAGTTCCGCTCGTTGACCTCGGAGGCCTTGTCGAGGTCGGCGGAGAGGAACTTGCCCGGCTTGTAGGCGATGCCGGTGACGACGCCGTCCACCGGTATCCGTTGGACGTGCACGTCGAAGACGGACAGGAAGATCGACACCCGGGTCCGCGGGGCGGGGGAGACGCCGATTTCGGCCGGTGGGGCCGCCTCCTCGATGAGCGACACCAGCCCGTCAGCCGGCGCGACGATCAGTCCGGTGTCGAGCGGCCGGACCCGGATGGGGGCACGGAAGAACGCTGCGCTCGCGGTGGTGGCGAGCAGGCCCGTTGTTCCGACGACCCGGCCGAGACGTTTCAGCCCGACCGCGCGCAGCAGCAGCCGTGCGCCGACGGTGCCCGCCGCTGCGCCGAGGACGATCGGCCGGCCGCCGGGGTGGATCGCCGGGATCGTCGAGCGGATCAGCCCGATCAGATGGGATCGGCGTTGGTCATCCACCATCGCTCGCTGCTCGCCTGCTTTCTGCGACGTCACTTCGCACCATCCACGGCGGCAGCATGATCCGCCGGCCCTGATGCACCGCACCGACCCGCCGCCCTTGTTTGCGGACAACCGTAGCCGAGCGGCCGGGGAGCGAGGGGTGGCGCGCAGGTGGGGCGGCGGCCGAATCGTCGATCCCGGGCCGGGATCAGTGCATCGAGTGTTTCCGCACCAGGGCCGTCTCCTCGTCGGGCTGCGGGTTGCGGCCCAACCCGAGCCCGACCAGGGTGACCACGACAGCGGCGGCCAGGTAGAACGTCAGCGGAACCCAGCTGTCCCACTGCTGCAACAGGGCGGTGAACACGATCGGCGCGACCGCACCGCCGATCACACCGGCGAGCGTGTAGGCGACCGAACTGCCCGCGTACCGCAGCCGGACCGGGAATTGCTCGGTGATGTAGGCGGCCTGCGGCCCGTACATCAGCGCGTGCAGGGCCAGCCCGACCACGACGCCGATGATCAGCATGGCCTCCGAGGAACCGTCGATCATCGCGAAGAAGACCGGACCCCAGATGGCAGCGCCGACCGCGGCGACGGCGTACAGCAGCCGCCGGTTGATCCGGTCACTGAGCGCACCGGCCAGCGGGATCAGGAACAGCTGCAATCCGGATCCCAACAGGATCGCCGTCAGGACCTCGCTGCGGCTGAACTCCAACTGTGTGGTCGCGTAGGTGATGACGAACGCCGTGAACAGCGAATACAGCACGTCCGGCCCAACCCGTGCGAGCGCCGCGGCGACCAGCGCCCGGCGTTGGGTCTGGAAGACCTCCCGCAGTGGGGCCTTCGGTCGTTCGCCGGCCGCCTTCATGGCCAGGAAGACCGGGGTGTCCTCCAGCTTGAGCCGGATCCACAGGCCGAATGCGACCAGCAAGGCAGAGATCAGGAATGCCACCCGCCATCCCCAGGAGAGGAAATCCTCTTCGCTGAGCGCCGCCGTCAGCACGGCGAGAACGCCGTTCGCCAGCAGGCTGCCGGCGGGCGGGCCGATCTGCGCGGCGGAGGACCAGAAGCCCCGCTTGTTGGGGTCGCCGTACTCGCTGGACAGCAGCACAGCGCCGCCCCATTCGCCGCCGACCCCGACCCCCTGCGCGAAGCGGAGCAACACAAGCATGATCGGCGCGGCCACCCCGACGGTCGCGTAGGTCGGCAGCAGGCCGATCACGAACGTCGCGACGCCGATCAGCAGCAGGGTGCTGACCAGAACGTGCTTGCGGCCGAGCCGATCACCGAGCCGGCCGAAGACGAAGCCACCGACCGGCCGGGCGAGGTAGCCGACCGCATATGTCGAGAACGAGAGCAGGGTGCCGGTCAGCGGGTCCGCCGCGGGGAAGAAGAGCTGCGGGAAGACCAGCGCCGCGGCGGAGGAGTACACCGCGAAGTCGTAGTACTCCAGCGAGGTCCCGGTCAGGCTCGCGGTGAAGGCCTTGATCAGCGGGCCACGCCCGACGGCGGGCGGCCCGGCGTCACCGGACCCGGCGTGACCCGACCCGGCACCGGACCCGGCAGTCGGTGGCGGTCCGGACGGTGATCGATCGGCCATCTCTTCTCCCAGGCGGCTGACGCGACGACGCTCGGAGCGAAGAGTTCCCCACCCGTGATCGGCCAATCGCCGGGACATGGCCGGACTCACCCTTTCCGGTGCGAAAGGGTTCAGCGTCCGGCAGCCGGGAACTCACCGGGGACCCGGCCGGAACGAGGAAAGCCGGAACGAGGGAAAGCCGGAACGAGGAGAGGACGGCGCCATGATGATCGAGAGGATTTCGGTGTTGCACCCCCGCGCCGGATCATCGCCCGGAAGCGGCGCTGCGTGACGTCTGCCCAGCGCGAGTTCGTGTTCGCCTTCGATCCGCGGTACCGCCAGGTCGGCCGGCTGTTCGGGGTCGGCTCCGGCAGCGCCCTGGTCACCCTGACCGACGGTGATTTCACCGCCCGATTCGGTCCATGGCGGGTGGCGACGCCGCTCGCGAACATCACCGACGCGACGTTGACCGGTCCCTATGCCGTGCTGAAAACCATTGGCCCGGCGCATTTGTCGCTCAGTGACCGGGGACTGACATTCGCCAGCAACGCCAGGCAGGGTGTCTGCCTGCAATTCGCGACCCCGATCACCGGCATCGATCCGTGGGGAAGGATCCGGCACCCCAGCCTGACCGTGACGGTGTGCGACGGGGTCGGCCTCATCGAGGCGATCAACGAGCGGCGCGACCGCCGCTGATCGCCGAGAACGGCGCGAGGGCAAAGCGCGTCAGCGGGTGGCCGCAGGGACAGTCTTCCCTGCGGCCACCCGCCGCGCTGCTCCGGCTCTCAGAACGTGCGGATGGCGATCTCCGCCGGCGCTGCCAGCAACCGCTCGATCTCGTCGTCGAGTTTCACCAGGGTGATGGACGCGCCTGCCATGTCCAGCGAGGTGCAGTACTCACCGACATAGGACCGGCCGACGGTGATCCCGCGCTCGGCGAGCTGCTTGTGGGCGCGCCCGTACAGCAGGTACAGCTCGCTGATCGGTGTCCCGCCGAGGCCGTTGATCATCAACGCCACCCGGTCGCCGGACTCGTAGGGCAGGTCGCTGACGACCGCCTCCAGCATCTCGTCGATGATGTCGTTGGCGGGCTTGATCTTCGCCCGCCGGCGGCCGGGCTCGCCGTGGATGCCGACGCCCATCTCGATCTCGTCATCGCCCAATTCGAACAGCGGCGATCCCTTGGCCGGCGGGGTGCACGCGGTGAGTGCCATGCCCATCGTCCGGGTGACGCTGTTGACCTTCTCGCCGATCCGGACGACCTCGTCGAGGTCGGCGCCTTCCTCGGCGGCCGCGCCGACCGCCTTCATCACGAAGAAGTTGCCCGCGACGCCGCGCCGGCCGACGGTGTACGTCGAGTTCTGCACCGAGACGTCGTCGTCGATGAACAGTGTGCGGACCAGGATGTCCTCGGCCTCCGCCATCTCCTGGGCCATCTCGAAGGCCATCCGGTCGCCGGTGTAGTTGTTGACCAGCAGCAGGACGCCCTTGGGTGATGCGACCAGCTTGGTGGTCTCCAGGACATAGTCCATCGGCGGTGCGGCGAACACATCGCCGGGACAGGCGGCGTCCAGCATGCCCTTGCCGACCACCATCACGTGCGCCGGTTCGTGACCGGAACCGGAGCCCTGGACGATGGACACCTTGTTCTCGTTCGGTGCGTCCGCCCGCATGATCAGGTTGTACTCGGGGACGTACTTCAGGGTGTCCGGATTGGCCAGGGCGATGCCCTGCAGCATTTCCGGGACGAACTGCTTGGGATCGTTGACGAACTTCTTCACGGCGATTCCTCCACAACGGTGTGAGAGACGGTGATGTCGGACCGGTGGTCCGGCTGTGCTCGACCGCCCGCTGCGGGCGCATGGCAGCGGATGGCCGACCGAAGGCGTCGATTGTCGGGAGTTCTTCAGTCAGCCGGCCACCCGGTGGCGATCTGCTCGGCAATGATGGCCAGCGCCATCGCCCCGGCGTCGACGGACCCGATGCTGCGTTCGCCGGTGTAACTGGCGCGGCCGCGCTTCGCCTCGAGTTTCTTCGTCGCCTCGGCCGCCTCGGCCGTGGTATCCGCTGCGGCGCGGGCGATCTCGGCCGGGTCCTCGCCTCGACCGACCGCCGATTCGATGGTGTCGGTGGCGGGGATCAGTGCATCGAGCAGGGTCTTCTCGCCGAGCACCGCCTTGCCGCGCAGATGAATGCCCTCCGCGGCGGCCCGCAGCATGGCGACCACGTCGGCGCCGGTGAGTTCGCTCTTGCCCGCCGCGACACCGCCTGCGCGCAGGAAGGCGGTGCCCCAGATGGGACCGGAGGTGCCGCCGATCCGCGACGTGATGACGACCGCGATCTTCTTGAGGAAGGTGCCGATGTCCTTGCGGTCGTACGTGTCCCAATCCTGCAGCACGATTTCGAAGCCACGCGCCAGGGAGTAACCGAAATCGCCGTCACCGACGACGGCATCGAGATCGCCGAATTCCTTCTCGTTGTCGACGGCCGTCTGCGCGATGGTCCGCACTACGTACTCGACCTGTTCGAAACTACTGGCGCTCATCAGTTCTCCTTCACCGAGTCGGCTTCGTGCGACTGCTGATCGCCGGGGGCCGGCCCGTCAGGGCGCCGGCGCTCCAGCACCTTCGCGAGGTCGGCGAGTCGCACCGTGCCGCCCGGTCGGATGCCCAGCGGGTCGGCCAGCACGGTGCTCTGCTCGCCGTCGGGGTCGCCCAGGTTCGACACCACGAGTGCGGCACCGGTGAAGTCCTCGTCCACCGTGTAGGTCGAGACGGTCACCACGCAGGCCAGTCCGGTGCCCAGCGCGGCGCGCAGGCCGTTGCTGCTGTCCTCCACGACGACCGCCTGGTTCGGTTGCAGCGCAAGCTCTTTGACGGCCAACCGGTAGATGGCCGGGTCGGGTTTCTTGGCCGGCACGATGTCGCCGGCGAACACCGCGAAGTCCCGGGCACGGTCCACCCCGACGGCGTGCTCGAGCACTGCGCGGACCGCGGGCTCTGCCGAGGTGGACGCCACGGCCAGTTGCCAACCCGCCGTCGCGGCCTCTTCCACGATGCGCGCGATACCTGGCCTGGCGGGCATCGCACCCGCCGCCACCATTGACGTGTAGGCAGCGGTCTTGTGCTTGTGCCACTCCGCGAGCATCGCGGTGCGCTCCGCCGGATCGGTGGGCAATCCGTTGGCGGCGACGAACTCCGGCGTCAGGATGGAGGCCATCCGTTCCTTGCCGCCGCCGATGAGCACCTTCCCGGCGTATTCCGCGTCGGTCCAGCGCACCGGGATTCCGAAGGCCGCGAACGTCTCGTTGAACGCGGGTAGGTGACCGTAGCGTTCGGTGTCGGCGAGTACACCGTCGCAGTCGAAGATCAGGGCCGGCACCGGCGGCTCACCCGGCCTTGCCGGCGCTGCCGAAGGTGCGCATGAGAGCGGCCGTCATCTGCACGGTGTCCGCCTGGACGGACGCGAAGAGCGATGGCGGGTCCCACTTGTCGCGTTGTTCGGCGTCCCGCAGGAAGCCCAGGCTGGACTGCATGAACTGCCGTTTCAGCGCCGTGGAAATGTTGACCTTGGCGCAGCCGCGGGCGATCAGGTCGCGGAACTGATCGTCGGTCAGCCCGCTCCCGCCGTGCAGCGCGCACGGCACCCCGGTTGCCTCGACGACGTCGGTGACCCGCTGCGCGTCCAGCGTCGGTGTCGACCGGTACACGCCGTGGGCGTTGCCGATCGCGGGGGCGAAGACGTCCACACCGGTCTCGGTGATGAAACCGACCGACACGTCGAGGGTTTGCCGGGCGGACTCGGCATCGGAGCCGATGCCGTCCTCGACGCCGGTGATCGACTCGATCTCGCCCTCGACGTGTGCGCCGTAGCGGCGTGCCTCGGCGACGACCTCGACCGTCTGCCGCTGGTTCTCGGCCACCGGGAGCTGGGAGGCATCGAAAAGCACGGAGTTCCAACCGACCTCGAGGCATTCGGTGATCACGGCGCGGTCGGGGCAGTGGTCGAGGTGCAGGGAGACCGGGACCTCGATGCCGGCCGTCATCGAGGTCCACATCGCGTACAGCACCCGGCTGCCGACGGACCGCACGGTCTTCACCGAGGTCTGGACGATCAACGGGGAACGCTCCGCGACGGCGGCTTCCAGCACCCCGGCAAGGCTGATGTCGTTGAAGATGTTGATCGCCGGTACCCCGTAACGCTGTTCCAGCGCCGGGTCGACGATTTCCTTGAGCGATACGACGGGCACGCGCACCTCCTTGTGCGATACGCCCCCCGGACGAGTCGTGGCGACAGATCGTCACCTCGCGTAGTCAGGGCGGGCCGGCCGGCGCGCATTCGTGCACCGGCCTTCCCGACCGTAGGCCGGTGGCAACCGGTGCGAATCGGGAAAATCCCCCGTGACCGGTGGTAGGGATTTCCCTACCTACGGGCTTTACGCAGGGTGCCGGTGCTCACGCGAGGCGGGCCGGGAAGCCGCCGGTGGCGATGGGCGACCAGTGCCGTGGCGTCACCCGGATCAGGCACTTGCCCTGGTCGATCATCGCCTGCCGGTACTCGTCCCAATCCGAGTGCTCTCCGGCGATGCTCCTGAAGTAGTCCACCAGCGGTTCGACCGCCTCCGGCACGTCGATCACCTCGGCGTCGCCGTCGACCTGCACCCACGCGTCACCGAAGTTGTCCGAGAGCACCAACACCGATGCGGTGCCGGTGCGCCGTGCGTTCTTCGACTTCGCCCGTTCCGGGTAACTGGCGATGACGATCCGGCCGTCCGGGTCGACGCCGCCGGACACCGGGGACGACTGGACGGAGCCGTCGGTCCGGGTGGTGAGCAGGACCATGTTGTGTCGGGGCCTGACGAAATCCAGCAACTCGTCGATGTCGACTCTGGTGGTGGTGGCAATGGTTCGGGCCACTGTTCTGTCCTCCCGCTGTAGGGGTGTCTGCGCTGTCTCTGGTACTGAGGTCGCGGTGAGCGTCAGGCCGTTTCCCGTCCGGTCATCGCCGCCAATTCGGTCCGGTTCCGGGCGCCGGACTTCCGCAACGCTGCACCGACATGCTTTTCCACGGTCTTCACCGAGATGTGCAGCAGTTCGGCGATCCGCTTGTCCGGCAACCCCTGTGCGACGAGGGCGCGGACCTCCCGCTCCCGCGGAGTGAGGATGGGCTGATCGTCCGCGTCCGGCGCGGGGCGGTCGTAGAGACCGTGCAGCACTTCGTCGGTGAACAGCGCGTCGCCCCGCGCGGCCGCTGTCACCGCCCTGCACAGGGTCGCGGCGTCGGCGTCGATCATCACCACGCCGCGGGCACCTGCCCTGAGCATCTCTCGCACCCGAGGGTCGCCGGCGGTCTGCTCACCGATGACGATGACCGCGGTGGCCGCCGCTGCTGTCAGAGATGCCGTCAGTGATGCCGTCAGTGATGCCCCGTCTGACGGCAGTGCGATGTCGATCAGCACCACGTCCGGAGTGAGCAGCCGGACGGCCTCGACCGCCGCGCCGGCGTCGGTTACCTCGCCGACGACCTGCACGAGGTCGCCGTGCTCCTGCAACAGCGAGATGAGACCCGCGCGGACCAACGGCCGGTGCTCGACGACGAGAACGGTCGGCCGCCGGGCGGGTTCCGGCGGGGCGTCATCCACCGGTAGGAAGGGAAAGGCCGCCCGGATGGTGGTTCCCCAGCCCGGCGTCGCGTCGATCTGCACCGTGCCACCGAGAGCCATCGCCCGCTCGGAGATCTCGGCCAACTCGGGCAGCCCGGGACCGCGCGGGCCCACCCGGCTGCCGTCCGGCCTGGGCACCTCGGCGAGGTCGAAGCCGACCCCGTCGTCCTGGACGAACAGCACCGCCTCCGCTGCGCCGTAGACCAGCCCGACCCGCGCGGTGCGGGCATCGGCGTGGGCGACGATGTTCGCGATCGCCTGCCTGCCGAGGGCCACGAGTTCGCTCCCGAGCTGACCCGGGAGGGGCCGCCTCGGACCCGCGACGACCAGCCTGATGTCCAGTCCGGTGCCGCGCGCCCGGTCGACCTCTGCCTGGATGGCGTCCTCGACCGCGATGCGGGCGGCGGGACGGGTGGTCGGTCCGCCGGACAGCGGTTGGGCGGTGTGCTGCAGCGCCATCCGGGCCGCCTGCCGAGCAAGGTTCAGGTGACTCGTGTCGGTGACGGCGGTCAGCTCAGGGCGCCCGCCGCCCGCTGCGGACGCCTCGCCCACGCCGGCGGCGGACCCGCCCCCAGCCACCGTCGGAGCAACCAGGTCACCCGCGCTGTCCAGGTGCAGCACCACGGACGCCAACGCCCGGGCGACCGAGTCGTGGACGTCCCGCACGACCCGCTCGCGCTCCAGTCCGGTCGCCTCCGCCCGTGCCAGCTCGGCCGCCCGCGCGTGCATCCGCGCGTTGACGATTGCCAGCCCGGCGTGGCCCGCGAACAGTTCGAGCAGGGTGACGTCGTCGGGCCCGAAGCGCCGGGCGGGGTCCCTGCTGAACACGATGCACGTCCCGATCACCGACCCGGCCCAGCGGATCGGCACCCCGATGGTGCCGTGCAGATCCCGCCGGTCCAGCGGGTCGATGTGCCCGCCGCGCACCTCCGAATACTCGGCGAAGGTCACCGGTCCGCCGGCCCGCAGGATCTCCCCGGTGACCCCCTCGGTCAACGGGAACTCGTTCCCGGAGCGGCAGGAGACGCCGAGGTCGACCTCTTTGCGGTAGCTGCCCGCCTGCTGGTCGACGGTGCAGATCGACCCGCTGTCACAGCCCAGCAGTTCCGCGGCGTGCCGCAGGATCCGGTCGAGCAGCGGACGGAGATCGAACTGGCCGGCCAGATCCTCGACGACGCCGGCGAGGGCCTCGAGCTGGTCGCGGGCGACGCCTGCGGGTGGGCGGGCGATCGTCATCCGGTGCGTCCCCCAAGCTGCCATCGAGCTGCTGTCGAGCTGCCGTCGAGCGTCGTGTCGAGGGTAACCGCCCCGCCCGGGCGGTTGCTGCGGTGCGAGGTTCGGCTGCCTGCTCGACTACCTTGACCGTCATGACGATGGCCGCGAACGGCGCGACGCACACCCCGGAGGTCGGCGGTTCGCTGTCGACCAGCGGCGTCGTCATGCCCATCGGCGGGGCCGAGGACAAGATCGGCCGGATGACGGTGCTGCGCGAGGTCGTCCGGTTGGCCGGCGGCTCCGGGGCCCGGATCGTCGTGCTGTCCACGGCGTCCTCGCTGGGTGACGAGATCACCCACGCCTACCTGCAGCTGTTCTCCACCCTCGGGGTGACGGACGTGGTCGGCATCCGCCCGGAAAGCCGTGGTCAGTCCGCCGCACCCGACCTGGTCGCCGCCGTGGACCGGGCGACGGCCGTCTTCATGACCGGCGGCAACCAGGTCAAGCTCGCCACCCTGATCGTCGGCACCCCGCTCGGCGCGGCCATCGTCGCGGCACACCGGCGGGGCGCGCTGGTGGCCGGCACCTCGGCCGGCGCGAGCATCCTGTCCGCGCACATGGTCTCGTTCGGCAGCGGCGGTGCCACTCCGAAGTTCCGGATCGCCCAGGTGTCGCAGGGGCTGGGCCTGCTGGCGGACGTGATCGTCGACCAGCACTTCACCCAGCGGAACCGCTTCGGCAGGTTGCTCGCCCTGATCGCGTCCAACCCCGCGCAACTGGGCATCGGCGTCGATGAGGACACCGCGGCGGTGATCAGGCCGAGCGGCCTGATGGAGGTCAAGGGGCGGGGCGTCGTCACCGTGGTCGACGGCGCGGAGGTCATCACGACGTCCTACACGGCCACCGGCACCCAGCCGCTGATGATGTCCGGCGTCAAGCTGCACACGCTGCCCCGCGGCGCCGTCTTCGACCTCGTGGGGCGACGCCTGGTGTCCGCACCGGGCCTACCGGACACCGCCGACCAGCCGACGGTGGCCGTGCCGGCGGACGTGCCTGCCGGCTCCCGCCCGCGGAGCCGCCGGATCGCCGCAGAAGGCGCGCACGAGACCACCTCGGAGCTCCGGCGCCGGCCCGCGTCCACCTGACGGACTCCCGCCTGATGCCCGTGCCCCGTGTGGGGCCGTCCGAAAGGACGTTGTTGGCGGGGCCGGAAGAACGAACGTCGTGTTCTTCGCTCGACATTGGGGTCTTTCGGCCTTCTCCTATGTGACCTACGGCGCCAACGATGAAGCCGCGGATCCGGGAGTCTGACGTCATGGAAAGCCCGCCCACCCCGCTGCGCTTTTCCCAACTCTCAGATCGGATGTGTCCGGACCGGACAGCCGACCGCGTCACTCCGCCGTCATCCGGCGAATACCACATCGACGGCGCATTCTCCGCTCCGGTTCTCCCCGGGCAGCGCCCAGCACCGGCAATCGAACGCCGCGAAATGTCCCGGAAATCTGCCGAGGACATATCCGAGAAAATCCGCCAAGATGGCGTCCGTCACCTACTGACGGGACGAGCGGCCGCCAACCTTGCCGAGTACGGCTACGGCGGGAATGCCTTTGTGCGGTCACTCATCGTCGGCGCGCCACCAGTATCCGGACGAACCAGCGTCCCCTGATCCCGGTCCACCCCGCACGTCAACGCCCCAACGAAGGAGCATTGAAGATGACAACGTCTCAGCAGACGCCGGCGGCCCATGCCGCCAACCCCCCCGACTTCAGCGACCCGACACAGGGCAGCCTTGCCCGGGCGCGGGAGATGGCCTCGGAGTCGGTCAAGTCGATCGCCGACCCGGCACCGCTGGGCCTGGCCTGCTTCGCCCTGACCACCTTCCTGCTCAGCCTGGTCAACGCGGGAATCCTGCCGAAGACCTCCGAACCCGTGGTGATGGGGGTCGCGCTGTTCTACGGTGGCGCCGTTCAGATCCTCGCCGGCATGTGGGAGTTCCGTAAGGGAAATGTTTTCGGAGCCACCGCCTTCTCGTCCTACGGGGCGTTCTGGCTGTCCTTCTGGGCCTGGTACACGATCTACGCCGCGGAGATCCCTGAGGCGGACCGCGCCAAGGCGGCAGGGTGGTACCTGGTCGCGTGGGGCATGTTCACCGTGATCATGGTGATCGCTTCCCTGCGCACCACCGTGCTGCTCTCCGGCCTGTTCACGATTCTTGCGGTGACGTTCTTCCTGCTGGCCTTCGGCGCCCTGGCCGGCAGCGCGACGCTCACCAAGACCGGTGGCTACTTCGGCATCGTGACCGCCCTGTGGGCCTTCCTGCTGTGCCTGGCCGGCGTTGCCGCGGCCACCTTCGGCAAGCCGATCATCCCGAACAGGTCGCTCGCGAAGTAATCGCCCCTGCAATTCACCCGCGAAACACCACCGGAGGCCTCGGCCGCCGGTGGTGTTTCGCGTTTCGTGGACTCGTCGATGAAATTCGCAGACAACGATTGATGCGTCAATAGATCGGTCGCTCCCGGCTGTACGGAGCGACATCGATAACAATTTGTTACAAAAGCCCGCGCTGGGTCGCCCGAACAACGGCCTGGAGCCGGGAATCGACACCCAATTTGTCCAGCAGTGCGGCCACATAACCCTTCACTGTGGTCTCCGCAATGAACAGCCGCGCGGAGATCTGCCGATTCGAGCAGCCCTCGGCGAGCAGGTCGAGGACTTCCCGTTCGCGCGGTGACAGCACGATGTGCTCGGTGCGCCCCCGCAGCGTGTTGACCAGATCGACCGCCAGCGCCTGCGCGACCCGGCTGTCGATCACCCGGTTGCCCGCCGCCAGCTGACGCAGCTTCACCACCAGATCCGCCGGTTCGGCGTCCTTGAGCAGCACGCCGTCGGCGCCGGCGGCCAGGCACTGCCGGAGCAGGTCGATCTCCGCGTAGGCCGTCAGGATCCCGATGTGGCCATTGCGGTTGCGCTCCTTGAGCCGGGCACAGGCGCTGACCGGTCCGGGCGCTTCGGGGGTGCGCAGATCCAGCAGCACCAGCTGGGGCTGGAAGGTGGTGGCGATCCTGATCGCTTCCGCGGTGGTGCCGGCCTCCCGCAGGACGTGATCGCCGAACGCCTCGGTCAACAGCGAGGCGACACCCCGGCGGGCCAGTGGATGGTCGTCGACGATCAGCACCTTGATCGGGGGGCTCATGATTTGTATCCCGGGACGGGCAGCGTCAGGCGCTGCACCACGAAGGCATCGGGGTCCGGGTCGATGGTCAGCTCGAGCTGGCCACCGAGCATTCCGGCCCGGTCGGACAGCATGCCGAGACCCGACCCGGGGGAACCGGGGCCGACGGCGGTGGACGGCCCGGACTGCTCGGCAGCCCCGCGATCGGCCAGCTCGCCCCACGGCATCTGCAGCAGCAGTACCACTTCGGCGGCGCCCCAACGCAGGGTCGCCATCACCCGGTCGGACCTGGTGTGCTTGAACGCGTTCCGCAGACCCTCCCGCAGCCCGTCGATGATCAATTCGGACACCTCCTGTGCCAGTGCCCGCGGCGTGCCCCGGTGACTCCACCACACCGGCACCGAGGTGGCGGCCGTGAATGTGCGGCCTTCGGCGACCAGCGCCAGGTCGAGGGCGCGGCCGTCGGGTACCCGGGAGAGATCGGCCAGTGTGGCGCGCAGGTCGGTGCGCGCCGCCGCGGCGATGTTCTCGATCTCCGCCAGTCCGCTGGTCAGCAGCACGGGGTCGCGGTCCTGCCGGTAGCGGTGGGCCAGCACCCCGACCGTGAACAGGGTCTGGGCGATGGAGTCGTGCAGCCGGCCGGCGATGGTCTGGCGCAGTTGGAGCGCCGAAAGTTCAAGCTGACTCGCCCGCGCGGCGATGTGGTGCAGCGCCGTGCCGGCCTCGGTCGCCAGGCCCTCCAGGCGGACAACCGCGATGTCGCCGGGGGTGCCGGTGCTGCGCAGTGCCGCGTACAGCAGGGCGGAGATCCCGTCCGGACCGAGGACGGGGACGCACACCATGCCGTGCAGACCTTCGATGTCGACCGCGGCCATGTAGTCGGAGGTGATCATCTGTGAGTGGTGGTAGTCGGCGAGCCGGGCGGGTTCACCGGTGCGGAGCACCAGACCGCCGAGTCCGGCCCCTTCCCGGATCCGCAGCGCACGGAACTCCTCCGAGCGAACGCCGCGGTAGACCCGCATCGGAAACTGGCCGTCCGCATCCCGCACGGCGGCGGAGGCGATGTCCATCCCGGTCACCACGCGGGCACGCGACACCAGGGCGCCGACGATGGACTCGACGTCCTCGTGCAGCCCTACGGTGGGTGCGGTCGTAGCAATAGCACAACGATCACGGGTTCCGGCCGCGACTTCCACTCGAAAGGCCCACTTCACACCTCGAGTGTGCTGGTCGGGGCGGTGGTGGCCGGTCCTTCGGTGCGGGTGTCCCCGGTAGCGCGGCGGTTCCCGGCGAGGGGCAGAATGCCGAGCATTGTCCGGCTGGTGGGAAGGCGCGTAGATGACAGAGTCGGCAGAGACCGCGACGACGGCCACCGGGTCGGCACCCGACGGACAGGGGAACGGCTCAGCCGGTAGTGCGGCCGGTAGTGGTTCTGCCGGTCTCGATGGGGCACCCGCCGCTACCGCTCCTGCCGCGGTCAGCCCGCCGGCACCGGCCGTCGACCCGGGCCGGCCCGACATCACCATCCGCGAATCTCGGGTCTACCGCGGCCCGAACTACTACTCCTACGAACCGGCCGTCCACATGGTGGTGGACATCGGCCGGCTCGAGCAGTTCCCCACCGACACCCTGCCCGGCTTCACCGAATCACTGCTCGCGCTGCTGCCCGGACTGCACGACCACCAGTGCTCGCGGGGGCGGGACGGCGGCTTCGTCGAGCGCCTCATCGAGGGCACCTGGGCCGGGCACGTCGTCGAGCACGTCGCGCTGGAACTGGAACGGACGGCCGGTCACGAGATCACCCGCGGGAAGACCAGGTCCACCGGCGAGGAGGGCGTCTACAACGTCATCTTCGGCTACCTGGACGAGACGGTCGCGACGCTGGCCGGCCGGCTCGCGGTGCGGCTGGTGAACTTCCTGGTGCCGGGCAACGACCTGTCCACCGACGACCTGGCGTCCTTCGATTTCGAGACCGAACACGACGATTTCCTCCGCACCTGCCAGCGGGTCGCGTTCGGGCCGTCCACCCAGGCCATCCTTGACGAGGCGATCGCCCGGGACATCCCGTGGCAGCGGCTCAACTCCGGTTCGCTGGTGCAGTTGGGGCACGGCGTCAACCAGCACCGGATCAGGGCGACGATGACGTCGTTGACGTCGTCGCTGGCCGTCGACATCGCCTCCGACAAGGAGCTGACGAACCGGTTGCTGGCCGCCGCCGGCCTGCCGGTACCGACGTCCGAGGTGGTGCGCAGGGCCGACGACGCGGTCCGGATGGCCCGCCGAATCGGGTACCCCGTGGTGCTCAAGCCGCTGGACGGCAACCACGGCCGTGGTGTGGCGATCAATTTGAACAGCGAGGAAGAGGTCCGCGCGGCCTTCGAGGAGGCCTACGACCAGTCCCGGCGGGGCTACGTGCTGGTCGAGTCGTTCATCAGCGGCAAGGACTACCGGGTGCTGGTCGTCGGCGGTCACATGATCGCGATCGCCGAACGGGTGCCGGCGCACGTCATCGGTGACGGCTCGAAGACGGTGGCCGAGCTCGTCGAGCAGACCAACGCCGACCCGCGGCGCGGCGTCGGCCACGAAAAGGTCCTCACCCGGATCGACGTCACCGGGTCCGCTGTCGAGCTGGTCCGCGAGCAGGGCTACGAGATGACGGACGTGCCGCCCCGCGGCGAGATGGTCAAACTGGCGTTGACCGGCAACATGTCGACCGGCGGCATCTCGATCGACCGCACGTTCGACGCGCACCCGGACAACGTCGACATCGCCGAGGAGGCCGCCCGGGTGGTCGGCCTGGACATCGCCGGCATCGACTTCCTCTGCCCGGACATCACCCAACCCGTCCGCGAGACGGGCGGGGCGATCTGCGAGGTCAATGCGGCACCGGGCTTCCGGATGCACTCGCACCCGACGATCGGCGACCCGCAGTACGTGGCGAAACCGGTGGTGGACCTGATGTTCCCGCCGGGCACCAGTGCCCGGATCCCGATCGTGGCCGTCACCGGGACGAACGGCAAGACGACCTGCAGCCGGATGATCGGGCACATCTTCAAGAACATGGGCCGCAAGGTCGGCATGACCTCCACGGACGGCATCGTCATCGACGACCGGCTCGTCATCAAGTCCGACGCCTCTGGCCCGCGCTCGGCGCGGATGGTGCTGCAGAACCCGCGGGTCGACTTCGCGGTGTTCGAGGTGGCCCGCGGCGGGATCCTGCGGGAGGGGTTGGGGTACTCGCGGAACGACGTCGCCGTCGTGCTGAACGTCGCGCCCGACCACCTCGGCCTGCGCGGCATCGACACCATCGAGCAACTCGCGCAGGTCAAGCAGGTCATCGTCGAGGCCGTCCCGAAAAACGGTGCCGCGGTGCTGAACGCGGACGATCCGCTGGTCAGGGGCATGCGCAGGGCGTCGTCGGGTGAGGTGGTCTGGTTCTCGCTGGTGCCGGACAACCGGATGATCTCCGACCACTGCCGGCGCGGCGGCAAGGCCGTCATCCTCGAGCCGGGCGAACTCGGCGATCTCATCGTGCTGGTGCACGGCCGTCGCCGGATGCCGCTCGCCTACACCCACCTGCTGCCGGCGACCTTCGGCGGCAAGGCCATGTTCAACGTGCAGAACGCGATGGCCGCGGCCGGTGCCGCGTACTGCGCGGGCGCGCACCTGCACGACATCCGCGCCGGGCTGCGATCCTTCACCCCGTCTTACTACTCCGCCCCCGGCCGGATGAACATGACCGAGGTCAAGGGCGTCACGGTCATCGTCGACTACTGCCACAACGCGCCAGCGATGGTGGCGCTCGGCGACTTCGTCGACCGGTTCTTCGAGGACGGCGCCAGCTGGGAACGGCCGCAGCGCATCGGCGTCATCGCCACCGCGGGCGACCGGCGCGATCAGGACATCGTCGATCTGGGCCGGGAGGCGGCGAAGCACTTCGACCGGATCATCGTCCGGGAGGACGTCCGGCTCCGCGGTCGCAAGCCGGGCGAGACGGCGGGCCTGGTCGTCGAGGGCGCGAAACAGATGCAGTCGGAGGGCTGCCGGCTCAAGCAAATCGAGGTGGTGCTGGACGAGATCGAGGCCACCAGGGTCGGTGTGGAGTGGGCCAACCCCGGTGATCTGGTGGTCGTCTGCGTGGATCGGGCACGGGCCGTCTGGGACGAGCTGCAGGCACTGGGACACCGTGCACAGGCCGGCTCGGCCGACGAGTTCGACGACCGGGCCTGACGTGAGCAGGTGAGTATTCCGGGGCCGGACGACGAACGCCCGGTCGAACCCAGCGCGGTCAACCCTGACCTCGGCGACACCGGGGGCGATCCGGTGTGCTGGGCGCCGCGGGTGTGCCCGGAGTGCGGCCTGTTCGTGCCGGTCGAGCCGCC
Source organism: Nakamurella sp. GG22 (assembly GCF_052976845.2). Lineage (NCBI taxonomy): Bacteria > Bacillati > Actinomycetota > Actinomycetes > Nakamurellales > Nakamurellaceae > Nakamurella > Nakamurella sp. GG22. The sequence goes on along the minus strand of NZ_JBRIIO020000012.1, from coordinate 29,901 downwards.
GACAACCTGCCCCCGCTGCGGAACAACGGTCGGAGTTGACTGACATGGAGAGTTTCTCGACCGCCGACCTCTATGACCGCTACGGCGATCGGCTGCAGGTCTGCGACACCCAGTTCCGCCAGTTCGGCGGACGCGCGGTGTTCAGTGGTGACGTGCGGACCGTCCGCTGCTTCCAGGACAACGCCCTGCTCAAGGCGATCCTGGGCACCCCGGGCAACGGCGCAATCCTCGTCGTCGACGGCGGCGGGTCGGTGCACACCGCGCTGACCGGTGACCTGATCGCCGCGCTGGCGATCGAGAACGGCTGGGCCGGTCTGGTGATCAACGGAGCGATCCGGGACGCCGACGTGCTGGCCGGAATGGACATCGGCATCAAGGCGCTCGGCAGCAACCCGCGCAAGAGCAGCAAGACCGGCGCTGGGGAGCAGGACGTCGAGGTCACCATCGGCGGCGCGACGTTCCGGCCCGGCGACCACGCCTGGTGTGACAACGACGGCGTCGTGGTGCTGCCCGGCGGTACAGCCGCCTGACTCTCGGCGGCAGCTTCTCAGGGGCAGCTTCTCAGGAGCAGTGGGATTCACGCTGCTGTCTTACGGATCCGTCCCGCCGGCCCTTATGGGTGAGAGCGAGGGACGATGACGCCGGTGGCCGCAGTGAAGGACGACTTCACGGACTTCGTGGCGTTTGCCGAACCCCGGTTGCGGCTGGCTCTGGGTTCGGCGTTCGGTTTCGATGTGGCTGAGGACGCCACAGCGGAGGCTCTGGCTTTTGCGTGGGAGCATTGGGATCAGGTGTCGGCCGCGGAGAACCCGGTCGGCTACGTGTTCGCCGTCGGTCGTAACAAACTCCGGCGGAACCGACGCCGACAGCCCGTCCAACTGCCGCCGGTCCGGTCGGTCGAGCTGCCCTGGGTGGAGCCCGGACTACCGGCGGCGCTCAGTCATCTGTCGGAACGACAACGAGCAGTGGTGATGCTGCTGCACTGCTTCGACTGGACACTCGCCGAGGTCGCGGAGTTGCTGGCGATGTCGAAGGGCACCGTCCAAGTGCACGACCGTCGCGGCATGACGCGTCTCCGCCGCGACCTCGGGGTGCAGCGATGACCGACCTCGAAAAGCAACTCCGCGGCTACGGCCGGCAGATCGAGAACGACCTCGGTGCGGGCGCTTCCGAGGGGTCGGCGCCCGCGCAGGTGACCCGGCTCGAGGCACCGCCCTGGTCCAAAAGCGGGAGCCGGCGCAGTTCAGGACGGTCGGCCTGGGTGGCGGTCGCTGCGGCGACGGCCGCGGTTTCCGTCACCGCATCGCTCCTGCTCGGCCCCACTACACCCGAAGAAGGATCCATGAACAACAAGACATCAGGTGCCGCGGTCGGGATCTGCCTGTTCGCGGCTGGATGCACCAGCGGCGCCCAGGGCGCCGACACGTCCGCGACCGTCGCCGGTCAACCAGCCGCGCCGACGTCTGCGGTGTCGTCGTCACAGTCGTCGACCGGGGGGTTACCCGGCCTGTTCGACGAAGCAGGGGAGGTCACTCCCGGGACCTATCAGGTTGATCTTGTCGGCACACCGGTACAGATCACGGTGCCTGCAGGCTGGTCGAGATTCGAGGACTTTGCTCTGGAAGGTCCGGACAGCAGTTACTTCGCCTTCTTCGACGTGGAGGACACCTACAAGGACGGGTGCAACTGGGACAAGGGAAAGGCGGGGATCGGGCCCACCGTCGACGATCTCGTGACTGGCCTCCAAGCGGAAAAAGGTCTGAAAACAAGTGCGCCAGAGCCTTTGACCGTCGATGGATTCACCGGACGGCAGCTGATCACCACAACCGATCCGGCGATCAAGGATTTCTCCTCCTATTATCTGGGCGACTTCGCCGTCTGGACGGTGGTGCCGAACCGCCAGATCGGCAAGCAGCAGCCCGGTGAGAAAACCACCACCTGGATCCTGGACCTGGACGGCAGGCGTGGAGTGATCACCACCGGCTCGCCCGGATCGATGACTGACGCCACCCGGACGCAGGTTCAGGGCATGCTCAGTTCGCTGAAGCTCGGATGATTCCAGCGGCAGGAAGCGTGCGTCTCGCGCGACCTGTCGGCGATTGCCCGATCACCCCACCGGCAACGACGCCAGGTCGATGCTCACCTTGATGTCGCCCAGCCCGCGGGCGACCAGGAGCTCACCGCCGGGGGCGAGTTGACGCCACCCGCCTGCCTGCTCGTCCCAGCGCCGCCACATCCGCGGGTCCGTGTCGACCCGAACGACAGCGGTTGCAGCGGCAGCGATCTCGACGGCCCGCCAGCCCACCAGTCGCACCGGCTGATCGTGCTCGGCCGGCCGGTAATAGACCTGGACGACCTCCCGACTGTCCCTGGAGCCGATGTTCGTGAGCGTGACGGACACCTCGAATCCCTGCTGGGCGCTGCCGCCGGCGATCGTGGCGGACCGGTAGTCCCAGTTCGAGTACCCGAGCCCGTGCCCCAACCAGAACGCGGGCCTGGGCGCGGCCCCGCCGAAATGGCCGCGGTAGCCGATGGACGTGCCCTCGCTGTAGACGACATCGCCGTCGACCGGGGTCACCGACCAGGCGGGGGCCAGGCCGTCGTCGGCCGGGAAGGTGGTGACCAGCCGGCCCGCGGGTTCGATCGTGCCGAGCAGTGCGGCGGCAATGGCATGACCGCCCTCCTGTCCGGGTAGTCCGGCCCACAGCACGGCGTCGACCTTGTCGAGCCAGGGCATGATCACCGGGGTGGCCGAGTTGACGACCACGACCGTCCGGGCAGCCGCGTCGGCCACCGCCCTGACCAGGTCGTCCTGCCGGCCGGTCAGGCGCAGCGTCGCCTTGTCGACCGCCTCCGTCTCCTGCTCCTCGGTCAACCCCACGACGACCACCGCGACGTCGGCGTCCGCGGCCGCCGCGACGGCTTCCGCGATCACCTCGTCGGCATCCCGGGGGGCCGATCTCGCGATCAGTCCGGCGGTCGCGACGCCGCCCATCGGGCCTGTTTCGTCAGCGGCGACGGTCAGCTCGACCTGCACGACGCCGGTGTCATTGAGCGTCACGATCTCCGACCGGGACGGGGGTGCGAGCATGTCGTCACCGAAACCGGTTGACGTCGAGGCAACGTCCCACTCGATTCGCTGATCGCCGTTCTCTACCAGCCACTTTCCCTTGCCGACGACGCCCAGTTCGATATCGCCCAGCTCGATCTCACCCGAACCCGCCAGCCTGCCGCGCACCACCACGCGACCCACCGGCTGCGGGTAGTTGTCGTCGAAGCCGGCCAGGGCAAGCGCGCCGGGTAGGTGCTTCTCCTCGAGCAGCGACCCGTCCGCGCCGTAGATCCAGGCCCGGGCGCCGTCCTCACCGCTGACCGGATCGGTGACGAAGCCCGGCCGGGCGGGGACGGACCTGGTCCGTACCTCGACGCCGTCGGTCACCGTGACGGCGTCACCGAGCAGCGCAGAGAGTCCCTCGGCGACGCTCACCTGATGCGGCGGGTTGACCTGCGCAGAACCGCCCCCCATGCAGACCGTCTCCACGGCGTGCCGGCCGATCAGCGCGACATTGGTGGCGGCGGCGAGCGGCAGGACGCCGTTCCGGTTGGTCAGCACCGTCATGCCCGCCGCGGCGAGCTCGGTCAGTTGCGCCCGTCGCTCGGGACCACCGGGCGTCGGCAGGTCGTTCCGCCGGTCGGGCTCGGCGCCGAGTGCCCCGACCCGTTCGGCCAACAGCAGGATCCGGGCCAGATGGTCGTCGATGACGGACTCATCGACCTCGCCGGCACGGACGGCGTCGACCAGCGCATCGCCCCACGGGCCGCCCGGACCGGGCATCACCAGATCCAGGCCGCCGTTCGCCGCGGGCGCGGCCGTCTTGGTCGCGAACCAGTCGGACATGATGACGCCGTCGAAACCCCATTCACCCTTGACGATCTCGTTCTGGACATGGTCCTGCTCGGTGGCGGCCACACCGTTGACGTCGTTGTAGGCCGCCATGATCGACCAGGGCTGCGCATCCTGGACGGCGATCTCGAACGGCAGCAGGTACAGCTCCCGCAGCGTCGTCTCGTCGACCACGCTGTTCATCGTGTTCCGCGCCGTCTCCGACTCGTTGGCCACCAGATGCTTGAGACAGGCGCCGATACCGCTGCTCTGCAGGCCGCGGACATAGGCGGCGGCCAGCTTCCCGGTCAGCAGCGGGTCCTCGGAGTAGGCCTCGAACAGCCGGCCGCCGAGCAGCGATCGGTGCAGGTTGATGGTCGGGCCCAGCACCACATGGATGCCCTGCGCGATCGCTTCCTCGGCCAGCAGGCCACCGACCCGGTGGGCGACGTCCTCGCTCCACGCGGACGCCAGCAGGGTCGCGTTGGGGAACAGTGCGACGGTGCGGCCGCCACTGAACTTCAGTCCCCGGACCCCGGTCGGCCCGTCCGACAGCGCCACCGTCCGCAGGCCGATCGCCGGCTCGGGAGCAAGGGTGAACACGTCACCGCCGGTCAGCAACCGCACCTTCGCCTCCAGCGGGAGGCGCTCGATCAGCGCTCGGTGGTCAGCGGTGACGTTCGACGTGGGCAGCGGGGAGGGGGAGGTGGGGGACACCCGACGATCGTCGACCCCGAGCGGTCCGTTCGGCAACACGGAAACACCGGCCCTCCGCCGACCCGGCGCCGCGGTCAGCTGCCGGTGTGCTGTTGCTCCAGGTGGCTGGGCGCGAACTGGGCCAGTGCCATCTGCCTGCCGTCCTCGATCTGCTCGGCGGTGGCGGTGCCGGACTCCGTCACAGCGGATACCCAGGCCACGATGGAGCCCAGGGAGAACTCCTCGGCCTCCGGCGAACTCGCCGCGGCAACCGGGTCGTCGATGGCCTCGCCGTCCGTGAACCGCGCGAGCGCCATCAGGGCACCGTCCCATCCGGGCCCGACGTAGAAGGCGCCGGCGCCGCTGCCGGCCATCTCGGCCGGCACGGAGTGTTCGAGGAGAAGTTCGGTCTGATCGCCCTCGGCCACCAAGAACACGCTCACGATGCTGTTCGGAGCGCCGAACGTCACCCTCAGCAGCGCGGGTGGCTCGCACGTCAGGATGTCTCCGCCGGCATTGCCCTCGAGCTGGAACGAGCCACCGACCCGGAGGTCGCCGGTCAGTGGCATGAACCACCGACGCAGCCGGTCCGGGTCCGTCAACGCGCTCCAGACGTCCTCCGGGTCGGCGTCGTACCGCTGCCGCAGCGTCACGCAGTAGGTGTCCGCCGCGGTCTGGTCGTCCCCAGTGGTGCGGTGTTCCACGCTGCGGTGGATGGCCGCGAGGTGGTCGGCGAGGTCCTTCATCGTTCGTCCTTCCGGTCAGGGGTGGGTGGGCCGGCGGTCGCGTCGTCGGCCGCCATCCGGCGTTCCCGACGACCCCGCGCCAATTCGGTGGCAAGGGCGTCCAGGTGCTGGCTCCAGAAGCCTCGGAAGCGTTCCAACCAGACGTCGACCTCCTGCAGGGGTGCGGAGTCGACGGCGTAGAGCCGGCGAGCTCCGTCCGCGCGCACGGTGGCGAACCCGCTCTCCCGCAGCACCCGCAGGTGCTGGGAGACGGCGGGTTGCGAGATGCCGAACTCCTGCTGGATCACCTCGGTGAGGGCGCCCGAGGATTGCTCGCCGTCCGCGAGCAGTTCCAGGAGTCTGCGCCGGACGGGATCGCCCAGGACGTCGAACGCGTGCACCGGAGAATCATACCAACCCTCGCTTATATAAGCCAGAGCTTAGGTCAGTCGGCGGCTAACTGGAGCCGACGGCCGGATCGCCTTCCGCACCCGCGGTCTGTGGTGGCAACGCCGACGCGGGATTCCTGGCGGCGAAGCCGGCGGCGATGGTGGTGATCGCGATCGTGACCAGGGCGCCGAGGATCAGTGCAGGGGCCTCCCCCGGTGCGAGGAGGTTCGCCTCCGTCGCCAGTGTTGCCGCCGCGACCGGGACGCCCAACTGGGCACAGGCCATCGCGCCGATGTGCAGCGGCTGCCCCGTCACCCGCATCGTGATGTGCGCGAGCAGCGCGCCGATGCCCAGCGCCACGCCCAGCAGGATCAGCTTCGGATTCTCGGCCAGGTCGCGGACGTTGAGTGACGCGCCGAGCCAGACGAAGAACAGCGGCCCGAGGAAGCCTTCGGTCAGGGCGAACAGCTGCTTGGTGAGTCGCCTGGGTTGCCCGATGGCGGCGACGACGAGGCCGAACGCAAATCCGGCCAGCATGATCGACACGTGGGTTGCCGTGGCGATGGCACACAACCCGAACAGGATGGCCAGGCTGACGCGGAGCTCGATGGTGAATTTGCGCCGCTCCGACAGCCGGTGGACCTTCTTGCGGGACGCCGTGGCCTTCCATTTCCCGAGGGCCACGTACAGCAGCCCGGCCGCGCCGATCACGGCGCACGCACCGAGCGACGCCTGCAGCGCGCGGGTGGGATTGCTGACCAGCGGCAGCGCCACGATGCAGGCGGCGTCCGCGATCGCGATCTGCGGCAGCAACTCGAGGATCGGTGGCCCACCGAGCTGGAGCGAGCCGACGATCGGCAGGATGAGCGCTGCCGAGGACGAGGCCATCAGCACGGCGTAGAGCGGCGCGTTGCCGGTCCCGAACAGCGCGGCGATGGCGATGCCCAGGCCGGCCGCGAAGACGGCGACGGCCAATGCCCGGAGGGTGCCGATCTTGATGCCGCGCAGCAGGATGGGGTCGCGAATCGGCACGTGCGAACCTGCGACGAACATCACCAGCGCGAAACCGATCTGCGCGAGGAAGCTCAACGTCTCGTCGGACGCGTCGATCCAGCCGAAGCCGGTGATGCCGAGGACCATGCCCGCGACGAGTTCCCCGAGCACGATCGGGATGTTCCAGCCGGAGCGGATGGACAGCAAAGGGCCGATCAAGCCTGCCGCGGCGATGATGGCCAGCGTTCCGAAGCCCATGTGACCTGCCTTCTGCAAGGACGACGTCGGCGCCGGTCCTGGCGCACACTATGCCGATGGAACTGGACAATGCGCTCATCTTCATCAGAACTCATTCCAGGTCCGTGCTGGCAACCCGCCGAAAGAACGGGCTTGTCCAGATGTCTCCGGTGAACGCCGGAGTGGTCGACGGCGCCGTGTGCATCTCCAGTCGGGCTCCGCTGGCGAAGGTCCGCAACATCCGTCGGGACCCGCAGGTGTCCGTGCTGGTCTTCACCGAGGAGTTCTACGGCTCCTGGGTGCAGATCGACGGCCGGGCCGAGATCATCGATCAGCCTGACGCCCTTGACCTGCTCGAGACGGTCTACCGGGCGATCGCGGGGGAGCATCCGGACTGGACCGAGTACCGTCAGGCGATGATCCGCGACCAGCGGGTCGTGATCCGCGTTCGTCCTGAGCACGCTTCAGGCAGCCTGTGATCGGCGCCGGAGAACGATCCGGCGGGTGGATCCGTCCCCGCTGTTGTTGACGAGAGGGCGTCCCGGTGGACGACGACGAAGGCGACCTGGCGCTTGCCGACGGCCTGGCAGGCCTTGCCGGACTGTCAACGGGGCGGCTGAACCTGACGGAAACGCAGTCCGCCATCGCCGAGCTGTTGGTGCTCGCGGTCGGCAGCGCCGAAGGGGCCGGCGTGACGGTCGACGAGGCCGGGCAACCGCGCACCATGGTCGCTGGGCCTGATGCGATCGGCGAGATCGAACGTATCCAGCACTCCATCGGCGAGGGCCCCGCGGTGACGGGTGTGGGTGGGCTCAGCTCGGTTGTCTCCGGATCTCTCGGGCGGGACGCTCGTTGGCCACGCCTCGGGCCTCGTGCGGCGCGGCTCGGCCTGCACAGCATGCTGTCGCTTCCGCTGCGGACCCCGAGCGGTGTGCTCGGCGTGATGAACCTGTACGGCACGCAGAAGGACGCCTTCGGTGAGCAGGCCGTGCTGGTCGGCGAGCGGTTCGGCACCGCCGCCGCCATCGCCATCGAGAACGCGCAACTGCTGGCGGAGGCCAACCGGCTCGCCGGCAACCTGCAGGCCGCGCTGATCAGCCGGGCGGTGATCGACCAGGCGTTGGGCATCATCATGAGTCGCACCGGGTGCACCGCTGACGAGGCCTTCGACCGGCTCCGCGCCCGCAGTCAAGCGGAGCACATCAAGGTGTGGGCCGTCGCGCAATCCGTGGTGGACGCAGCGGTCCGCCGGGCGCGCGCCCGGCGCGCCATCGAGGGGCCTCGGAGCAGCTGACCGCGTATCGGCCCCGCGCCGGGCCGGCCGGTTTGCGGCCACGCAGGCGGAGCGGGCCGGCCGGCGGACGATGGCGGCCAACCTTGCATCGTGGCGGGCCGTGCAGGCGGCGATCCCCGACGACCTCGGCGGGGCCCCGGCGGCGGGCAGGGAGTACCTGGCGTGGCTCCGGACCGTGGACCTGTCGTCGGATGCGGCACCGCCGGCTGCCGTCAACGGGTGGGTGCGGGAGCTGCGCTACCGGACCAGGCTGGTCGTTGACGGACTTCCCCGGCCGGTCAGCCGCGTCAGCCGGAGCGGCTGCTCCGTCCGGACCGGCTGACCAGATTGATCACCAGCAGCAACCCGAGCGCCCCGAGGCAGGCCACCCCGAAACTGGCCCAGTCCCAGCCGAAGTTCCATGCCACCCCGGTGGCCCACCGGTAGATGAATCCGGCGAGTACGGCGCCGAGGATGCCGGTCACCATGTTGGTCAGGCAGTCGCGCCTGCGATCCCGCAGCACCAGTGAGGCGACCCAGCCGGCGAGCGCGCCGAAGATCACCCAGGACAGCCAGCTCATGGTGTCGCCTCGCCCTCCGGGAGCAGTGCGGTCAGCGACGCCAGCGCGCTGGACGGCGCCTGACCGCGGCCGACGGCGACGCCGACCAGGTAGCACGTCAGCGGGCCGGCGATCCTGGCCACGCCGTGCGCGACGTCCCGGGTCATGTCCAGCAGTTCGGTGCGCAGGTCGGCCGGTATGGCGTCCGGCGGGAGGTCAAGGGCTCTGGAGGCCTGCACGATCCAGTCGTCGAGGGTGCTCATCGTTCCGACGCTAGCCGCCGCCCCCGTCGGCCACTCCGTCGACGTCACGCGCACCCGGCCGGTCGGCCGCCGGATGGTTGCGCAGTGATCCGGCATGGGCCTTGGCGGTGGGATCGTTGCGGCTCTTGATCAGGCTGGCCACGGTCGTGACGGTCAGCACGACGACGATGACGACCAGCGACAGGTTCGTGCTGACCTCCGGCACCCCGGACCAGATGCCATGCGCCCAGTGCAGGACCAGCTTCACCCCGATGAAGGCCAGGATCAGCGCGAGGCCGGTGGAGAGGTAGACGAGCCGGTCCAACAGACCCTTCACCAGGAAGAACAGCGCGCGCAGCCCGAGCAGGGCGAAGGCGTTCGCGACGAACACGATGTACGGCTCCTCGGTGACGCCGAAGACGGCCGGGATGGAGTCCAGCGCGAAGAGGATGTCCGTGCTGCCGATCGCGATGAGCACGATGAACAGCGGTGTCGCGAACCGGCGCCCGTCGATCCGGGTGAACAGCCGGCCCTCCTGGTATTCGTCGGTCACCGGGATCGCCTTGCGGGTGAGCCGGACGAGGGCGTTGTCCTGGATGTCGGGGTCCTGGTTGCGGTGCCGGAACAGCTGGATCGCGGTGAAGATCAGCAGGATGCCGAACACCAGGAACATGAAGGCGAACAGTTCCAGCAGCGCGGCCCCGAGCACGATGAAGATGGCGCGCAGGATCAGCGCGATGATGATGCCGAACGTCAGCACCTTGTGTTGGTGCTTCTCCGGCACCGCGAACGTCGTCATGATGATCACGAAGACGAACAGGTTGTCGACCGACAGGCTCTTCTCGACGATGTACCCGGCGAAGTACTGGGTGCCGTAGTCGCCGCCGGCGATCATCGTGAACACGACACCGAAGGCGATCGCCACGGCGATGTAGAACACCGACCACGCCGTCGCCTCCTTGAAGCCGACGGCGTGCGGTCGTGCTGCCGCGAGTATCAGGTCCAGGGCGAGCAGTCCGACGATCACCCCGATGGTGATCACCCAACCGAGGGTGCTGATCTCGAGCATGCAGTCGTCTCCGAACTGTCGTCGGGGCTCACCGATGGGTGGATTCGACCTACCAACTGCCGAGCGCGGCGAGCAGTTCCCGCTCGCGACGATCGGTGAGCCCCGCGCCGCGCGGCCGGTGCAGGCCCTGTGCGCGTTCCCAGTCCAGCAGCTCGGCAACGAGCCGCCGGCGGGTCCGGTGCCGCAGCCCCGCGGCGTCGGCGGCGGCGCCCGACCAGCTCGGACGGTCCTGTCCGGCGACCCACAGCGGCAGCGATTCAGGGCCCATCCACTGACCGACACCGTGCTGGAGCAGCCAGTTCTCCGTCGCGGGCACGCGCGGGCCGGTGTGCCCTGCGACCTTCCGGGACAGCGCGATCCAGTCGGCCAACCCCTGGATCGGCCCGACGGCGTTGTAGGTGCCGATCCGCCCGGTCTCCGCGGTGTCGACGAGCCAACAGGCAAGGTCGCGGACGTCGACGACCTGAACGGGCAGGTCCGGTGCGTCGGGAACGAGCATCGGGCCGGCGGTGTCGCGGGCTGCCCTCGCCACCCAGTAGCCGGTGCGCCCGGTGTGGTCGCCGGGTCCGCCGATCAGGCCCGCCCGGGCGATCAGCAGGCGGTCACCGACCGCATCCCGGCTGATCTGCTCGCAGGCCACCTTCGCCTCGCCGTACTGCGTCCGGGTCGCCTCCGCGCCGTCGTGGACCGGCAACAGCGGCGCCGACTCGTCCACGTCGTCCACAGCGCCGGCCGCGTACGCGCTCACCGACGACACGTAGGTCCAGTGGCCGGCGCGGTCCCGCAGGGCCGCCAGCGCGCCGCGAACCATGCCGGGCTGCCAGGAGACCTCCACGACGGCGTCCCAGTGTCGGTGGCGGACGCCGTCGTAGGCATCGGCTCGCCGCCGATCCGCGGTGACCGCCGTCGCCCCCGCGGCGACCGGCCCGCTGGCGCCGCGCGCGAGGCAGCTGACGCGGTGACCGCGACCGATCGCCTGCCGGCTGATCTCCCGGCCGAGCCATGCAGTGCCGCCGAGGATCAGCAGGTCCATGCAGTTCTCCGGCCGGGCAGCGCACGGACCGGTCGGCGATCAGGCATGGTCGTCGTGGCCGCCCTGCAGATGGTGGTCGTGCTCGGTATAGGTGTTCGACGGCTCCGGCCGTGACCAGGCGTCCGGGCGGACAGGGAACCGCAGGGTGGCGGGATCTGGCCGGGTTCCGGGGCGGGTGACGCTGCCGCCGGCGCGCTCCCGCTTCTTGTTGGCCAGCGCGGCCAAGGTTTCCAGAACGACCCGATGAGCGTTGTTGACGGTGCTCTCCGCCTGGTCGTACGGCGGTGACACCTCGACGACATCCAAGGCCACCAAAGGCGTTTCGAGTGCAATCGAACGAACGGCGCGCAGCAGATCGGCCGGGTTCATCCCACCCGGCTCGGGGGTTCCGGTACCGGGGGCGAACCCGGGATCGAGAACGTCGATGTCGACCGACAGGTACAGCCAGTCGCAGCCGTCGCCGGCCCGGGCGATTGCGTCGGCGATGACGGGCCGCATGCCGCGGTCCCATACGTCGTGCATCAGGTGCCACGTCATCTCCTTCTCGCGCATCCAGTCGAAGACCTCGGGCGGCGGCCAGTACCCGCGCAGGCCGACCTGGACGAAATTGCGCCCGCGGATCGCACCGGACTCGATCAGCCGGCGCATCGGGGTGCCGTGCGAGTGCAGGTTGCCCTCGATGCTGTCGGCGGTGTCGGCGTGCGCATCGAAGTGCAGCAACCCCACCTTGCCCCAGCCGTAGCGCCTGGCAACGGCGGTGGCGGCCGGGTACGTGATGGAGTGGTCGCCGCCGATGATCACCGGGAAGGCGTCCGCCCGCAGCACGTCGGCGACCTTGGCCTCGATGTTGCGGTGGGACGGCGGGGTGAGTCCGTGCGGGCAGTAGGCGTCTCCGGCGTCGACCACATCGAGCCACTCGAAGATGTCCAGCCCGAGGTCGAGGTGGTACGTGCCGGGGTCGTAGGCGGCGGAGCGCAGGGCGCGGGGGCCGAACCGGGCGCCCGCCCGGTGGGTGGTGTTGATGTCGAACGGGGCGCCGACGATAGCCGCATCCGGCCGCCGCTCGGCCAGCCCGGCGGCGGTGGCGACCCAGTCCCGCGAGCTGAACGTGGGCAGGCCCTGATTGTCGCCCCGATCGATGTTGTCTGCCGTGCCGCTGCCGCCTGCCATCGTGCCTCCGCCTCGGGCCGGCCCGGCCGGCCGGCGGGTAGATCCCGGCCGACCGTACTGCGCCGGGCAGGGTGCCGCCGGGAAGGTTCCTGCCTTGCCGTGCAGGTCGTGCCTTGCCGTGCAGGTGGTGGGCAACCCGGAGGGCGGCTGAGGCGTCCCCGCCTGGTGAGTTCTTCGACGATGCCGCTGCCACGCCTGTCCGATCCGCAACCGGCCGCACCCGCGCCGCGACCGACGAGGCGCCGGCGCTCGCTCCGGGGCCTGGGCATCGCCGTGCTGGCAGCGGCGGTCACCGCCGGGATCGTGCTCGCGGGCTCGATCCCGTCGCTCGACGGTGTGGGCGCCGCGTGGACCAGCTTCCTGCCCTGGACCGTGGTGCTGCTCGTGCTGCTCGCCGTGGCAGCCGTCGTGCGGCGCGCCTGGTGGGGGTTGTCCGCCGTGATCGTCGCGGTGATGGTGTGGTCGGCGGTGTTCGTCCCGCAGATGATGGCGGCCCAGGTCCCCGCCGGAGCCTCGGATCTCGTCGTCGCGACGCAGAACATCGGCGCCGGTAGCACGGACCAGGCGGCCGCCGCGCGGGCACTGGTGGGAACTGGCGCCGGACTGGTGGCGGTGCAGGAGATCGTCGGCACCGGTGACGCCACGGCGGTGCTGGACGCCGGCTACGGGTACCACGCGCGGGTCAGCACGGTCGGACTGTGGTCGCAGTGGGCGATGGAGGATGCGGAGCCGCTGGAACTGGGGCTGAGCTGGGCGAGGGCCTTCCGGGTCGTCGTCCATCACCCGGCGGGCGACATCGCGGTCTACGCGGTCCACCTGCCGTCGGTCCGGCCGGGCGACACCGCGGCACGGGATCAGGCCGTCGCCGAACTCGCCGGCGTCGTCGCCGCGGACCCTTCGGGCCGGGTGCTGGTGATGGGCGACCTGAACACCGCCGGCACCGACCCGGTGTTCGACCGGCTCACCGGGGAGCTGGCCGATTCGCGGGAGACGGTGCGCGGTGGGTTCGGGTTCACCTGGCCCGCGCAGTTCCCGCTGACCCGGCCCGACCACGTGCTCAGCCGCGGTATCGACACCCTGTCCGACCAGGTGCTGGCCGGCGGCGGCAGCGATCATCGCGCCGTGGTGGTCGGGCTTCGCGTCGGGAGTTGAACGGATACTGCTGATCGAACCATCGGGTGTGCTGAACACCGGGGACGCAGGCGGGCCGCTGACCGCCTCCTACGACGATTCGCTCGCATCACCCGTTCGATACAAGCAGTGAGCATGTGACGCAACTTTGGGCGGTTCGTGCCGACTGCGCGGTATCACTCGATAGATAGGATCGTGCCCCGTATACGTAGCGTAAGAATCGCAGTAGCGTTCGGGTGATGGGGAATCTTCGAATGGCCGCCTCGAAAGAGGTGCGACCGATTTCCCGTGTGCTCGGCCCGGCCGCGATGCCGCCACGGTGCGGCGTCGAGCACGAGTACCGCGTCCTTGCCGACGATGGGCCCGTGGACTTTCGCGAGGTGATCCACACACTCGACATCCCGGGCCGTCGGCTCGATCCGGCCGATGCGAACGCCTACCGCTGCGGTTGGGGCGGCGCGCTGACGGTCGATGGGCGCGAGGCCGAGATCGCCACCCCGCCCATCGCTCTCGAGCGGGGGTTCGCCGATCTGGTCGTCGAATCGACCGAGCTGGGCCGCGCCTGCCTGCTGCAGGCGCTCTCGCCGGGTCTGCGCATCGAGGGCTACTCGACCCACATCAACGTCTCGGTCGCCGATGAACGCGTGCTGGGCGCGGCTCGGCTGTTCGCTCCGCGCTTCGCCGTCGGCCTCATGCTGCTGATGGACGGCCGACAGTCTCCCGGTCTGCTGGTGCGCCCACGGCCGGGCCGGCTGGAACTGGGTGGCGAGTTCATTCGCGGCGACGGCTTACGTGCCGCGATCCTGATGGCGACCGGTGCGGCGCTGGCCTGCAGTCGTCGCGGCGCCGTCATTCGCCGGCTGCCTCCGCGGATCGACGCAGCGAGCGTCCCGGCGGTGGAGCGGTTCGGGACCTACCTGGATCGACGCGCGTTCGGCGCCGACCTCTACGGGCTCGGCCGGAGTTGCCCGCTGCGGACGGTCGACGGCCGGAGCCGCACTGCTCAGCAGCACCTCGAGGACTGCTGGCGGGTCGCCCGGGCGCACGTTCGCCGGTTCGCCACGGAGGACGATCTGCGGCTCGTCGACGACCTTGTCTCCGGCAGGCTGCCGTTGCCGACAGAGGTCGACGAACCGTCATGAGCGAGCCGACCGGCCAACCCGATCCACTTCGCCCGCGACAGCGGCCGGGTGTGCGGGTCGAAGCGGAGGTTGCGACCTGGGAGTCGGTCGTCTTCGCGATCACCGTGGGGGCGGCCGTTCGCTACCTCGAGGTGCCTGCCGCCCAGGTGCCGCTGTTCCTGGAGAAGGTCGACAGTGGCGAGCTGGACGAGGACCTCGTGGAGCTCGCGACCAGGCCGACCGGCGCCACCCTGAACATGCCCGGCCGGATCCGAACGCTCGCGGCATTCGATCGCCTGGTGCGCGGCGCGGTGGCCCGGGCCGAACGGGACCCACTGAGCGGTGAACTGACCGGACCCGGCTGGCGGCCGCGCAAGCGACGCCGTGACGACCGCAGCCGGTCCGAATCAGACCACCAGCCCGACCCGACCACCCATTCGATCCCTACGCCGACCCCTTCGCCGCGAGCCCCGGCACACCAACCGGCGATGACACCGGTCGGTGCCGGTGCGGCCATCGCCCCTGTTGTGAAAGGGGGTTGGTGGTCGAGCCCGGCGGTCGCGGTCGGCGCTGTCGTCGCGGTCGTGGTGCTGGTGGCGGGCGTGGTGTTCGCCGTCGCCCGCCCGTCCGACGACCCGCAGACCCGGGCCGACGCCGCCGCCACGGTCAGCCCGGCCAGTACGCCGACCGCCGCGGCATCTGCCGTCGTGACCTCTGCCCTCGCAACGTCGGCCTCAGGAACCTCGGCATCTGGAACCTCGGCACCCGGGACTTCGGCAGCCGGGACTTCGGCCGCCGCGACCACCGCCGGAACCTCCGCAGCGCCGACCGCCGCACCCTCGGCCACCGCCCGCCCGTCAGGCACCAGCTCCGGTGCGCCCCCTGCCAATCCCATCGCCGGCACGTACTCCGGCGTCCGGACGATCACCGCGAACAGCGGCCATCCGGAGGCGGCGATCGGCACCAGCGAACCGCTCGACCTCACGATCACCGCTGCCTGCGCCGAGCCGACGTGCGCCGTTTCGGCGAAGGGCTGGGGGACGGCCGCGGTGACCGGATCGACCCTGAAGTTCAGCGGCACCGCGACGGAACCGTGCAAGGACAGCCCGGGAATCACCGTCGAGGATTCCTGGTCGGTGACCCTGAAGGCCGCTGCTGCGGACCCGTCCGGCGCTGTCCAGAAGCTGACCGGCGTCGGCACGGTGACAGTGTCCGCATTGAACGGTTGCGACGCGAAGGTCTACCCGCTCACCTGGTCCTACAGCATCACCAGATCCGGCTGACCGACGACCTTCGGGACAACACCGCTGGTGAACATCAAGTGACGAGCAAGGGAGAAACGTGATGGGCGAGAAGGGCAACATGCTGGACACCGTCGGCCTGGCCGATGTCGGGTCCGGGCTGTCGGGGGGTGCGGGGGTCGCCGGCGGGCTCGGCGGTGACGGGTCGGGCCGTTCCGAGACGGGCATTGTCGGCAGCGTCGCCAAGGCGGTCGATCACGTCCGGACGATGGGCGATCCGGGCGATGCCGGTGTATCGAAGGACGTCGGCCCGGCCGGACTGCTCTCCTCGGGTCAGGACGAGAAGCCGCCGTCCGATCGGTAGCCGGCTGTGTCAGACCGCTTGGCAGTTCGGGCACCAGAACAGGTTCCTGGCCACCATTGCCGCGGTCAGGATCTCGGTGCCGCAGATCCGGCAGGGCTCACCGGCCCGCCGGTACACATAGAACGAGTCGTCCCGGCGTGGCCGTCCGCTCCGGCGTGAGCGGTCCTCGGGCAGGGTGGTGACGATCCGGCCGGCCCGGACGCCGCTGCGCAGCAACACGCACAGGTCCGCCCAGATGGCGTCCCACTCGACGCGGGTGACCAGCCGGCCCTCCCGGTAGGGATTGATCCGGTGCCGGAACAGCACCTCCGCCCGGTACACGTTGCCGATCCCCGACAGCACGTCCTGGGACATCAGCAGCGCCCCGATCGCGACCTTCGACCGGGTGATGCGGGCCCACGCCCGCTCGGGGTCCGCGTCCGCACGCAACGGGTCGGGCCCGAGTCTGGCGAGCAGGACGTCCCGCTCGGCGCGGGAGATCAGCTCACAGGCGGTCGGCCCGCGCAGGTCCGCCCACGCCGTCTCGTTCTCCAGTCGGAGCCGCAGAGCGCCCCGCGGCGGCTGGACCGGCGTGGCGGCGATCGGCATCTTCCCGTATAGGCCGAGGTGGATGTGCAGCAACCGGTCCGCGGGTCGGTGCTGCCGGAAGACGAGGAACAGATGCTTGCCGTGCGCGTCGGTGCGGGTCAGCGTCGCTCCGTCCAACATTCCGGCGCCGTCCGCGAACCGCGGTTGCAGTGTCGACGCGGACACCGGCCGACGGCCGAACGCCCGCAGCAGATCACGGGCAAGTCGATGGATGGTGTGGCCCTCGGGCACGCGAGTTCCTTCCTGCGGGCCGATGGGCCCTGCGCTGCATCCGTCGCATCAGCCGAGCAGCCAGACTTCGACCTGCTCGCCCGCGTCGAGGTGCGTCACGTCCTCTTCCACCACGATCATGCAGTCCGCGCCGGCCAGCCAGGACAACAGGTGCGAGCCAGGGCCACCCCACGGGGCGACGGTCCCGGCGACGGTGTCCAGATGTCCGCGGCGGAACTGGCGTTTACCGGCGGGCGAGTCCAGAGCGGCGGTGAGCGGGGCCTCGAACACCGGGCGGGTGATGTCGGGGTGGCCCATGGACGCTCTGATGGCCGGCCGGAGGAACACCTCGAACGACACATACGAGCTGACCGGGTTGCCGGGCAGCGTCACGATCGGAACGAATCTCCCGGGGGAGACCTCGTACAGGCCTGCGCCCTGCGGCATCCCGGGCTGCATCGCCACCTTCGCGAACTCGATGCCCCGCCCGCTGAGCGCGTCCTTGACGACCTCGTAGGCGCCCGCCGAGACACCGCCGGACGTCACGATCAGGTCCACCCCCTCGGCGGCACGGGCCAGCGCCGCGCGGAATCCGTCGACATCGTCGGCGACGAAGTGCTCGATGGTGGCCCGGGCGTCGACGGCCGTCATCCCGGCGGCCAGCATGGGGGCGTTCGATTCGTAGATCTGCCCCGGGCCCAGCGGCCGCCCCGGTTCGACGAGCTCGCTCCCGGTCGACAGGACCAGCACGTGAAGTGGTCGGCGCACCGGGAGATCGGCGAAGCCCAGGGCGGCGGCCACGCCGATCTGCGGCGGGCCGATCACCGTGCCGGCGGGCAGCACGATGCTGCCCGCGGTGACGTCCTCGCCGGCCGTTCGGACGTGCACGCCGGGGGCCGGTGCACTGTCGATCCGCACCGCCTCGGTGCCACCGTCCGTCCGCTCCACCTGAACGATGACGTCGGCCCCGGCCGGCATCGGGGCGCCGGTCATGATGCGGGCCGCGGTGCCGGGCAGCAACGGTGAAACGTCGGAACGACCAGCCGGGACGTCTTGCGACACCGGAAGAGTGACGGGCAGCCGGTCGACGTCGGCTCCCCTGACCGCATAGCCGTCCATCGCCGAATTCGCGAACGGCGGCAGGTCGATGGGGGCGACCAGGTCCCTGCCCAGGACCAGTCCTGTGGCCATCAGCAGTGGGACCGGGGTGACCGGGGTGGGGGACAGGAGCCCCGCGATGATCGCAGCGTGCTGCTCAACCGTGCGCATGCCGGTCATGATGCCTGGTGTCACCGGCGCCGAGTGACGGAGCGCAACCAACAACGAGCACAACCGGGTGGAACGGTGCTCGGCACCTTGCGGGGATTTGCACCTGAGGTACGGTTTCGACCGGGCGCAGCGGGGATCACGCGCCGCCGTTTGGGGAGGTTCAATGGTGAGTTCTCTGCAGTATTCACTTTGCAGCACAGAGGGTCTGGAGACCGTGACCGACACGCCGGATGCCGCGGCGACAACACTCGTCAGGCACCTTTCGGAAGTCGCCGGGGACCGAGCCGTCGAGTGGATGATCGCGGGACCCGGGGGTCGCATCCATCACGGACGGTTCGTACCGCCTGTCGACCAGCCGGCCTCGGCTGCCGTCGCCGACTATGTCGACGCGGTCCACGGCAGGCTGCTGCGGGACGCCGCTCAGCTGATGACGGCGGGGCTGATCGCCCGCTGACGGTCGGTTCAGGCTCGGCGGCGTACCCGATCGGAGACCTCGGCGGGCGTCATCTCGGATCCGCCGCGGGACGCGATGTCCGCCGCCATCTCCTCGCGTTGTTCCAGTGCGCACACGGCGACCGCAGACCCAGGTGGCAGCGGCGGCGAGGCCTCGTCCAGCAGGTGCACCAGACCAGACAGCTCGTCCGGTGACTCGTCGACCTGCACCACGCCCGCCTCGGCGGCACCGGCCCGCCAGATGCGCTCCATCTCTCCGGGTTCCCGGCCGCGCTGGTACCTGATCCGGTGCGCGACGACCAGCCGGTCGGCCGCCTGCGCGGCCATCGCGCCCATTGCGTGGATCGCTTCGTCGGTGCGGTCGCCGGCCGTCCCCAGAACGACAGCCAGGTCGCCGCCGGGTAGCCGCAGTGCGTCGGCGACCTCCAGCAGCGAGGCCAGCGACGCCTCGTTGTGGGCCAGATCCAACAGCACCGCGACGGAGCCGATGCGGTAGACGTTCAGCCGGCCGGCGTTCTGCTCCGCACCGCCGGTGAAAGTCGCCAGCCCCACGCGGACGGCATCCAGCGACACCCCAACGGCCAGCGCGGCCGCGGTGGCGGCAAGTGCGTTGGAGACGTTCACCTGGGACGCTCCGGCCAGCGTCAGCGGGACATCGGCGACGTCCATCACCACCGTCGGATCCAGGCCCCGGCCGAGGACGACGATCCGCCCGTCCACCACGGTGATCGCCCGTCCGCCGGCCTCCAGTGCCTCGTCGAGGTGGGGGTTGTCGGGGTCGGGGGAGTAGAACCACGGGCGCGCCCTCGACACCAGCCGCATGTCCCTGACCAGCGGGTCGTCGGCGTTGAGCACCGTCCAGCCGCTCGGCTTGGTGATCCTGGCGACGACCGATTTCACCTCCGCCAGCTGCTCCACCGTGTGGACGCCGAGCAGCCCCAGATGGTCGGGGCTGATGTTGGTGACCACCGAGACGTCGTTGACCGCGGTCCCCACGCCGCGCAGCAGGATGCCGCCGCGGGCCGTCTCGGTGACCGCGACCTGCACGCGCGGGTCCTCCAGCACCCTGGCCGCGCCGCCCGGACCCGACCAGTCGCCGGTTTCGACGACCTCACCGTCGATGACGATCCCGTCGGTGGACGACCAGCCGGGCGTGCGGCCGCCGGCCTTGACCAGGTGCGCGATCAGCCGCGTCGTGGTCGTCTTGCCGTTGGTGCCGGTCACCGCGATCACCGGGATGGTCGGCCGCATCGGTCGCACCGTCTCGCCCGGATCGTGACCCGCAAGTGCCTTCGGTATCTCCGCCAGCGCCGCGATCGGGTCGCGGCCCGCGGTGGTGATGGCGGCGAATGCCTTGGCCGCCTCGAGTCCGAACAGCTCAGCGGTGCCCCGGTGCCGGAACGGGTAGGCGACGATGACGGTGTCGTCGTCGCCGGGGCGCGCGACCGCGGCCACCCTGGTTCCCAACGCGCCGGCCGCCCGACGGACCACGGCCGCCCCGAGTTCGGCGGCGGCCAGTGCCCTGGTGTCCGAGTGCGGCAGCCCCACCGTCGGGTTGCGGACCCGCAGCGCCCGCTGCCAGGCGACCACGGCCGACGGCTCCGCGCCGAGGACGCCCTCGGCGTCCAGCGTCAACTTCACCGCGGGCCGGGCGAAGTACAGGTTCGGCCCGGTCAGGACCCGGAGTTCGACGGGTTGGCCGGCGTCGGGTTCGAGCTGCTGCATGGGTGAACCCTAGGTTCGCGATCGGCTCGCGGCGCGGCCGGGCATCTCGGTCCCGGTGGGTGCGGACGGTGCGGGGGCGAGTCGGTCCCGCAGCTCGCGTGTGCCCGCGGTTACGGTTCGTGATGTGTCGGCCGAACCCGCCGTGACCAGCGACGATGCTGCCGAGCGTCGGGCCGTCCGCGAGCCCGTCCGGGGCGGGTGGATCGGCCGCTACCGGCTGGGCCAGATCATCGGCCGCGGCGGCACGAGCGTGGTGTACCGCGCGGAGCCCGATCCTGCGGGTCCGGTCGATCCGGACCGGTCCGCAGCGGTTGCCGTCAAGGTGGCCCATGCGGACCGGTCCGCCGACGCCGCGTTCCGCCGTCAATTCCTGGACCAGGCACGGGCCGCGGTGCTCGTCGACCATCCCGGTGTGCTGCCGGTGGTGGATTCCGGGCAGGACGGCGACCAGCCGTTCGTGGTGATGCCGCATGTCCGCGGCGACGACCTCGCCCGTCGGCTGCAAGCCCGCTCGCTGCCGTTGGGCAGGGTCCTGACACTGCTGCGCGAAGTGGCCGACGCGCTTGATGCCATGCACGCCAAGGGCGTGCTTCACCTGGACGTGAAGCCGTCGAACGTGCTGGTCGGCCGGCACACGTCGGATCCGGCGGCGGACGGCAACGGTGCCGTCGACCGTGCGTTCCTGACCGATCTGGGTCTGTGCCGGTTCCTCGCAGACGGTCCCGTCCCTGGTGCGGCTGATTTCGTCGGCTCGCCGCGCTACGCCTCTCCCGAGCACCTCCGCGGCCGGGCGGTCAGGGCGTCGTCCGATGTCTACTCGCTCAGCTGCGTCCTGTTCGCGGCCCTCGCCGGGCGCCCGCCGTACATCGGTGACATCCCGGCCGTCGTCACCGGGCACCTGTCGGGAATGGTGCCGTCGGTGTCGGCGCTCGCCGGCGTGCCGCGCCGGCTGGACCGGGTGATCCGCCGGGGGATGCACCCCGACCCGGGCTCGCGGTTCGCCGTCTGCCGCGACCTGCTGAACTCGGCCATGGCGGCCCTCGACCCGACCCCGGCCTGACGCGGCCGAAATATCGTTCGGGCGAGCACCGTTCGGGCCAGTTACGTTGCACTCTCAGGGCGAGAGTGCTAAACCTGAGTTGGCACTCGGGCTACCTGAGTGCCAGGTCGGTGCGGTGAGAATCCGTCAGGCCCGGGCCACCGATGGTCGCGGGCCTACAGATTCGTCCGTCGCGGGCACCTCCACCGGCCAGCACCATCCCCAAAGCTGAAGACCGAACCACGGTGCCACAACGCCCGCGGGTCCGGCGAATCTGGAGGATCAACACCTCATGTCCAAGCTGATCGCTTTCGACGAGGAAGCGCGTCGTGGCCTCGAGCGCGGGATGAACATCCTCGCCGACGCCGTCCGGGTGACCTTGGGGCCGCGCGGCCGCAACGTCGTCCTGGAGAAGAAGTGGGGCGCGCCCACCATCACCAACGACGGCGTGTCCATCGCCAAGGAAATCGAGCTCGAGGACCCGTACGAGAAGATCGGGGCCGAGCTCGTCAAGGAAGTTGCCAAGAAGACCGACGACGTCGCCGGTGACGGCACCACCACGGCCACCGTGCTGGCCCAGGCGCTGGTGCGCGAGGGTCTGCGCAACGTTGCCGCGGGTGCCAACCCGATGGCGCTGAAGCGGGGCATCGAGAAGGCCGTCGAGGCCATCTCCAACCAGCTTCTGTCCGACGCCAAGGAGGTCGAGACCAAGGAGCAGATCGCTGCCACCGCCTCGATTTCCGCCGCTGACCCGGCCATCGGCGAGCTCATCGCCGAGGCGATGGACAAGGTCGGCAAGGAAGGCGTCATCACCGTCGAGGAGAGCAACACCTTCGGCCTCGAGCTCGAGCTCACCGAGGGCATGCGCTTCGACAAGGGCTACGTCTCGCTGTACTTCGCGACCGACGCCGAGCGTCAGGAAGCGGTCCTCGAGGATCCCTACATCCTGCTGTACGGCTCCAAGATCTCGGCCGTCAAGGACCTGCTGCCGCTGCTCGAGAAGATCATCCAGTCGGGCAAGCCGCTGCTGATCATCGCCGAGGACGTCGACGGCGAAGCGCTGGCCACCCTGGTGGTCAACAAGATCCGCGGCACCTTCAAGTCCGTCGCCGTCAAGGCCCCGGGCTTCGGCGACCGCCGCAAGGCCATGCTGCAGGACATCGCGATCCTGACCGGTGGCCAGGTCATCACCGAGGACGTCGGCCTCAAGCTGGAGAACACCGACATCTCGCTGCTGGGCACCGCCCGCAAGGTCGTTGTCACCAAGGACGAGACCACCATCGTCGACGGTGGCGGCGACGCCGACCAGATCGCCGGCCGGGTCACCCAGATCCGTTCCGAGATCGAGAAGTCGGACTCCGACTACGACCGCGAGAAGCTGCAGGAGAGGCTGGCCAAGCTGGCCGGCGGCGTTGCGGTGATCAAGGCCGGAGCTGCCACCGAGGTGGAGCTCAAGGAGCGCAAGCACCGCATCGAAGATGCGGTGCGCAACGCGAAGGCTGCCGTCGAAGAGGGCATCGTCGCGGGTGGCGGTGTCGGGCTGCTGCAGGCCGGCATCCGGGCCCTGGCGACGCTCGAGCTCGTCGGTGACGAGGCAACCGGGGCGAACATCGTCCGGGTCGCCATCGAGGCCCCGCTCAAGCAGATTGCGATCAACGCCGGCCTCGAGGGTGGCGTTGTGGCGGAGAAGGTCAAGGGTCTCCCCTCGGGCGAGGGCCTGGACGCCTCCACCGGCGAGTACAAGGACCTGATCAAGGCCGGGATCATCGATCCCGCCAAGGTCACCCGGTCCGCGCTGCAGAACGCGGCCTCCATCGCCGCGCTGTTCCTGACCACCGAGGCGGTTGTCGCCGACAAGCCGGAGAAGGCCCCGGCCGGTGGCGGCGGCGGAATGCCCGGCGGCGGGGACATGGACTTCTGAGTCCAGACCAGCTTTCGGCAGTACGCACCATCGCTTGATCACGAGGGCGGTCCCACTCCGGTGGGGCCGCCCTCGTGGCGTTTTCGGGAGCCTGTAGTCGGCCCCCGACGTGCGAAAACGTCGCATCGCCGCCTTCCTGTCGGTATTGTCTGCTTCTGGCCAGTGCCCATCCCGACGACGCGGTGGGCCGTAGGGACGGGAGGTGCCGACGTGTCCGCCGAGCTCATGCCGGAGTTCTCGTCCGCCTCGACCGCCACTCCTGCCCCGCCCGCTGCCGCTGAGAAGTCCGCCACCAGCGCCGCGTCCATCACCGCCCGCGGACTCGTCCAGCACGCGGCACCGATCCTTGAACCACCGATCCCGACCGATCTCGAGCGGCCCCACGGTCACGTCATCCTCTGCGGTCTTGGCGGCATCGGCATGCGGATCGCCGAACAGCTGCGGCGGGCCGGTGAGCCGGTCACGGTGTTGGAGGAGTACGGCGACCACACGCAGTTGGACGTCGTGACGGGGTGGGGTGCGTCGACGGCCGCGTCATTCGGCACCTCGTCCGCGACCCTCATCGCCGCGGGCATCCACAGTGCCCGGGCGGTGGTCTGCGTCCTGGACGACGAGCTGAAGAACCTCGAGATCGCCATGGTGGCAAGGGAACTGCGTCCCGATGTGCGGGTGGTGACGCAGTTGGGGAACCAGGCGATCGGTCGTGCGATGGCGCGCGGCAACGGTCCGGGCGCGGTCCTTGACGTGGCGAGCCTGGCCGCTCCCGCGATCGTCGAGGCCTGCCTGAGCAGGCGCATTCACGAGGTGCCGATCGGCGGCGAGTCGTTCCTGGTGGCCACGCTGCCGGTGCCGCGGGCCGCGACGCTGCGAGCCCTCTACGGCGACCTCGCACCGATCGCCGTGGTGCGCGGCACCGGCGAGGACAGCGACGACCCGATGGTGATCTGTCCGGACCGTGATCTGCTGGTCGGCCAGGGTGACGTCGCCGCCGTCCTGGGCACCGCCGCGGATTTCGAGAGTCACCAGGTGGATCTGCGCGATCACACCGAACGACCCGACGCCCCGCACCGGATCCATGCGCCGGCCCGGCTGATGGCGGTGTTCTCGGGTCTGCTCAAGGACTTCGACCCGGTGTTCTACAAGGCGCTGACCGCCGTTCTGGCGCTGCTGTCGGTCTCCACCGTCCTGCTCTGGCTCACCTACGACCGGCCCGGTATGAGCCTGCTGGATGCGCTGTACTTCAGCGTGGAGACGGTGGCCACGGTCGGCTACGGCGACTTCAATTTCATCGATCAGTCTGCGTGGCTGCGGATGTGGGCGATCTTCCTGATGGCCGCCGGGGTCACCACCATCGCGATGATGATGGCGTTCCTGTCCGACATGCTCATCAGCCGCCGGCTCAACGACTCCACCGGCCGTCGGCGGGTGCGCGGTATGTCCAGGCACATCGTCGTCATCGGGTTGGGTGCCTTCGGTATCCGGGTGGCCAGCGCGCTCGTCGATGCAGGCAAGCGGGTGGTGATCATCGAGCGGGACCGGGAGAACCGCTTCCTGGCCGAGGCCCAGGAGCTCAAGCTGCCGGTGATCTTCGGTGACGCGACACAGCGGTCCACGCTCGACGCGGCGCGGCTGGCGCAGTCGTCCGCGGTGGCGATCATGACCAGCAACGACATGGTCAACATCGAGACCGCCATCGCGGTGCACGATCTCATCGGATCGCCGATGGCGACGTTCTCCCCGGTGCCGGTGATCACCAGGGTGTTCGACCGGGCGCTCGGCCGGACGACGGCGCGGCGCTTCGGGTTCGACAACGTGCAGTCCACCGAGGAACTGACGGCGCCGTGGTTCGTCGGCGCCGCACTGGGACTCGACGTCCTCGGCTCCTTCTCCATCGCTCAGCGGACGTTCATGGTCAGCCGGTTGACGATCGAACCCGGTAGCCGACTTGCCGGTCTGGCCATGGACCAGCTGTCCGCGAACACGAGAGTGGTTGCGCTGACGCGTCATTCGACCGGCGTGATGGAGCATCCGCTACACCGCACGACCCGTTTCGAGCCGGGTGACCTGGCGTACCTGGTCGGGCCGTATGCGGAACTGCTCGGTGTGCTCAGGCAGGCCCGCCTGCGATAGGACCGATGTGCGGTCGGCCCCGTAGGTTGCGGAGCATGCCCCACGACGTGACCCTGAAAGTGATGAATGGGCTGCACCGGGCGGCGCTCAAGCTCAGTGGCGGCCTCGTCGGTTGGACTGCCGGCAGGATGCCGGTCCTCGAGCTGACGACGACCGGCCGCAGGACCGGGCGACGGCACGCGGTGATGCTGACGTCGCCGGTTCGCGACGGTGACGCGCTGGTCGTGGTGGCCTCGCGGGGCGGTGACGATCGTTCACCGGCGTGGTTCCTCAATCTCGTCGCTGATCCGGACGTGTTGGTGGCATTACAGGGCAAGCAGCCGATTCAGATGCGGGCAACGGTGGCCGACGCGGAACAGCGCGCCCGGCTGTGGCCACAGGTGACGGCGGACCACCGGAACTACGCCGGCTACCAGCTCAAGACGGAGCGGGAGATCCCGCTGGTGCTGCTCAGGCCTTCGGCATGATGACCCAGGCCAGCAGGTAGGCGATCAGCCCGCCGCCGCCGAGAAGGGCCAGCACGACGGCGATGATGCGGATCAGGGTCGGGTCGACGTTGAAGTACTCGGCGATGCCGCCGCACACGCCGCCGATCTTCTTGTCGGTGGAGGACAGCGTCAGCCGGCGGTAGGGCGCGGGGTTGTTGGACATAAGGGACAGTCTGCTGCGACGCCGGCGATTGCACACCAGGGGAGACCCCGGATTGCGCCCGGGGTCAGCGACGCCCTGACCCCGGGTTTCCCTCGTCTGTGGTCAGGCCGGCTGTCAGGGCAGGTAGTCCTCGATGCCTGACGCGGCCTCCGGCCAGGTCAGCGGACCCAGCCCGGTCGGCGCCGACGGCGTGGCGACGGACATCGCCGAGACCAGTGTCGCCGGCCGGCCGTCCTGAGCGGGCAGGGCCGGGTCGGTGGGTCCGAACAACGAGTCGACGGAGGCCGGGCCGACGGTGCCCATCGCGGAGACGACGCCGGGTCGGGTGAGGCTCCGTTCCGCGCAGGCGTCTGTCAGCAGCCGATCCCAGTTCACCCCGGTTGCGTACCCGTCGAACAGTCGCGTCGAGGGCGGCACCCCGGTCGCTGCAGCCCGCGCGGCAACGCTGACCGCGGCCGGGTAATCGGAGCCGTAGGCGGGGGCAGCCGTGCTGATCAGCACCCGCCCGGCCTCGGCGGCCGCGATCGCCGCCTCGTCCCACGCGGCCGGGTCGTACCCGTCGAGGGTGGTGACGATCGTGGTGTCGTCCGGGGTGGCGGCCGTCAGTCGGCCGGTGGTGGCCGGATCGGTGAGCGAGAGAACCGAGGTCGCGAGGCCCCAGTTCGCGAGGTCGGTGTCCTCGCCGGCGGTCCGCACGTCGAGGGTGACGCCCCGGTCGTCGGCCCACCAGCGGGCACCGGCGAGCCCGTTGGCCGCCGCCGCCGATCCGTCGGTGAGGACGCCGACGGATCCGCCCTGACTGACCCGGTCGATCTGCGCCAGGTATTCGAGGCCGTTGATGGCGAGGACGTCGGCGGTCGGGCCGATGACCACCGGCCGGTTGAAGCCGAGTTGGGCCGATGATCCGGCCGGGGTGAGTGTCGGTATCTGGTCGGACTGGATCCGCGCGTCGAGGTCCGCGGGGCCGGTGACCGACTCGAGCGTGATCAACCCGAGTGACGACCGGCCGAGTGCGTCGTATGCCCGGAGAAGGTCGTCCGGCACGCCACCTTGGCCCGAGATCGACAGCTGCACGAGGCGGCCGCAGAGCCCGCCGGACGTGTTCACGGCTTGCTGCCAAAGCTTGACGCCGGAGATGAACCCGCGGTCGATCGCCTGGTCGACCAGGACGCCGAGAGTGATGGAGCCGGCGTCCACGCCCGGGCCGGTGAGCAGTCCGTCGGGGGTGACCGGGGTGACCGAGACCGTGGTGGTGACTGTCGGAGTCGCCGCGCTGGGCGCGATCGTCCGCGGACTGGTGTCCGATCGCGACCCGACGTCACATCCGGCGACGACCAGCAGTGCGACCATCGCGCCGACGACGACGGTCGCGGGGCGGTGCCAAGCCTTCGCCTGATGTCGCCGGCTCACGTGACATGCCCGGCGTTGGCCCCGCGCCCGCTGACTCCGGGGCTGAGGTGGGCGGGCACTCGTCCAGCTTTGCACGCTGCTCTTTCTGAACCTGACCTCGATCGCGGGCTCGGTCGGTGAGCGGTGGCCAGACCCGACACCCCGGTCGTCATCCTCGGCGGCTCCCCAAGAGCGCGGAGCTCAGGACACGAACTCGTCGGCAAGCAGGTCCATCAGCAAGCCGTCGTGCCAGCTGTCGAGTTCTTCGCCGGTGTCCGGGTCGACGTCCTTCTCGTACCGGCGGAGGATGCCGACGGGTCGGAAGCCGGCGGCGCGGTAGCAGCCGATGGCCGGTTCGTTGTCGGCTGCCGGGTCGATCACAAGCCGGTGGTGTCCGCGGTCGACGATGAGGTGGCGGACCATCGTTCGGACGGTGTCCCGTCCGATTCCGCGCCCGTGGACCGCGGGATCGACGAAGATGTCGACCGATGCGTGCCGGTAGCGTGAGTCGTCTTCCTCGCCGAACTGCACCATGCCGCGGACGGTTTGGTCGACGACGATGGCGTAGCGGACGGTCGAGGGATCGTCGAAAGGCCATGCGTCCGAGGATGCTTCGTTGCCCCAGCGCGCCCGGACTTCTGGTGTCGCGAGGATCCGGCGAAGGTCGTCGACGTGCTTCGTGCTGACCGGCTGCAGGATGACGTATTCGCCGTTCAGGTGCTGGCTGTGTTGGTTGTGCTGGTGGTCGGTGGTCACGGTGCCGATTGTCGCCCCCGGCACCCGGGGCGCCCCCGCCCTTTTCTGAGCGACGGCGCCCCGGTTGACGCGGTTCGGCTCAGGCGGCGGTGAGCTTGCCGGTCATGTTGTGCGGGTCGAGGATGAACTTCCGCGCCACCCCGGAATCGAACTCGGCATAGCCGCGTGGGGCGTCGTCCAGACTGATGACGGTGGCGTTGACCGCGTCACCGATGTGCACCTTGTCGGCCAGGATGGCCTTCATCAGCCCGCGGTGGTACTTCATCACGGGGCACTGGCCGGTAAAGAACGCGTGCGACTTCGCCCAGCCGAGCCCGAGCCGGATGGAGAGCGACCCGACCTTGGCGGCCTCGTCGCCCGCGCCCGGGTCACCGGTCACGTAGAGCCCTGGGATGCCCAGCGTCCCGCCCGCCGCGGTGATGTCCATGAGCGAGTTCAGCACCGTTGCAGGCGCTTCGGTCGCGGAGTCGTGACCGTGCCCGCGCGCCTCGAAACCGACCGCGTCGACGCCGCAGTCGACTTCGGGGACGCCCAGGATCTGCTCGATCTGGTCTTTCGGGTCCCCCTTGGAGACGTCGACCGTCTCGCAACCGATCCTGCGGGCCTGCGCGAGCCGCTCCTCGTTGAGGTCGCCGACGATGACGACGGACGCGCCGAGCAGCTGAGCGGAAACGGCCGCCGCGATGCCGACCGGGCCGGCGCCGGCGACGTAGACGGTCGAACCGGTTTTGGTGCCGGCGGTGTAGGCGCCGTGGAATCCGGTCGGAAAGATGTCGGACAGCATTGTCAGGTCGGTAATCTTCTCCAGTGCCTGGTCCTTGTCCGGGAACACCAACAGGTTCCAGTCGGCGTAGGGGACGAGGACGTATTCGGCCTGACCGCCGACCCAGCCGCCCATGTCGACGTAGCCGTAGGCAGAGCCCGGCCGATCGGGGTTGACGTTCAGGCAGATGCCGGTTTTGCCTTCTTTGCAGTTGCGACAGCGACCGCAGGCGATGTTGAACGGCACCGAACACAGATCGCCGACCTTCACGAATTCCACGCCGGGTCCGACTTCGACGACCTCGCCGGTGATCTCGTGTCCGAGCACGAGACCTTCGGGGGCTGTGGTGCGCCCGCGGACCATGTGCTGGTCGGAGCCGCAGATGTTGGTGGTGACCACCTTGAGGATGGCGCCGTGCGGGACCTTCCGGCCGACGTTGGCCGGGTTGACGCCCGGTCCGTCCTTGAGCTCGAAGGTCGGGTAGTCGATGGTCTCCACTGCGACTTTCATCGGCCCTTGATAAGTGACCGCGCGATTGCCGGACATGAAGCCTCCTCCTCGTTGAGGTGCCGCACCCGGACGGTGCGACCCGGACGCCCGTGAGGACGTCCTCGGTACCCAAGCTACCCGCGAATCCGACCTAGTTGCCCAAGCAAAGACCTTATGGAGCAATGGGTTTCGCACGGTTCGTCGTATTCACGGCGGTTCGAGTGGAAGGGTGCTTCGGTTGTCGTTCGGCGAATCAGGGTGAAAGACCGTTGCTGCGTTCGGTGTCCACGTGGCTTCAGAACGGTGGTGTGTCGTCGTCGATGTCGTCGATGTCGTCGATGTCGTCGATGTCGTCGATGTCGTCGACCGTCGCGTTGGCGGTGTCGGGGT
>NZ_JBRIIO020000011.1:0-185008 GCF_052976845.2 Nakamurella sp. GG22 | reverse complement strand
GGATGGCACACGTCGCCGCACGGCTGGCCGAGGACGGGCAACTGCGGGACGGCGTCAGCGTCGAACGGGCCACCGATGTGCTCTGGATGATTTGTAGCTTCGACGCCTTCGATCAGCTCTACACCGGCCGGCGACTGGGACTGGACGCCACCGTCGACATCCTGGTCGGGACGGCCGAGTCCGCCATCTGCACCTGACCTGATCGCGCGCTGGTTGATGCCGGTCTGAGCACGCACGGTCGCACGCCGCGCCGGTCGCTCGTCTGACCTCGGGTCACCGACTCGGCAAGCGTCGTGGTCAGGTTTGAGCATTCAGGAAGTCGAGGACAGCGCGGTTCCACTCGGTCGGTGCCTGGACGTGTCCGCAGTGCCCGACGCCGGCCAGCTGTATCAGCAACGATCCCGGGATCTGGGCATGCATAGCCGCTGCCACAGCGGCCGGCGCGCGGACGTCGTCATCGCCGTACAGCAGCAATGTCGGCACATCGATCAGGGCCAGCGCGGGTCGCAGGTCGACGGGTGCGATGCGGGTGAGTATCGCGCGGGTCGTGGCCGGTCGGGCCTGGGTGATCATGTCGATCTGCTCCTCGACCTGCCATCGCGGGGCATCGGGCGGCAGCAGGGTCGCGACAAATTCCCGCGCCGCTTCGCCAGAGGGGCGTTCCAGGTCCTGAAGAGTGAGTCGGATCCGGTGTTGCACTTCAGACGGCGGCAGCGAGCCGCCCCAGCCTGCGTAGGCGGACGCCAATGTCAAAGACCGTGCGGAATCTGGATACCGCGCTTTCAGTGCTATCGCCAGAACGCTCCCCAGCGACAAACCCAGGACATGTGGGTGGTCCAGGCCCACAGCCCGGATGAATCCGGCCAAGGTGTCGATGTGGTCGTCGAGACCGTAGTCGGGGGAGGGCAAGTCATCGGAGTCACCACATCCCGGTGCGTCCCAGGCAATGACGGTGAAATGGGCGGCGAAGCAGTCCATCTGCCGCCGCCAGTCCCTGCTATCGCACAACGCTCCGTGCAACAGCAACAAAGGCGGGCCACTTCCGGTGCGACGGAACGCGACGCCCAACCCGCCAACATCGATGCGGTCCATCCCCGAAGTCCTACACCGGTTCGCCGAGAGGAGCGAACAAAGTCTGGTCAGGATGGTCCCTGTCAGGCGTTCGGCGCGCTCCACCGCGACCAGGCGGCCTGCCGCGACGTTCCCGCTACCTCGGCGACCTTGGCCCAGGATCCGGATACCGCGAGGGCCCTCGCGTTCACCCCGAGGGACTCACCGACCAGCGCGCTGAGCCGCAGCAGTGCCTGGAACGCCTCGGGGTCAGCACGCTCCGCGAGCGCACGCACCGCGTCCGCCGCCGTGCGTTCGAGTTCGGCAAGCGTGGGACCGGTATCACCGGTGCTGTCAGACGTCACGCCGCCACCTTGCCAGTCAGTCGCCGATCAGCACCACCGTTCGGGTCGCATCGGCGTCGTCGAACCGTCGCCGCCAGGTTCCGTCGGGCCACACGTAGTCGACCGTTCCCTCGGTGGGCCGGTAGAGCGCCGTGTACAGGGTGCCGAACGCGCGCGAGTACTCGCGGTTGTACAGCGGGTCGGCGACGAAGGCGCGGGCCAGGTCGTCCGGTGCCGGTCCCTGCTGGACCAGTTCGGCGAGCCGGTCCAGCCGGGGGACGCTGCGCAACGAGCTGGCGCGTTCCGGATACTCCGGCACCACCCCGTGATGGTTGGTCGCGATCGGGGCGGCACTGAACTCCGGCGCCTGCCCGGGTGCGACGAATGCGGTGCACGCATCGCCGCCCGCGTCCACCATCGTCAGGTTGTAGGACATGGCAACAGGGATGCCCCGCAACAGTTCTCGGGCCTGCCGCACCGTGGTCGCGACCTCGAGTAGGTACCGCACCACGATCGGGATCGCGAATCCGGGACCGGACCCGGGACGGCCGCCGAACGTCAGCGACACCGCGAGTCCGGCGTCGTTCATCCCGTCGAGCATCCCCCACAGGCAGTCACCGGTGCCGATCACCCGGCGGCCGGTGAAGGCGCTGGAGTAGACCGTGCACTCCCACAGGTCGGGGCTGTAGTCGTAGTTGCGGCACAGCGCCGGCGTCGGCCCGGTGACAACGGCCTGCGAGCATGCGGGCAGGAAGGCCGGCGCGTTCCACATCGTCAACATCCGGGCCGCGACGTCGTCGTCACCGGCGAGCGCTACCAGCCGGCGGTAGGTCGGCATCAGCTCGGGCATGTGGCGTTCGAGTTGCGCCGTCGCCGTCACGAGGTCGGGCCGTGCTGCCTCGCCTTGGCTGAGGTACCACGCCCGGTACGCAGGCCACGTCGCATCGAACAACGCCTTCCAGCGCCACCCGGGGGTCGCTTCGTTGATGCCGTACACGGTGACGGGGATATGGCGGGCGTACTCGATCGCCGGAGCCGGCGCCTGTACGGGGATGGTCGGGTGCTGCGCGATGGGGTGCTGCGTGATCGGGTGCTGGGGGATCGGGTGCTCTGTGATTGGGTGCTGCGTGATCGGGTGCTGCGGGAGGGCGGCAAGCGCCGTGGACATCTGGGGACACGCAAAGTCTCTGTTCACACCGTCAAGGTTGCCTTGACGAGAGGCTCGATGTCAAGTTTGCCTTGACAATGCCGACAAATGCCGCGGCCGCGACTGAACCGTTCCCTGGCGCAGCGACTCGCGACTCGCGGCGAGCGCAAGGGAACGGTTCAGTCAACGCGTCATTGCAGGAACCTCAGTGGCAACTCGGTCCCGGACCCGCGGCGCCCAGCGACGTGCCCTCACCGACCGCGTCTCCATGACCACCCGCAGCCACCGAGTGCCCAGCGTGACCGGGCTGCGGTGGCACGTCCAGCGACGGGTTCCGGTCGAAGAACCCGAAGGGCTTGAGCCAGAAGGACACCGTGTCGACCGGCATCACCGGCCACTCCTCGGGCCGGGTGATGTGGTGGATGCCGAAGACGTACCACAGCACGATGTCGGTGTTGACCAGCGACTCGTCGTCCGAGATCCACTTCGTCAGGCCGTCATCGGCGTCACTCTGCGTCGGATACGTTCCGGCGGGCCACTTCTCGTCGTCGTGGTGGCGGGTCACCCACAAGGTGTGCCCCATCACCGGAGCCCGTTGGTACTGCGGCGTCGACGGATCCATCATCACCGGGAACGCAGCCCCGGGGACGAGCTTGTAGCCGACAGGCGTACCAAGGCCGTTCAGCTTGCCGGGATTGATGACCTTCCAGCCCCGCTGGGTGTCCCAATTGAAGTCACGGGCCGACTGGGACTCCGACTCGATCGGTGTTGCCTTCGTGACAATCGCGAGACCGTAGGGGTTCTCGGGTCCGACCGGGGCCGCCTCGGAGTCGACCTCCAGCACCGTGTTGGTCCCGCCGTCCACGTCCATGTCGAGCCGCGCCACCAGGAAATGCTGGTGATAGGGCGCATAGGTCCGCTGGTCGACCACCGTGCCGGTGGGCGGAGCGGCGTCGCCCTCGGGAATCGGCGTGGTGACCATGATGCCGGTCGCGCGGACCTCGCACTCGATGTTCCCGTCCTGGTAGAAGCGCCAGTAGACGATGTACTCGTAGTTGGCGACCGTGGCGTGGATCGAGACCACCATGCGCCGTGCGCGGCGCACCTCGGCGCGGCCGTTGATCGAATCGATGTGCTTCCAGAGGATCGCGTTGTCCTCCTCGTGCAGGCAGATGGCGTTGGCGATGGTCGACGGCTCACCCAGGCTGTCCGGGAGAACGGCGTCGACGTAACGGATCTCGCCGAGACAGTCACAGCCCAACGCGAGCGAGGTCGTCATGTATCCGAGGCCCCATTCGCCGATGTCGTAGGCCGTGCGGCGGTAGTGGTCGAAGCTGGGATCCCGGTACGGCACGATCATCTCGGCAAACGACATCCGGTAGGCGATGTCGCGTTCGGTGCCGTGGTCGTTGTACTTGACCTGATGGATGACCGGGCCCTCGCGATAATTGAAGGCCAGCCGGAACGACCAGTTCTGCCACCGGATCACGTTCCCGTCGACCTCGAAGGACGGCCCGTCGGGCTGGGTGATCTCCAGCGGCTTGATGTCGGTCCGCTGCGTCTGTCCAGGCACCAGATCGGGCTCGTACTCCCCCATCACCGGGGCCGGGGACGCGACGACGTCGGCGCGGTCGATCTCCAGCAGTTCCATCGTGTTCATGTCGACGATCAGCTTCATGCCCGACACCGGGTTCGCGTAGGGGTTGCCGGTCGGGCTCGAGCGCACCCAGATGTCCGCCCAACCCAGCCGCCGATCGCGGTACTTCTCCGGCATCAGCGCCTTGCCGTACGTCCAGACGTCGATCAGCACCAGATCGAGGTCGGTGATGCCGCGCTCGGCCAGCGCCTCGACGACCCTCGGTTCCGCCTTCATGGCGACCTCGCAGTCGTGCCACTCGTCGACGGTGAAGTTCGGCGTGACGCCGGGGATGTGGTCGAACGACAGCACCGCATCGGCGGCGGCACCGTCCTCGGACAGCGCGACAACGGCTTCGTAGGTCTTGTTGTCGGCCCGGTCCCACAGCACGCACAGCGACCGGCGGACGATCGGATCGCCCTCCTTCCACGCCAGCACATCGGCCTTGGCGGGCTCGTCGAGCGTGATGGAGGCAAACCGTCGCGACGGGGTGAGCCGGCCGGCCGCCCTCAGCGCATCGGTGGTGCGGCGGAACTCCTCGGTGCTGAGCGAGTCGAGCGGGTGACGGGACACGAAACGGGCTCCTCGGGCTGCGGGCGACACGGGCGGACCACCGCCCCGGTTCGAGCGGCCGTCGATCGCTCCGACCGTAACCTCTCCGGTCCGATCCGGCAGGTAGAACCAGACAATCTGCCCGCCGCTGCGAACCCGTCGGCCACGCCCGGAGGCGACTCACCCGGGCCCTCTGAAGGTTGCGTTGGGACCCACCGTCCGGTGATGATCTCGTGGTGCCTACACCGGTGAATGTGACCCAGCATTACGACGCTCCCGTCAACGACGTGTTCGCGTTGTTCAACGATCCCGACTTCATCGCCGGACGGCTGGAGGATTCCGGCGCGCCCGACGCCCAGGTCATCGACGTGGACAGCACCGTCGACGGCGTCCGGCTGGTCACCCGTCAGTCCATCCCCGCGTCGATCCTGCCGTCGATGGTCGCCTCGATGATGCAGGGCGACCCGGTCACCGAGCGGACGGAGGACTGGCACGTCGACGGCGACGGTTTCACCGCCCAGTTCTCACTGGTGGTGAAGGGTGCCCCGGCGTCCATCAAGGGCACGATGACGCTGACCCCGAACGGTGAGCACTCGACCCTGGTGGTGAAGGGCGAGGCAACCGTGCCGATCCCGCTGTTCGGGTCGAAGATCGAGGCCGTCATCGCCGAGCAGATCGGGCACCTGCTGGCCAGCGAGGAGAACTACACCCGCGAGCATCTGGTCACCGACTGACCCGCGCGCCCCACTTCGAGCCGCAGCACTGAGCGCCGTAGGCCGAGCCGGTGAGCAGGTGACCGGTCGACGGCATGGCAGCATGACACCCCGTGAGCGCCAACGACCGCCTGCCGGACGATCACCGGTTCGTGATCACCCTGAGCTGCCCGGACCGTACCGGCATCGTCGCGCGCATCACCACCTTCCTGGCTGAGATCGGCGGCTGGATCACCGAGGCCGCCTACCACTCCGATGACGAATCGGGCCGGTTCTTCACCCGTCAGGAGATCCGCGCCAACTCGGTGGGATTCGGCATCGACGATCTGCGACGGCAGTTCTCGGTGATCGCCGGTGCGCTGGACGCCGACAGCTGGCAGGTCACCGACAGCACCGACCGGAAGACGGTCGTCCTGCTGGTCTCGAAGGAAGGCCATTGCCTCTACGAACTGCTGGCCCGCTGGCACTCCGGCGAGATGCCCGCGGACATCGCCGTCGTCATCGGCAACCACCCGGACCTGGAGCCGGTCGCGACCCTCTTCGGCCTGCCCTTCCGGCACATCCCGGTGCCCCGTGACGACGCAGGCAAGGCCGCCGCGTTCACCGAGATCCGCCGCGAGGTCGACGCACACTCACCTGACGCGATCGTGCTGGCCCGGTACATGCAGGTGATCCCGCACGACCTGTGCGAGGCCTGGGACGGCCGGCTGATCAACATCCACCACGGCTTCCTGCCGTCCTTCCGCGGCGCCCGGCCGTACCACCAGGCCTACGTTCGCGGGGTGAAGATGATCGGGGCGACGTGCCACTACGTCAGCGCGGAACTGGACGCGGGGCCGATCATCGAGCAGGACGTGATCCGAGTGGACCATGCCGACTCACCTGCCGACATGGTCAGGCTGGGCCGGGACATCGAAAAGGCAGTGCTGGCCAAGGGTTTGAGCTACCACCTGCAGAACAGGGTGCTGCGGGACGGGCTTCGCACGATCGTCTTCGGATGATCGGACGGGCCCGTTGGGGAATGACTCCCGTCACCCCGACGTTGCCAGCGATGGAGTGCGGGGTGACCATTGAAGAGCCGAACCGCAGGGTGACCACAAGCGGTGACGCACAAGCGGTGACAGACAAGCGGCGACACACACGGCAGCGACACACACGGCAGCGACACGAGCCACGACGATCAGGACGGACACGATGACCGGCGAACCGGGCGAGCTGTACGAGCTGCACCTGGAGCGTGCCGAAATCGAGCAGCTGGCCGAGCCGGTGCTGATCGTCGCGCTCGACGGGTACATCGATGCGGGTTCCGGCGTGAAGCTCGCCGTCGACCACCTGCTGTCGACGCTCGAGCACACCGTGGTCGGCACCTTCGACGTCGACCAGCTCATCGACTACCGGGCCCGCCGTCCGACCCTGACCTATCAATCCAACGCCTTCACCGACTACGCGGCACCGGAACTCGTCGTGCATCAGCTGTCCGACACCGACGGCACGCCCTTCCTGCTGCTGTCCGGACCGGAGCCGGACACCCAGTGGGAACGATTCGTCGCCGCCGTCGGGCAGGTCGTCGACCGCTTCGCGGTGCGGCTGACCGTCGGCTTGATGGCCATCCCGATGGGTGTGCCGCACACCCGCCCGACCGGCATGTCGTCACACGCCACCCGGCCCGGGCTGCTGCCCGAGCAGGAGGACTGGCTCGGCATCATCGCCGTCCCCGGTCACGCCGTCGGGCTGCTCGAGTACCGGTTCGGCCAGGCCGGCCGGGACACCATCGGGTTCGCCGCGCACGTCCCGCACTACATCGCGCGCTCCGACTACCCCGAGACCGCGCGGACGCTCATCCAGGCCACCGCTGACGCCACCGGTCTGTTGCTCCCGACCAGCGGACTGGACGAGGCCGCCGCAACGGTCCGGGCCGAGCTCGCGAAGCAGGTCGAGGAGAACACCGAGGTCGCCGAGATCGTGCACGCGCTGGAGCAGCAGTACGACGCTTACGTGTCGGCCACCGGGCGGGGACTGCTCGCCCAGTCGGCCCCGCTGCCCACCGCCGACGAGCTCGGCGCCCAGTTCGAGGCCTTCCTGGCCGACCGGGAGCGTCCGGGTAACTGATCTTCGCCCGGTCGGCAGCTGATCTTCACCCGCAGCGGTCCGGTCGCCGAACACTCGCCGACCACCCGCGCGGCTTCGATGCTCGGTCACTGTCGGCTCCGGCGTAGGGTGCCGCTTTGTGGCGAATGAGAACCCGCGCCTGGCGTTGCCCGCTAAGGAGCACGGCCCGGTCAGGGCGATCAGCTTCCGCGTGTTCATCGCCGTCCTCTGCGTCGTGATCACGACGGTCGTGGTCTACGTGGAGCGCGCGGACTACCGCGATCTCGACGGCACCATCGACACCTGGCTCGACGCGCTGTACTACGCGACGGTCACGCTGTCGACAACCGGCTACGGCGACATCACCCCGGTGTCCGAGTCGGCGCGGTTGACGAACATCCTGGTGATCACGCCGCTGCGGTTCGTCTTCCTGATCGTGCTGGTCGGGACGACCATCGAGGTGCTGACCGAACGAAGCCGCCAGCAATTCCGCACCAACCGCTGGAGGAAGCGCGTGAAGAAGCACACCGTCGTCATCGGGTACGGCAGCAAGGGCCGTTCCGCTGTAGCCGCATTGATCGACCAGGGCTACCCGGCAGACCACATCGTCGTCGTGGACTCCGACGGCGCCAATATCAAGGCGGCCACCGGCGACGGCTGTGTGGCCGTACTCGGTGACGCCCGCCGGCAGGACGTGCTGCAGCAGGCCGCTGTCCCGAACGCCGACCGGATCATCGTTGCGGCCGACCGGGACGACACGAATGTGCTGGTCACGCTCACTGCACGTCGGCTGGCGCCGAACGCGACGATCGCCGCGGCGGCCCGCGAGGAGCAGAACATCGAGGTCCTCCGCCAGGGTGGTGCCGACGTCGTGATCCCGACGGCGGAATCCGCGGGCCGCCTGCTCGGGCTGGCGATCATCGCTCCCAACGCCGGCGAGGTCATCGAGGATCTGCTCGAGCCCGTCGCGGGACTGCAGATCGCCGAGCGGGAGATCAAACCGGAGGACGTCGGCCTGTCCCCCGCACGACTCACCGCGCGCGGGGAGATCGTGCTGACGGTGATCCGCAACGGTGTCTCGCACCGGTTCGATTCGGGCGGGGTCAAGGTGTTCCAGCCCGGCGACCGGATCGTGGTCATCAAGGCAAATGCGGAGAACCCGGACCCGGGCAGCATGCGCTCCCGGAACCGGCGCCCGCAGGACCGCGACGGCAGAGGCTTCGACCGATCGCTGCTGCCTCCGCGCGGCTGAGGAAACGCGCGGCTGGGCAACCGCGCGGCCGAGCCACCAGGCCGGCCGAGCCACCCGATCGGCTGACCTACCAAGCGGTTTCCCCGCAGGAGCTGTGATCTTCCGGTTCCACCTGCAGGGTGGCGTGGTCGATGTGGTGGACGCTGGCCAGCACCAGGGTGGCGGCGTCGAGCACCGCATGGTTGTCGGCGTCCGGTGCGGAGACCAGGTGGGCGGTCGCGACGTTCATCCCTGACGTCAGCGCCCACAGGTGCAGATCGTGGACCGCAAGCACCCCGGGGACCGCGGCCAGATCCGCCTCGACGGCCGCCGGATCGATGCCCTCCGGAGTGTGCTGGCCGAGCACCCTGAGCACGGACCGGCCGAGACTGACGGCCCTGACCAGCACAAACATCCCGATGATGACGGCAACCACCAGGTCCCACACGGAAGATCCGGTCCAGCTGATCAGCAGGCCGGCGACCAGCACACCGACCGAT
The DNA here is from genome assembly GCF_052976845.2 of Nakamurella sp. GG22. Taxonomy (NCBI): domain Bacteria; kingdom Bacillati; phylum Actinomycetota; class Actinomycetes; order Nakamurellales; family Nakamurellaceae; genus Nakamurella; species Nakamurella sp. GG22. The sequence continues at coordinate 175,747 of NZ_JBRIIO020000011.1, read as the reverse complement.
CCGGCCGCGTCGCCGAGGACCTCGAGGTAGGCACCCTTGATGTTGATCGACTGTTTCGACCCGGTCCGCAGCAGGATCAGCCCGACGCCGTTGACCAGCAGGCCGATCAGCCCGACCACCACCATCGGCGTGGAGGCAACGTCCGGATCACCGCCCACGCGGGACATCGACTCGACGACGATGAACGCCCCGACCCCCACCATCAGCAGGACCGCGAAGCCCGCGGCGAAGACCTCCGCGCGGTAGCGGCCGTAGGTGCGGCGGCCGGATCCATCCGGCCGGGTCGCGAGCTGGGTGGCGACGAGGGAAGCACCCAGCGCCAGCACGTCGGTGGCCATGTGGCCCGCGTCGGCGATCAGCGCCAGCGAACCGGCGATCAGACCGACGACCAGTTCGACGACGAAGAATGCCGCCGTGAGCGCGAAGGTGATCGCCAGCCGGCCACGGAATCGGGCGGCCGAGTGCGGCGCCGCTGCGTCGCCGTGCCCGCCGCGATCGGCGTCGGCACCGTGTCCGGCGCCGCCGTGCTGGTGCCCGATCACAACACCCCAACCGCCTTGGAGGTGACACCGAGGTGACCATCTCCGTCGGAGTGCTCTTCGCGTTCAGCAGGGATGTCGCCCGGCGCATCGATGTCGGCGTCACTTTCGGCGTGGGCGGTGTGCTGCCACGCCACGGTCAGCAACTCCGCGACGTGCTCGTCGGCGACGCGGTAATGCACGGTCCTGCCCTCCCGCCGGCCGACCACCACGCCGGCTGTTGGCAACAGCCGGAGTGCGGCGGAGACCGTCGTCCGGGGGGTGACAGTGCCGGTCGCGATGTCCTGGACCCTCAGGTCCGGTTCGGCGAGCAGCGCATACAGGATCCGGCACCGTGTCGGGTCGCCGAGAAGCTTGAACATCTCGGCCACTCGCCCGAGATCGTCCTCGTCCGTTCGGGCAGGCAACGACTGCCGGAGGGTGAACTCCTCTTCGACCAGCATGACCTGCACCATCCGCTTCACACGTCTGATGCCGAAAGATGTCGCATCCGACGACATGTTGATACGTGTACACACGTTGACATATGGCCGCGTCCCGCTGCAAACGGACGTACGGGCTGGAAACGGGGGGACAATGCTGGATGATGCTCGGTGATATGAGGGAGACTCTGTGACTTCGTTCGATATGGCGCCCGACACGGACAGCGCGGGCAGCGTGCCCGGCGCGGCCGACGCCGAGGCGGCGTCCGAATCGCAGCTGGCCGAGGCCGCACGGAAGGTGGCCGGGAACTCGGAGGTCCAAGCGGCTCTGCAGTCGGTCGTCGACCTGGCGGTGACGAGCTGTGGATGTACCGGCGCCAGCGTGACCCTGGTCCGCGCCGATGGCGGCGTGGAGACCACAGCCAGCTCCGGGGGCCTTGTCGAGCAGGCCGACCAGTTGCAGTACTCGCTGGACGAAGGGCCGTGCCTGCGCGCGGCCGAGAACGGCGGGGCCTACCTGATCGTCGACACCCGCAGCGACGCCCGGTGGCCCCGCTGGGGGCCGGCCGTCGCAGACCTGGGACTGGGCAGCGCGCTCAGCGTTCACCTGTTCACCGATGCCCGGGTGCTGGGTGCGCTGAACCTGTACTACGAATCCAAGGACGACTTCTCCAGCGACGAGCTCGAAGTCGCACGGGTGGTCGCGGCTCATGCGTCGGTGGCGTTGGCCAAGTTGCGCTCGGAGCGGGACCTCTGGCGTGCGATCGACTCGCGGCACCTGATCGGTCAGGCGCAGGGGATGCTCATGGAGCGGTTCAAGCTGTCGTCGGAGAAATCTTTCTCGGTGCTGCGCCGCTATTCGCAGCAGCACAACATCAAGCTGCACGAGGTCGCGGGGGAACTGATCCGCACCGGGCGCCTGCCCGCAGAGGCGGAGGGAGCGAAGTCCGCCGCGCGGGCCGCGGCCGTGACTCCGGAACCGCAGGCCGACGGACCGGACGGACCGACGGGGTCCCCGCTGGCCGGCTGACCCGAAGGCCAGCCGGCCGCGCGGTCACATCTCGATCGAGCCGCGCAGCTTCTCCGCGATCGTCCGCAGCCAGCGGGAGACCTGCATCTGGCTGACGCCGATCTCGGCACCGATCCGGGACTGCGACCAACCGTTCTCGAAACGCATCCGGACGACCTCGCGCTCACGGTCGGTCAACGTGGCCAACAGGCGCTGCACGGTGACCCTGTCCTCGACTCGCCGGAGCTCGGGATCCTCGTCGCCCCAGCCGAGCGCGAGGGCCAACCCGATGCCCTGTCCCTCGTCCAGCGACCTCGGTCGGCAACATGCTGCGGCCGCTCGGGCCTCGCCGATGTCGCGGGAAGACACACCGGTGGCAGCGGCAAGTTCGGACTCGCTCGGGCCCGTCCCGTCCGCATGCCGATAGGTCTGCTCGGCCTCGTTGATGGCCGCCCGCAATTCCTGGATCCGGCGCGGTGGCCGCACCAACCAGGAATGGTCGCGGAAGTAACGCTTGATCTCACCAACAATTGTCGGTACGGCGAACTGCAGGAAATCCTCGCTGCGGCCCGGCTGCCATCTACGGACAGCTTTGACCAAGCCGAGAAACGCAAGTTGTTCCAGATCGCTGCGCTCGACGCCGCGACCCGCATACCGCGATGCCAGCGATCGCGCAACCGGGAGGTACTCGGTGACGACGGACCGCCGGTACTTCTGCTGTTCGGTCGGGTCTGTGCACTCCGCGGAACGTTCGAGCAGTTCGCGGACGCGCTGGGCGCGGTCGCCGGTCGGTGCAGACGCGATGGTGGGGCTTCCCGGGGCACGCCGGGGGGGAAGGGTAGCGGTGCCGGTGAAGCTGGCCGAATCAAGATCGTCAGGTGGCACAGGAATCTCCCTGGAACTTCAGGAACTTTCCTGGCGCCTCTTCTGGACCAGAACCTCATAACACCACAAGCTGGACGCCGATTCAAACGAACGCTCAAGTTTTCTTGGCTTTGTGCTGGTGATCGTCCGGGAACGGCGACGGCGGTGCGCGATTTCGCTCAACACCGTACCCGTCCCCACAGGATCGCTCATCGGCCGGCCCCGTTTCGCACCGTCACCAGGACCGGCGCCCCGGACCCGCATCGCGAACCTGCGGGGATCTGACACCATCGGCGCACGCCCCACCGGAACCGCCCGACCCGACCCACGGAGCCCGAATTGGCCGAATCCCGCACGCTGATCCTGATGCGCCACGCATCCGCAGGGCACCAGGGCGGTACGCGTGACCACGACCGACCACTGACGTCGGAGGGCCGGAGCGACGCAGCCGCCGCCGGTGCCTGGATATCCCGGACCCTGCCGGCGGTCGATGCGGTGCTGTGCTCGACCGCCACCCGGACCAGGCAGACGCTGGCCGCTACCGGCATCGACGCCCCCGTCGAGTTCGCCGAGGATCTCTACGGCGGCGGGACCGGCGACATCATCGGACTGATCACCCGGCTGCCGGCCGCGGCACAGACGGTGCTGGTGGTCGGACACGCGCCCGGTATCCCGGCGACGGCGGCTCAACTGGCGGCCATCGCGGCTACTGCGGAGCCGGCTCCCGATGCCTTCAAGGACGGCCCAGCGGAACGTCCTTCCGTCGACGACCTGCGGCACTTCACGGCCGGCGCCATCGCCGTGCTGGGGACGACCTCCGGCTGGGCCGACCTTCCGGACGCGGGTGCGGAACTGACCGGCGTGTACATGCCCGGCGGATGACCGGGCCGGCCGGTCAGCACGCAAGGATCCCCACCGGTTTCCTGCTCGGCACGGCGACCTCAGCCGGCCAGATCGAGGGCGCGTCGGCCCTGGACGGGCGAACACCCTCCATCTGGGACGTCTTCGGCGCGGTGCCCGGCCGGATCGCCGACGGCAGCAACCCCTCGACCACCGTCGACCATTACCACCGTTGGGAACAGGACCTGGATCTGCTTGCCGGGTTGGGCGCCTCGGCCTACCGGTTCACGCTGTCCTGGTCGCGGATCCAGCCCCGGGGCGCGGGCGCGGCCAACCCGGCCGGCATCGGATTCTACGACCGGTTGATCGATGGACTGCTCGAACGGGGGATCGCGCCGTTCGTCGGCCTGCACCACACCGACATGCCGTTGGAGGTCATGGAACAGGGCGGATGGCTGACCAGGTCCACCGTCGACGCCTTCGCCGAGTACGCCGTGTTGGCGGCGACCGCCTTCGGTGACCGGGTTGCCGCCTGGACCACCGTGGACGAACCGCTGCTCCCGACGGCCTACGGGTACGCGGTCGGCATCGACGCGCCGGGCCTGACGTTGCTGGGCGGCGCCTTCCAGGCCGCGCATCATCAATTGCTGGCGCACGGGCGGGTCACCGCCGTACTCCGGTCCGCAGCGACGGGCGCCGTCGGCATCCTCAATCAGCACACCGTCGTGCGACCTGCGCGCCCGTCCGGCGCGGACCGCGCGGCCGCGCGCTGGTACGACGCCTACCACAACAGGCAGTTCGCCGACCCTGTCCTGCTGGGCTCGTACCCGCCCTCCGTGCTCGACATGCCCGACGCGGCAACGGATACCGTCCTCGAAGGCGATCTCGAGGCGATCGCGGCACCGCTCGACTTCTATGCGATGAGCTACGCACACCCGACAGCGGTCGCGGCCGCCCCGGAGAATTCGCGCATCCCGTTCACACTCGAGGTCCCTGCGGCCGCCGACGTGACGGAGGCGGGCTGGCCGGTCGATGCCGCGTCCCTGACAACCGCGGTGGTGACGCTCACCCGCCGGTATCCCACACTGCCGCCGGTGTACGTGGTCGCGACGGGTGGCGCGTTCGGCGACATCGTCACCGGCGGCCGACCGCAACCTGATCTCGACCGGATCGCCTATCTGGAAAGCCATCTCGCCGCCGTGGACGCGGCGATCGGCCAGGGCTGCGATGTGCGCGGCTACTTCCATTCGTCGCTGCTCGACTCCTGGGAGTGGACCGAGGGCTTCACCCGGCACTCCGGGCTGGTCCGGGTCGACGACGCCCTGGACCGGCACCCACGGGCATCCTTCGGGCGCTTCCGGGACATCATCGAGGGCAGGCGCTGAACGACCACAAACCCGCGGTCAGGGGGTGAAGCGGGCCGACAACGCGTACCTGAGCAGCACCACGTCGTCGATCTGCCTGACCTCGGCCAGCGTTGCGCGACGATCCGCGTTCCACGGAAAGCTGCCGTCACCGACGAACCTGCGCGCCCTGGAGTCGCCGACGAAGAACGGCGCGACCACCAGGTGCAGTTCGTCCGCCAGATCCGCGGTCAGGAACTGGGTGAGAACCGTGCCGCCGCCCTCCACCATGAGCCGCCGCACGCCGCGTTCCCAGAGGTCCTCGCTGACCCGGCCCAGGTCCACCGACGGACCGCCGTCGACGACAGTCGCGACCGGTCCCAACCGCCGGCAGGCTTCCGCGACGGTGCCGGTCGGGCAGTAGACGAGCTTGTCGGTCTCCCCCATGGCGAAGAAGTTCGCGCAGGGATCCAGCTGCGCGCCGCGGGTGACCGTCACCTTGATCGGCGTCGGTCGCAGTCCCAGCGCCACCCGCTCCTCGCGTCGGGCGTCGGTCCGCACCAGCAATCGCGGATTGTCATTCCGGACCGTCGCGGCACCGACCAGGATGGCGTCGCTGGACGCCCGGACCGCGTCCACCCGGTCAAAGTCGGCAGCGTTGGACAGCATCAGCCGCCGGTCGGTCGGGCCACCCACGTAGCCGTCGATCGACATGCCGCAGCTCAGCAGGGTGTACGGGCGGTCAGCCACCGGCCACCTTCTTCGAGCGCCGAAGGCCGGCGACCGCCAGCACCGCGGCCCCGGGCAGGCTGGCCACAAGGACGATCACGCCGTACACCACGGCTGTCGAAAAGCCCTGCGCGGCACCCATTCCGGCGGATCCGAACGCCCAGGCCGCTACCCCCTCGCGGGGGCCCCACCCTCCCACGTTGACCGGGACCGCCATGGCGAGCATCACCAGTGCGGCCAGGGGAATCATCCGATCCAGCGATTCCGTCGAACCGGCGGTCCGGGCGGCGATCAGGAAGGTGGCGCCGTGACCGGTGACGACCAGGGCGGACGCGATGACGATGCCGGGCCACGCCTGCCGGGCGACCAGTGCGGTACGGATGTCCGACCTGGCGGTCCGCACCCAGCGCATCCATCGCGCCGACCCACCGCGCCGCCGGGCCGGCAGGACCAGGACCGCGACGACGATGACGCCCGCCGTCCCCGCGATGACGAGGAACACCGGCATCAGCGACCGCACCGGTGACGGCAGCGCGACCAGCACGGCCACCGTCACGAGGACCTGCACGACCTGACCCGCGGAACGCTCCCAGCCGACCGCGCGGAGGCCCCGGCCGACGTCACCGGCGTCCCGCCCGTGCACGACTCCGCGGTGCACGTCGCCGACGACACCTCCCGGCACCGTGACGTTGAGGAACTGGGAGCGGTAGTACGCGGCAACCGCCGCCGGCAGCGAGAGCCCGACGCCGAGGCCGCGGGCCACCAGCCGCCAGCGCCACGCGCAGCAGACCGTGGTGAGCACGGCGATGCCGCTGCCAGCTGCCAGCGTCCAGCCGTCGATGGTCCGTAGACCGTCGATCACCGGTCCGCTGCCGAGCCGCCAGCCGAGCAGCACGAGCATCGCGCCGCCGCCGAGCACCTTCAGGCAGGTCCACTGGCGGCGGGTCATCGCGCGGGCTCCTCGCCGGGTGAGTCCGCCGCCGCGCTCCACCCGTCGCCCGTGGGCAGCACGAGCAGGTCGCGGTGCCACACGGTGGCCAGGAGCGCACCGTCGGCGGCTTCGGCAGCGCGACGGCCGGCGTAGTCGGTGGCAGCGGCGGTGAGCGAGGGCTCCTGCTCGCAGGCCGCCCGTACCCAGCCGGCGAACCACTCGGCGAGCAGCGGAGCGTGCGAGGCGTCGAGCCGCCAGGGAGTGTCCCGGTCGATGACGGTCGCGCCCGCCCGCTCGAAGGACTCGGCCGCCATCAGGACCGCGTCCGGACCGAGCAGGGTGCCGCTCTCCGTGTCGCGTCGTTGATGCGCGTTGAACGCGGCCACGATCGCCCCGTCCAGCGTGTCCGGTGGCGCGAGCTCGACCCGGCCGGTGACCGAGAGCGTCAGCAGCACAGGGCATCCTGCCCGCACGCAGGCCGCAACGATGCGGTCGAGTTCGTCCGCCGTGAGCATGTCCAGCAACGCTGATGCGGTGATCAGGGACGCGCCGGCGAGCCGCCCGTCGTCGAGCCTGGTGATGTCCTCCAACCTGGTCTCGCTCGAGATCTGCTCCCCGGCAGGGCCGGTGGTGGGCAGGCCGGACGCGGCGACGGACAGAAATCCGGGCTCTCGGTCGTACAGCATCCAGTGCTGACGGCCGCTCAGCTGCGGCGCCAGCCAGCGCCCCATCGACCCGGTGCCGCAGCCGAGATCGTGGATCACCGTTGGCCGGTCCGGCGGCAGCCACCGGCGGACCCGTTCGACAAGATCGACCGACCGGGCCTGCGCGTCGGCGGGCTCCCGCAGGGTCAGCCAGTCCACGCTCAGGTCCGCGGCGCGGGCGGTCATGCCGACACCGCCATCAGCACCTGCGAGATGTCGGACGACGCGTCCGTCCAGGTCCGCAGATGACGCCGCCGCTCCGCGGCCGAAGCCTGCAGGCGGCGACGCAGGCCCGGTTCGGAGAGCCACCGGCGCAGCGCTGCTGCCAGCGCGTCCGGGCTGTCGGGCGGCACCAGCAGTCCCGGCACACTGCCGTCGGCGGCGGTACCGAGGGCCTCACGTATTCCACCGACATCCGTTGCGAGGACCGGAATCCCACGGGCCAGTGCCTCCGTTACGGCCATCCCGTAGGTCTCCATCCGGGAGGCGACGACCAGCAGATCGCGGGCGGCGTAGGCCTGTTCGAGGTCGGCGCCGTGCAGCGGGCCGGTCAGTTGCAGCCGGTCCATGAGGCCGGTGGTCTTCACCTCCCGGCCGATGCGATCGGCGAAGGCGTCGTCGCGATCGACCGGCCCGACGCAGACGCAGCTCCAGTCGAGGTCGGTGATCGTCGCGAGCGCCGCGACCAGCACGTCCTGGCCCTTGAGTGGTGTAACCGCGGCGACGCAGAGCAGCCGCCCACCGTCGGTCGTTGCCGTGGCGGGCTCTGCCGGGTCCGCGCCCGGTTGCGCGACGTGCACCCGGTCGCGCGGCAACGGGTAGCGACTCACCAGCCGGTCCCTGGTCCAGCCGCTCGTCGTCACCACGGCCGCGGCGGCCGCCAGGACGGCACCCTCCCTGGCGTGCGCGCCGGGCGGCTCGTCGACCGTCGCGGCGGCGCCCAGCGGCAGGTGGACCAGGACGACCAGCGCGATCCGGGCGGCCTCCGGCACCAGCACCCGCGGTGCCGTCGACGCGATCAGACCGTCGACGAGCGCGACACCGCCGTCGGCGACGTCGGACACTGCCGCGGCCAGCGCGGCCAGGGCGGCGGCGTCCGGCGACGGCCAGCAACCCGGCACCTCCCGGACCCAAACCGACCACCCGAGGCCGGCCAACCCCCGGGAGACCCGTCGGTCGTAGACATTCCCACCGCTGGGCCGCGCGGGGTCGCAGATGCCTTCGGGCACCACGACGTGCACCGCGCCGAAGCCGGCCGGTCCACGCAGCGGCCCGGCGTTCACAGCTGTCGCTCGTAACCGGCCGACGCGACGTGCGATTCGTGCAGCGTGACGGCGATGGCGTCCAGTTCCTGCGCGCCGGGCCCGAGCTCGCCGGCCCCGATTCTTTCGACCAGCCGATCGGCGACCACCCGGGCGAGCGCTTCCGTCGACGTGTTGATGCCGGCGAACTCGTCCAGCTCGTCGAGGTTCCGATAGCTCAGCTCCCCGACGATCAGCTTCAGCACCTCGGCCGCCCGGCCAATATCGACGAGAACGTTGTCGCCGTCGAGGGTTTCACCCTTGAAGGTGGCGTCGACGACGTACGTTGCGCCGTGCAGCCGCTGCGCGGGGCCGAAGACCGCACCGCGGAAGCTGTGCGCGATCATCATGTGATCGCGGACCGTCACGCTGAACATCGCGGCACCCCACTGTCGTCATCGCACACTGTCGTCATCGCCGACCACCGGAGCCCGCGATGTCCGCGGCGCCGTCCGACGGATCGGTGTAGTCGATGGTGTGGCACAGGGCCGCAAGGCGCGCGTCGGACAGGGCCGCCATCACCTGCGGCAGGTCCTCGAACGGCGATGAACCGGTCAGCAGCGCGTCGAAAGCGGGATCCCGGAGCAGTTCGAGGGACAGCCCGAGCCGGTCCGTGAAGCTGCGGCTCGCCCGCCGCGCGGGCGACACCATGCCCACCTGGCTGGACCGGATGGCCAGCCGGCCGGAATGAAAGCGGCCGCCCAACGACACCTGCACCGCCGCGTCGCCGTACCAGCTCAGGTCGATGACGGTGCCCTCGTCGGCCAGCAGATCGAGCGCGCACTGCAGACCCGATGACGTCGCACTGGTGTGCAGGACGAGGTCGCGATTGCCCTCCGCGTCGGCCGGAGCCGCGAACCTCGCCCCAAGGTCCGACACCACTCGTTCCCTGCTCGCGTCGACGTCGACCACGGTGACGTCGACACCCGGGAACCGGGTGAGCAGGCGCGCGAGGCAGCAGCCGACCATCCCGGCCCCGACGACTGTGACCCGGTCTCCGATCAGCGGTCCCGCATCCCAAAGTGCGTTGACCGCTGTCTCGACGGTCCCGGCCAGCACGGCACGCCGGGCTGGAACCCCGTCCGGCACCGGGACGACCGCGGGGGACGGCACCACGTAACGGGTCTGGTGCGGATAGAGGCAGAACACCGTGCGCCCCGACAGCTCCGCGGGCCCGTGCTCGACGACCCCGACGTTGAGGTATCCGTACTTGACCGGCCCGGGAAAGTCGCCCTCCTGGAACGGCGCCCGCATGGCGGCGTACTGACCGGCCGGCACGCCGCCCCGGAACACCAGCGTCTCCGTGCCGCGGCTCACGCCGGAGTACAGCGTCCGGACGAGGACATCGTCCGGACCCGGGTCGGGCAGCGCCGCGGTACGGATCTCGCCGACGCCGGGTTCGCGCAGCCAGAACGCACGTGCGACACCCGACACCGGAACACCCTTTCACCGCTGGACATGAACCGCACGCCCGTCTTTGTCGTGTTACGTGCGTAGGCATCCACACCGGTACACGAACCCGGCATCACGATTCCGGGAACACGGTCTCGGGAACACGGTCTCGACAGGGACTGACTGGTGGGACTCCTACCCGGTACACGCCCACTCGACAGACACCCACTCGATAGACACCCACCCGATAGACACCCACCCGATAGACACCCACCCGATAGACACCCACCCGATAGACACGGAGGTTGGGGTGCGAACGGTTCAACGCGGCCCCCTCGCCGGCATGGCGGCCCAACTGGCGTTGCTCGGCCTCCTTGCGGCGACCGTCGGGATCGGGACGGCGGGCTGGGTGGTCGGCATCCTGGTCGGGTTGGTCACCAACGGGCTGCTCGCCCGCGCGCTGCACCGGAACAGCTGCACCGCCCTGGGTGCGGCGAACGCCGTCACCCTGACCCGAGCCACGCTGGTTGGCGGCATCGCGGCACTGATTGCGGCGTCGACGGAAACCCTGGGATCTGCGGAATCTGCCGGGGCCGCGACTCCGGCCACGGTGCCGGTGCTGGTCGCACTCTGCGCGGTCGCTCTGCTCCTCGACGGCGTCGACGGGCAGGTTGCGCGCCGGACCGGGACGGTGTCCGCGCTGGGCGCGCGGTTCGACATGGAGGTGGACGCGTTCCTGATCCTGGTGCTGAGCCTGTTCGTGGCGGAGTCGTTCGGTGCCTGGGTGCTGATGATCGGTGCCGCCCGGTATCTCTTCGTCGCGGTCGGAGTGCTGGCACCGTGGATGCGCGCATCCCTGCCGCCCCGCCACTGGCGGAAGGTGGTCGCCGCTGTTCAGGGGGTGGTGCTGACCGTCGCGGCGGCGCAGGTCCTGCCGCACGCGGCGGTCGTGGTGCTGCTGCTGGCCGCGCTGGCGTTGCTGGGCGAGTCGTTCGGCCGGGACGTGTGGTGGTTGTGGCTCCAACGGACAGCCGAGCGGGCCGAGCCTCAGTTCCCGTCCGGCCCGGTCCCGCCCCACGCAGCCGTGACTGAACCGCCGCCTCTCATCCGGAACGGAACCGATCCCGCGGCGCCAGGGACCGGTTCAGCCGATGGACCGCGCGGCGTTCAGGAGACGTCCGCAGCACCGAGCGCGGCCAGCAGTTCGTCGAACAAGGCCGGACCGGCGGCCAGGCAGCCCGTCTCGGCGCCGGTCGGCGTGACGACGGTGTACCGGGCGCCCGCCTCGCGCGCGATGAGGCCACCGGCAGCGACATCCCAGGCCTTCACGCCTTCCTCGAAGTAGCCGTCCACCGCGCCGGCCGCCACGGCACACAGGTCCAGCGCCGCCGAGCCGATCCGCCGGATGTCCCGGAGCTGCGGCAGCAGGGTGGCGATCAGCGCGCCCTGCACCCGGCGGCGTTCGGCGTCGTACCCGAATCCCGTTGCGATCAGCGCACCGGCCATCGGCACCGGGTCGTTGACCCGCAGGGGCCGACCGTCGACGGCCGCGCCCTCACCGCGGACGGCGTGGTACGTCCGGCCGTTGGTCGGGTTGTGCACGACGCCGACCAGCGGGCCGTCCCCGTCCTCGACGGCGACGCTCACCGAGAAGTTGTCCAGTTGGTAGAGGTAGTTGACGGTTCCGTCGAGCGGGTCGATCACCCATCGCAGACCCGAGCGTGAGGCCCGGCTGGCGCCCTCTTCACCGAGCAGCCCGTCGTCCGGCCGCTCGCCGGTGATCAGGTCCACCAGGATCTGTTCGGCGGCCCGGTCCGCGTCCGAGACCGGGTCGGTCAGTGACGATTTCGTGTCCAGCCCCTGGATCACGCCGTAGCGGCTCATCAGTTCCACGCCGGCGGCGCGTGCCCCGCGCATCGCGAGGTCGAGTAATGCGGCGGTGTCGAACGGCCCAACGGAATCGGCGCTAGTGGAATCAGCGCCAAGGGGATCAGCGCCAAGGGGATCAGCGGCGGAAGTCATCGGGCCATCAGATCAGTCGTCGTGCAGGGCCCGGTCGGCCGGTCCCGCCTCCCAGCGGGTGAACGTCACCGCGAGCCCGTCACGGGACGGCGCGCAGCAGTACGGCCCCGCATAGGCGACGGCGTCCGGGGCGATCGGCGCCAGCCGGAGGAACCGCCACGGCTGCGCTTCACGCCTGATACGGAAGGTCAGGGCGTCACCGGACCGGCTGACCCGCAGCGTGACCTCGCTGCCCGACCATTCCGGCACCCAGGCCACCGACCAGTCGGACCTCCCGTCGGTGACCACGACCGACGCCTGCATCGATCCGTCGCAGAACTCGAGACCGCCCTTGGTCCACCGACTCTCGTCGATTCTGACCATGATGCCGGCCTGGTCGAACTGCTGGTCGAAATCGGCGATGAAAGAGGTCTGGACGGCCCACCCGTCCGGGAGATCGCTGAGCAGGGCGTGCGCGGTGTCGTGGACGAAGCCGTAGGAGGTGGTCCGCCAGGCGTCGCTGCCCTCAGCTGCCCGCATGACGAGCCGGCCACGGTTGATCGCGACGTGCGGAGGGCGGTTCGACCACCAGCCCTGCTGCCACGGGATCGACTGCGTGCTCTCCATGATCGCGGAGCCTGCCACAGTGGGCCGGGCCGGGCCGTTTGTCCCAGATCGCTGCTGGCAACCTGGCCGGTATGGATCTCCGAATCTTCACCGAGCCGCAGCAGGGCGCCTCCCATGCGGACCTGCTGGCCGTCGCCCGCGCCACCAGGGACGGCGGCTTCTCCGCCTTCTTCCGCTCCGATCACCTGCTGCGGATGGGCGACGGAACCGGGTTACCGGGCCCGTCGGATTCCTACGTCAACCTGGGCGCGATCGCCGCCGTCGTCCCGGACATCCGGTTGGGCACGCTGGTCACCTCGGCGACTTTCCGGCACCCGTCGATGACGGCCATCGCCGTCGCGCAGATCGACGACATCTCCGGTGGACGGGTCGAACTCGGACTCGGAACGGGCTGGTACGAACAGGAGCACACCGCCTACGGGATCGACTTCGGCCGGTCGTTCGGGGACCGGTTCGACCGGCTCACCGAGCAACTCGAGGTGATCACCGGGCTGTGGGCGACCCCGGCGGGCGGGACGTTCGACCACAGCGGAACGCATTACACGCTGGCCGGCGCTCCGGGCCTGCCCAAACCCGTGCAGCAGGCGGCCGACGGCACGCCCCGGGTGCCGATCATCATCGGTGGTCACGGACCGAAGAAGACACCCGCGCTGGCCGCCCGGTTCGCCGACGAGTTCAACGTGGGCTTCGTCGACCTGGACAGCACCACGACGCAGTTCGGCCGGGTGCGCGGGGCGTGCGAGCAGGCCGGGCGCGACCCGGGATCGCTGGTCTATTCGACGGCGCACCCGGTGTGTGTCGGTCGGGACGAGGCCGAGTTCGCCCGGCGGGCCGCCGCGATCGGGCGCGAACCGGAGGAGGCGCGGAGCAGTCCGTTCGCCGGAACGGTCCAGGAAGTCGTCGACGCCATCGGCAGGTGGGGCGCGGCCGGGGTCCAGCGCAGCTACCTGCAGGTGCTCGACCTGTCCGATCTCGAGCACATCGCGCTGATCGCCGACGAGGTGCTGCCCGCGGTGCGCGACGCCTGACGATCCAGATGGCGATTGCGGTCCCTTCAGGCGAGAAATCGCAGCTGAACCGCCATCTCTCGACTGGCCCGTGCGTGCGGGCCTGGACGTGCGCCTACCGGGCCGCGCGACGGGTGAAGATCAGATGGAGAACCCCGGCCGGGGAGGGTGTCGCCTCGATGTCGAAACGTTCTTCCAGCCCTTCCAGTCCACCCCAGAGCCGTTCGCCGCGGCCCAGGATGATCGGCACGAGGACGACGTGCATGTTGTCGATCAGATCAGCCTCGAGGAACTGCCGAATCGTGCTCGCGCCGCCACCGATCCGGACGTCGAGGCCACCGGCCAGGGCGCGGGCCTGCTCGAGCGCCGAAGCGGGGTCGGCGTCGACGAAATGGAAGGTTGTTCCGCCATCCATCTCGAGCACCGGTCGCGGGTGGTGGGTCAGGACGACGACAGGAGTGTGGAAGACAGGGTTGTCGCCCCACCAGCCCTTCCATTCCTCGTCCTCCCACGGGCCGCGTTGCGGTCCGAACTTGTTACGCCCCATGATCTCCACGCCGATTCCGGGAGCCCACCTGCTGGCGAACGCCTCGTCGACACCGAAGGATCCGGCCGACTCGCCGTGGATGCCCATCTCGCGGAAGGTGCGCGTCTCGAAGGCCCACTCCAGCAGCCGGGTGCCCGCGTGACCGAACGGAGCGTCGAGTCGCTGGCCCTCACCGGTGCCGAAGCCGTCGAGGGAGACCGAGAAGTTGTGCACCCGGACAAGGGACATGGTGATCTCCCGAAGTGCTCGCAGACCCACAGAGACTTGTCAGCGACCTTAAGGGGACAGCGCAAGATGCACAGCGCGGGCGGTCGGACCGCGGGATCAGACCGAGCGATCAGACCGGAGCCGCCAGGCCCTCGATGACCTCGGCACCGGGCAGCCGGCCCACGTCCGCACCGTCAAGGATGATCTTCGAGCCGCGGATCCCCGAGCCGATCACCACCGGCCCCGCCGCAGCGACCGCCGCGTCGACCAGGATCGGCCAACCGGCGGGCAGGCCGATCGGGGTGATCCCGCCGTACTCCATGCCGGTGATCCGGACGGCCTCGTCCATGGGCGCGAACGACACCTTGCGGACGTCCATCCGCCGGCGCACCACACCGTTGACGTCGGCCCTGGTGGTCGCCAGCACGACCGCTGCCGCCCAGCGCTGCTCGCCGGCGCGTTTGCCGCTGACCACGACACAGTTGGCCGAGGCGGCGGACGCGACGTCGTAGGCCTCGCAGAACGCGGCCGTGTCCGCCAGTGCCGGATCGATGGGCGCCACGGAGACCACGCCGGTCCAGCCGTCCAGCGCCGCCCGCACCGACGGGGCGAGGAGCTCGGGGCGCTCCGCAGCAGGCGCGGCGTCGAGCCGGCCGAGGGTCAGAGGGGTGCTCATGGCGGACACCCTGCCATCCGTCGGGAACGGTCCGACAGGCGCAGCGTGCTGAGCGGCAGGAAGCACCCCCCGCACCGGGGACAATGGTCGGGTGAGTTCCTCCATCGCACCGGCCCGAGCGGGCACCCTCGCCATCGGCCCCTACCCGGTCTGGCCCCCCGTCGTGCTCGCGCCGATGGCCGGCATCACGAACTCGTCGTTCCGTTCTCTGTGCCGGGGCTTCGGCGCCGGCCTGTACGTCTGCGAGATGATCACCACCCGCGCGCTGGTCGCCGGTGATCCCAAGACGAGGGAGATGATCCGGTTCGGGGCCGACGAGCACCCGCGGTCGGTGCAGCTCTACGGGGTGGACCCGGTGGTGGTCGGGCAGGCTGTGCGGATCGTCATGGAGGAGAACCTGGCCGATCACATCGACCTGAACTTCGGCTGCCCGGTTCCCAAGGTCACCCGCAAGGGCGGCGGGTCGGCCCTGCCCTACAAGCGCAAGCTCTTCGAATCGATCGTCCGGACAGCCGTGCAGACCGCCGGGCCCGCCGGTGTCCCGGTGACGGTCAAGATGCGGATCGGTATCGACCCGGAGCACATCACCTACCGGGATGCCGGCCGGATCGCCGAGGACTGCGGGGTCGCCGCTGTCGCGCTGCACGGCCGGACCGCCGTCCAGCACTACTCGGGCAAGGCCGACTGGGACGCCATCGGCACGTTGAAGCAGTTGGTCACCAGCATCCCGGTACTCGGCAACGGCGACATCTTCGCTGCCTCCGATGCGCTCGCGATGATGGCGGCGACAGGATGTGACGGCGTCGTCGTCGGTCGAGGCTGTCAGGGCCGGCCGTGGTTGTTCGCCGAACTGGCGGCGGCCTTCGACGGCAGGCCGGCACCCACCCCGCCGGATCTCCGTGCGGTCGCGGTGATCCTCCGCCGGCACGCCGAGCTGTTGTGCCAGGAAATGGGACCGGACCGCGGCATGCGTGATCTGCGCAAGCACATCGCCTGGTATCTCAAGGGTTTCGCGGTCGGTTCGGAGCCGCGGCGGCTGCTCGGCATGGTGTCGACGCTGGACGAACTCGACGACCTGCTGGCCGGGCTGGACCTGGATCAACCGTTCCCGATCGCCGGTGACGGCCCCCGCGGGCGGCAGGGTTCGCCGCAGCGCAGGGTCGTGCTGCCGTACGGCTGGCTGGACGATCCGGACTCCGAGGTGGTGCCGGAGGGGGCGGAGCTGGATGACGGCGGCGGCTGACCGCCGCCGGGTCGCGCTCTGCGCCGCAATGCTGGCGGTGAGCGCCGTACTGAGCACCGGATGCACCGGGGGCGGTTCGGCGCCGACCACCGCCGTCGCGCCGGCCGTTCCGGTCGGCGACCTGGATGCCATCAGGACCACCGTCGATCGGTTGAACCGCTCGGCGGCCGGCGCGGTCGCCGAGCAGCAGGACGTGCTGGCGTCCGTGGTCGATCCGGGTTCCGCCGCCGCCTTGGACAAGTGCCCGACGGCGACCAGCACGCTCCGCTTCGAGCCGGTGTATCCGGCGCTGCGCCCAGCGCCGGAGTGGGCGCCGACCGACGGCACGCTGGCGGGCACGGTCTACGCACTCCCCAGCCTGATCCGGATCTACACCGGCGACCGGGTCACCGGCACGGACCTCACGACCCTGCACCTCGGCGTGCACGACGGTGAGGCATTGCTCACAGCGGTATGCGTCGGCTGAACCCGGACGTCTGCTCTGCGTCATCCGGGTGAAGCCGTACGAATGGCGTCGTTCGGGTAGCAACGGGGTACTTCCCCCGCCAGAGCGACTCGACCGGGGTCGACCGCTACGCCGCCCGGGATACATTCTGCCCAGATCAGCACTGTCCGTACGATCGGGAACGGGCAGCGGTGAACGCGGACCGCATGCGCACGCATGCACACACCGGCGGTCGAACGGCGAGTTCACCTGACGGCAGCAGCACCGGGCAGCACGCCATAGCGGAGACAGGGAGGTCGCGTGACCGACGAACAGCGCGACCCCACCACCGCGATCGACCCCGATGGCGACACCACGGCAGCGACCACCTCCACGACCAATTCCACCCCCCGGCACCGGGCCCGAGAACATCACCGGGTGCTGATCGCCGGTCGGATCGCCGTCGCCCTTGTCGCGATCCTCGTGCTGACCGGGACCGGGTGGGAATGGGCGATCAAGTCCAGGGCCGACTCCGGCATCATCTCCCGCAGCGTGCAGGCCATCGTCGCCGACGACACCAACATCGTGACCGCAACAGCGACCCCGCCCCCTGCCGAGTCGAACTCCTCCTACAAGCCGGAGAACATCCTGCTGCTGGGCTCCGACACCAGGGTGGGCGCGGCCAACACCGCGGCCGGCGGCGTCGACGACACGACCAGCGACGACGTCGCCAACTCCGATACCCAGATGATCGCGCACGTCTCCGGCGACCGGCAGCACGTCACGGTGCTGTCGATCCCCCGGGACACCATGATCGATGCACCGACGTGCAAGAGCTGGGATGCCAAGACCGGCAAGCTCTCCGAGGAGAACTACCCGGTTCAGCCGGGCGACCGCTGGCACATCAACTCGGCGTACTCCGTCGGCGGCCCGCAGTGCTCGGTGCGCGCGATCCAGGACCTGACCGGCCTGCGGATCGACCGGGTGATCGGCATCGACTTCGCCGGCTTCCAGAACATGGTGGACGCCCTGGGCGGCGTGACGGTCAACGTCTGCGGCCGGATCGACGACGCCGAACTGGGCGTGGTGGTGGCCGACGGCGGGGTCCAGAAGATCAAGGGCGATCAGGCGTTGAGCCTGGTCCGCGCTCGAAAGGTCAAGGGCGACACGGACTCCGACCTGGCCCGCATCCGCCGCCAGCAGATCGTGCTGTCCGCGATCCTGCAACAGGTCACCAGCGCCGGAACATTGCTGAACCCGGTGACGCTGGATGCGTTCCTGCAGGCTTTCGTGACGAACACCTTCACCGACAACGTGAGCATCGACGACCTCGTCGCGCTCGCCCAGTCGTTCGGCAGTCTGGACCCGGGCAGGGTCACCTTCTTCACACTGCCGACCGTGCCGAGCGAAGGCGACCCCGATGCGCTCGACGTCGACGAGACGAAGGCACCCGCTGTCTTCGACGCGTTGACCAACGATCGTCGGCTACCCGGCGAGCCGTCGGCCGCGGAGACACCGTCGGCGTCGGCCGCGCCGACCGAGACCTCGGCGGCCTCGTCCACCGCTCCGAGCAGCGCACCCGATTCGGCCACCACCGTCGACCCGGGCTCCGTCGACCTGACGGTGGTGAACGTCAGCGGCCGGTCCGGGGTGGCGACCGAGGCGATGGGGCTGCTGAACGACACTGGCTTCGGCGTCACAGACGCCGACCTGCTGGCGCCGGACGGCGATGTCCGTCCCGGGGTCACCGTCGAGTACGACCCGGCCAACCTGGCCGCCGCGCTCACGGTCGCGGCCACGGTCGAGGGCGCCGAACTGGTGCCGACCGACGGGCTCGGCAAGAAGGTCCGACTGCTGCTGGGCGAGGCGTGGGACGGCACCATCGCACCGGTGACCGCGGGGGCCGAGGTGACCGGCACGGTTGCCACCGGTTCCGCGGCCGCATCCGGCGGCAAGCCGCCCACGCTGACCTCCGGGGAGCTCCCGTCGATCAACGCCGGTCAGGAACTCTGCGCCTGATCTGCACGCGCCCCGGCGAGCTGCCCATCGGGCAGGGTCGCCAGGCGTTCACCGGCCGTTCACCGGAACAGTTCCGTCAGAACGAGCGGGGGGAACTATCGTTGACGGTATGAGACAGGCCTACCACCTCCGGCTCGCCGATCTGGGTGATCACGGATCGGCGATGTGCCAGGTCGCCAGCGACCTGCTTCGCGATGCCACCAAGGCCGTCCTCGACGCGGACCTGACGATCGCCGAACAGGTCATCGCATCCGATGTCCAGCTCGACCAGATGCGGTCGAACGCCGAGAAGGTGGCCTTCGAGCTGCTCGCCCTGGAGGCCCCGGTCGCCTCCGACCTCCGGACGGTCATCTCGGCCATCTGGATCGTCGCCGATCTGCAGCGGATGGGCGCACTCGCGATGCACGTCGCGAAGGCCGCACGGCGCCGTCACCCGCTGCATGCGGTACCGGCCGAGGTGCGGCCGATCATCGAACGGATGGGCCGCGTCGGCGTCCACCTCGCCGACCAGGCCGGCGTCGTGCTGCGCGAGCGTGACGTCGAACTGGCCCGCCAACTCGAGGTCGAAGACGACCTGATGGATGACCTGCAGAAGGAACTGTTCGTCGCTTTGCTCGACCCGGCGTGGCGGCACGGGGTCGGTCCCGCCGTGGACATCGCGCTGCTCGCCCGGTTCTACGAGCGCTTCGCCGACCACGCCGTCTCCGTCGCCCGCCGGGTGGTGTTCCTGGTGACCGGTGAGAACGTCGGCGGCGACACCACGCCGGCACTGACCTCCGCGCCCGAGAGCTGACCCACCCACCAGGGAGCCTTTCCGGCCAATGTGAATTGTCGGCCCGGCTGGTGCGAACAATGGATGAACGCGGGGACGTACCGGACAGTGCGGTGCGACACTGAGCGCCCATTGTTCGTGCGGGTCCACCACAGGGGCGACACCATGACGCTGATCGACAAAGCGGTGTATGTCGATGGTCAGCGGGCTCCGCAGGCATTGCCGACCCATGAGACACACGAGAGTTTCACCCGCAGCCACGGCATGGCCTGGATCGGCCTTTACCGTCCCGAGGAAGGCGAGATCCTCGCCATCGCAGACGAGTTCGACCTGCACGAGCTCCCCGTCGAAGACGCGATCATGGCGCATCAGCGGCCCAAGATGGAGCGCTACGGCGACACCTTGTTCGTCGTGGTCCGACCGGCGCGATATCTCGACAACGTGGAGAAGGTCGAATTCGGTGAGCTGCACATCTTCGTCGGCCGAAATTTCGTCATCACCATCCGGCGTGCCGAATGCCCCGATCTCGCCAAAGTCCGGAGGCGGCTTGAAACCACTCCGAAATTGCTGCGCCTGGGGACTGAAGCGGTGCTCTACGCCATTCTCGACGAGGTCGTCGACGAGTACATCCCGGTCGTCGCCGGCCTCCAGAACGACATCGACGAGATCGAGAACCAGCTCTTCGAGCGGGATCCGGATGTCTCCCGCCGGATTTACGAGCTGACCGGCGAGGTGATCGAATTTCAGCGGGCTACCCACGCGCTGCGCGACATCCTGGACGGGCTGGCCGGCGGCTTTGACAAGTACGGCGTCGACGTCGAGTTGCAGCACCACCTCGGCGATGTCGCCGACCATGTCCAGCATCTGGCGGACCGGGCCGACGCCTACCGGGCACTGCTCACCAGCGCGCTCTCGGTCAACGCCACCCTGGTGGCGCAGCAGCAGAACGAGGAGATGCGCTCACTGACCGAGGCGAGCTACGCGCAGAACGAGGAGGTCAAGAAGATCTCGGCCTGGGCAGCGATCCTGTTCGCGCCCACACTGGTCGGCACCGTGTACGGCATGAACTTCGCGACGATGCCCGAACTGCAGTGGACCTACGGCTACCCGTTCGCCATCGCGCTCATGCTGACATTGGGGATAGTCCTGCACCGGGTGTTCCGATCTCGGCGCTGGCTGTGACGCCGGTGCCCCGGTTATCGAACTCGGCGTGACGGTCGACCACCGGCTCCAGCATGCGGCACACCATGACCAGGGCGGCGGCCCACTCCGAACGCGGTATCCGCCACAGCACCGCCGCGACCCCGCGCCAGGCGCCGGTCAGCGCGGCCGGCAGCGCGCCGGCGGCGACATCGCCGTCGGTGACGTCTCTCTCGGGGACCAGCGATTGTCCGATGGCGACGTAGACGGCCGTGTTCTCGGCCGCCGACGCCTGATCGCGGGCGGCGGCCGCCGCCGCGTGGAAGGCGAAGATCCAGCGCGGGATGGTGCCCCTGCTCCCGCACCGCGGGCAGGGCCCCGCCGAGGAGCGATAGCTGGCCGGCTCCCCGCGGCGCTCGGCCACCACTTCACTCGAGGGGAAAACAGTCCCACAACTGTCACAGACCGCGGGTGAGAACAGCACAGCGCTCCTTCAGTTCGACGGCCGGCTCACCCCTCCGGCCCTGGCGCACAGCGTCGCCAGTGGAAACGAACGGAAGGTGAACGGACCATGAACATCAGGCCAACCGGCCGCCGGAAAGAATCGACCGCATGTAGCGGTCAGCCGAACCGCCCTGAAATGTAGTCCTCGGTGGACTTCTGCACCGGATTCGAGAAGATCTTGGCGGTGTCGTCGTACTCGACCAGCCGGCCCGGCTGACCGACGCCGGCCAGGTTGAAAAAGGCTGTGCGGTCGGAGACCCGGGCCGCCTGCTGCATGTTGTGGGTGACGATGACGATCGTGTAGCGCGTCTTGAGCTCGCTGATCAGATCCTCGATGGCCAACGTGGAGATCGGGTCGAGCGCTGAGCACGGCTCGTCCATCAGCAGCACCGACGGTTCGACGGCGATCGCCCGCGCGATGCAGAGCCGCTGCTGCTGGCCGCCGGACAGGCCCGCACCGGGCCGGTTCAGCCGTTGCTTGACCTCTTCCCAGAGGTTCGCCCCGCGCAGCGAACTCTCGACGATGTCGTCGAACTCGCTCTTGTTCTTCCGGGTACCGGCGATCTTGTAGCCGGCGATGACGTTGTCGTAGATGGACATCGTCGGGAACGGATTCGCCTTCTGGAACACCATCCCGACTGTGCGCCGGACGTTGACCGGGTCGACGCCGGGCCCGTACAGGTCCTCGCCGTCCAGCATCACCTTGCCGCTCACCCGGCCGCCCGGGATCACCTCGTGCATGCGATTCAGGATGCGGATGAAGGTGGATTTCCCACAGCCCGACGGCCCGATCAGCGCCGTCACGGACAGCGGCGCGATGTTGATCGAGGCACCTTCGACCGCCAGAAAGTCGCCGTAGAAAACGTTGACGTCCTCGACGTCGATGCGCTTGGCCATGTCTCACATTCCTTGTCGGTGGAGCTTCTCGTTCGTATGTGCTGCGGCGGCTCCCCGCCACAGAAGGGTCATCGGCTCTTGGGTTGCGCGAGTTTGGCCAGCAGCCGGGCGCCGATGTTCAGGATCAGCACCAGCAGGACCAGGGTCAGCGCGGCACCCCAGGCGCGGCCCTCGGTGAACGCGTTCGAGGTGGTGCCCGATCGCTTCCCGAGCTGGTCCCAGACCATCATCGGCAACGTCGCCTGGTCGCCGCCGAACGGATCGAAGTTGATCGAGGCGGTGTATCCGACCAGCAGGATCAGTGGCGCGGTTTCCCCCGCGACCCGGGCGATCGCCAGCAGCGCCGATGTGATCAGCCCGGACATCGCGGTCGGCAGCACGACCTTGATGATCGTGCGCCACTTCGGGACACCGAGTGCGTACGACGCCTCCCGGAGGTCCCGCGGCACCAGCTTGAGCATCTCCTCCGAGGCGCGCACGGACACCGGCACCATCAGGATGGCCAGCGCGATCGCCCCCGCCGCACCGAAGGGGCGCATGCCGAACCCGAGCAGCAGGAACGTGTAGACAAACAACCCGGCGACGATGGACGGCACGCCGGTCATCACGTCGACGAAGAACGTCACCGCCTTGGCGAACTTGCCCCGGCCGTACTCGACCAGATAGATGGCCGTGAAGATGCCGATGGGCAGCGCGATGACGGCCGCGATCCCGACGATCTCGAGGGTTCCGATCAGTGCGTGATACAGCCCGCCACCCTCCTGCCGGCTGGTCACCCCGTTCATCGACCGGAGGAAGAAATTGGCGCTGAGCACCGGGAATCCCTTGACGGCGATGTAACCCAAAATCAGCACCAGCGGGACGATCGCCGCGACGAAGGAGGCATAGACCAGGGTCGAGGCGAAGCGATCCTTCGCCCGGCGCCGCCCTTCCACGGAGAACGACCACCCGGTGAGGGCGATCACGAACAGCACCGCGGAGCTGAAGAACCAGGTGTACCAACCGGTCCAGCCGAGCATGGCCTTGAGACCGAACGCGACCAGCGCGCCGACCGCCCCTGCACCGAGCGGGGCCCATTTCGGCAACCGGGCGCCGACGAGCTCGGACGTCGTCGACGGTTTGCTGGGCGGCGGTGCGACGGCCACCGATCCGGCGCCGGCCGCGGGCGATCGGTGCTGCTCGCTCATAGGGTGAACTCCTTGCGGCGGGCGATGACGACGCGGGCGATCGAGTTGACCACCAGGGTGATGACGAACAGGAACAGCCCGGCGGCGATGAGTGCCGCGATGGCCGTCGGCGAACCGCCGGCCTCACCGAACTTCAGCGCGATGGTCGAGGCGAAGGTGTCGCCGCCCGGCTCGGTGAGGTGCCAGTTGATCCGGAAGCCGGAATTCAGCACCAGGGCGACGGCGATGGTCTCGCCCAGCGCGCGGCCGAGGCCCAACATGGCCGCGGAGATCATTCCCGGCCGGCCGAACGGGAGCACCGCGGTGCGGATCATCTCCCACTTGGTCGCACCGAGCGCCCAGGCCGCGTCGATGGTCTCCCTCGGCACCTGCAGGAAGACCTCGCGGCAGACCGCCGAGACGATCGGGATGATCATGATGGCCAGCACGATGCCGGCGATCAACAGCGACTTGCCGAACTGGCCGACGCTGGTCGCGGTCGAGTTGTCGAAGATCGGGATCCAGCCGAAATAGTCGGACAGCCATTTCTGGAATCCCTGGGTCTGCGGGATCAGGAAGTACAACCCCCACATGCCGAACACCAGGGACGGGACTGCGGCGAGGAGGTCGACCAGACCGCCCAGGGTCGTGGCCAGCCGCCGATTGGCGTAGTGCGAGATGAACAGGGCGATCCCGATGGCGATCGGTACGCCGACGATCATCGCGATGAAGGCGGCCACCACCGTCCCGAAGAACACCGCGGCCATGCCGAAGACCGGCGGGTCACCCTGCGGGTTCCAGGTCTGGGTGGTGAACAGGTTGCCGTTGTTGTCGGTGAACGCCGGGATCGCCTTCCAGATCAGGAAGCCCGCGATCGCCGCCATGACGACGAGGAGCAGCCCGCCCGATCCGGCGGCCAGTCCCTTGAACACCCGGTCGCCCAACCGGACGGAACGTCCGGTGATGCCGGCCTCCGGGCGACCGTCGGGCGTTCTCGACCCGGGCCGGTCGACCCGATCCTCACTGTCCGGGTCACCGGGGCCGACGGGGAGGGCGCCGGGGACCCCGAGCGCCGCCACCTCGAACTGGTCGTCCGTCATCGGGCCGGCACCCGTCGGGTGCGCGTCGTTCCGGTGCGGATCCGCGCGGTGCGCATCTGTCGGGTTGGCCATGTCTCCTCGACCGGTCGTTCGACTGAGGGTGGGCCGCCGATCGTCATGCTGCTCATGGTGACCGATTCGGCGGGTTGTGCAGAAGGGTGAAGCCGAACTCCGCATCTTGACGGCGACCGCCGGTCCGCCCGGCCGGGGAGTGCCCCCGGCCGGGCGGATGGGAAGGCGGCGATTGCCGTCACGACGTGGGCCCGACCTCGATCACGGCTCGGATCAGCTGCTGATCGACTGAGCGGCAGCGATCACCTTGGTCTGGATCTCGGCGGGCAGCGGAGCGGCTCCGAGTTCTTCGAGACTCGCCTGACCGTCGGTGGCGGTGTAGCCGAGGAACGACTTGAGCAGCTCGCCCTTGTCGCCGTTGCCGGCCGAGCAGACGATCTCGTAGGTGACCAGGACGACCGGGTAGACGCCCGGCTCGTCCGTCGCGTAGTCGAGCTTCAACGCGAGGTCCTGACCCGATCCGACGACCTCCGCTGCGGCGACGGCCTTCCCGGCCGACTCGGCGGTCAGCTCGACGGCGCCGCCGCCGTTGTCGATCTTGGCGACGTTCAGCCCGTCGTCGACGGCGAAGCCCCACTCGACGTAACCGATGGAACCGTCGGTGCTGGCCACCTGCTTCGAGACGCCGTCACTGCCCTGGGCGGCGACGCCGCCGGGGGCGGCCCAGGCCTTGGCCGGCTCGAAGGTCCATGCGTCGGCCGCGGCGGCCTTCAGGTACTTGGTGAAGTTCTCCGTCG
Organism: Nakamurella sp. GG22; assembly: GCF_052976845.2. Taxonomy (NCBI): domain Bacteria; kingdom Bacillati; phylum Actinomycetota; class Actinomycetes; order Nakamurellales; family Nakamurellaceae; genus Nakamurella; species Nakamurella sp. GG22. The sequence continues at coordinate 150,534 of NZ_JBRIIO020000011.1, read as the reverse complement.
TGCCGGAGTCCTCGGCGCGGTGGACGGCCTGGATACCGAGCGCGGGAAGGGTCACACCCGGATTGACCGCCGCGATCTCCGGGGCGTTCCACTGGGTGATGGTCCCGGCGAAGATGCCGGCCAGCACGTCCGGGGTCAGCGTCAGGCTGTCGACGCCGGAGATGTTGTAGGCAAGGGCGATCGGACCGGTCACCATTGGAAGGTCCAGCGCGGGGTTGCCCGCGCACCGGCTCTCCTTGGCGGTGGCCGCCTGGTCTTCCTTCAGCACGGAGTCCGACCCCGCGAAGTCGACCTGGTTGCCGATGAAGTCCTGCACACCCTTGCCGGAGCCGCCGCCGCCGTAGGCGTTGAGATTGGCTCCGCACTTGCTGTTGTAGTCGGCGATCCACTGCTCCATGACCTTGCCCTGGGCGGTCGAGCCGGAGGACCGTAGGTCGCCGGTCGCGCAGGCGAATCCGGCGCCTTCGAAGGTGGTGTCCCCGCCGGCGGCCGAACTCGCGGCCGACCCGGCCGATGTCGCGACCGACCCGGCCGACGACGCTGCCGAACCAGCCGCCGACGTCGCTGCGGCGGCAGACGTGCCGGCCGCGGCGGCCGACGATGTGCTGGGCGTGTTGTTGTCGCTGCCACAGGCGCTCAGGGTCAGTGCCCCGGCTGCCAGCAGGGCCATCAGCCCGCCCAATCGCGTGATCTTCACGCAGAAACCTCCATTGACTCGAACCGACTGCTCGGACTCTTCGCCCGTCAGGGCAGGTGGGATCACCGGGTGATGACCGCCAGAACTGGACGCTAGAGGCCCCGCATGGACAGCAGACCCCGCCAAAGTGAACGGAGAATGAACCGGTCGGAGCCGTCCCGCGCCGCATGGTGGTGGCTCTTCGCTCCGTCGACGGGAGACCTATCGCGACTGCGGTTGGACCCGCCGGGCCCGCTGTTCGGTTGGCTTGCCGGCCGGCCGCGCCGCCACCGTCAGCTGGTATCCGAAGCCACGAACGGGTCGGATCCACGACTCACCGGCGCTGCGGTCGAACCGTCGCCGCAGCCGGGCGATGTGCACAGACAGGCTGTTGCTGTGCAGCGTGACCGGCTCTCCCCACACCGCCGACACCAGCTCGTCGCGGGAGATGATCTGGTCGTGCCGTTCCGCGAGATACCGGAGCAGCAGGAACTCCATGGGTGGGATCACGCTCTGCACGCCGTCGATCCAGATCCGCGGCCCCGACCCGTCCACCCGCAGCCGGCCGAGGTCGAGCGCCATCGGCTGAGCCCGGAAGGCCGAGCCGTCCCCGATGGAGGCTTCGACGGCCTGCAGCACGGGAGATGCGGCCAACGGCAGCGGCACCACGGCGGTCGCGCCGGCCGGGATGGCGTCGGTCATCGCCGGCGGAGAACCGGGCACCCCGACGATGACCGGCGTGCGGCAGTCCACCTGGCGCAGGATCCGCAGGAAGTCGATCACCCGCAGGCCTGCGCCGCCGGTACCGACGACGATCACGTCCGGGGCGGCGCGGCCGGCCAGGTAGAGCACCTCGCCAAGGTCACAGCGGTGTTGTATGTCCACGGACTGCCCGACCCAGCCGGCGCGCAGGACCGACGCCTCGTCGTCATCGCACGCCAGCAGAACGAGCAGCCGACCCGCGGCGCGCAGTCCACCTGCCCGCAGCTGCTCCGATCGATGCTGCTCTGATCGCAGCTGCTCTGATCGCATCTGCTCTGATCGCATCTGCTCTGATCGCATCTGACCCGGTGGCGTCTGCTGCGAGCGCAGCCGGCCGCCGACGACACCGATGGATCGGTCGTCGAGGCTGGTGCCGGCTGCGCTCATCAGGGGTTCACCAGGGGCTCAGTGGAACTGCGGGATGATGAGGTAGAGGCCGTAGAGCACCAGGAGGCCGGAGATCCCGACGCAGGCGTACCCGGCGAACCTGGCGGCCGGGCCGACCGTCCTGGTGGTGCTGCCGTTGCCGCCGGTCAGCGTCACGACTCCCAGCGAGAAGACGCCGACGATCGCGATGGCAGCGACGACCGTGGTGATTGCGACCAGCAACAGCGAGTTCCAGTCGATGTTCATGCCGCCACCTTCGTGCGCTCGGGCGTGACCGTGACGTCGGCCGCGTCGTTGACGTTGGAGCTGGAGACCGGTGCGCGCTTCGAGATCGCATAGATGGCAGCAGACCCGGCGATGAGTGCGACGAACACGAGCACGATCCCGACGGTGCCGGTCAGCGCGATGGCCGCTGCCACCCCGCCGACCAGTGCGGCGGCCGGCAGCGTCAGCAACCAGCCGTAGAGAATTCTGCGGGCGGTGGTCCATCGCACCTTCGCGAGCTTCTTCCCGATTCCGGAACCGAGGATCGAGCCGGAACAGACCTGCGTCGTCGAGAGCCCAAATCCCATGTGTGACGACGCGAGAATCGCTGCTGCGGACGTGGTCTCGGCGGCAAATCCCTGCGGCGCGTGCACCTCGACGATGCCCTTGCCCATGGTCCGCATGATCCGCCAGCCGCCCGAATAGGTTCCCAGCCCGATGGCGATCCCGGCTGCGGCGATGACCCACAACTGTGGTCCCGACCCTGACTCCTGATATCCCGCGGTGATCAACACGAGGGTGATGACACCCATCGTCTTCTGGCCGTCCGAGGTTCCGTGTGCCAGCGCCACCATGGACGCTGACACCGTCTGCGCGTGCCGGAACCACCCCGCGGCCGGTTCCCGGTCGGCCTTCCTGATCATCTTGTAGAGGAAGAAGGTGGCCAGGCCCGCGGCGATCGCAGCCACCAGCGGCGCCATCACCGCCGGCAGCAGGATCTTCGACACGACGACGGAGACGTTCACGCCCGACGCACCCGCGCCGATCCAGACGGCACCGATCAACCCGCCGAACAGGGCGTGCGAGGAACTCGACGGCAACCCGAACAACCAGGTGGCGAGGTTCCACAGGATGGCGCCGACCAGCCCTGCGAAGATCATGGTCGGAGTGACAAGGTTGTCGTCGACGATCCCGCCGGAAATCGTCCTGGCCACCTCGGTGGACAGGAATGCGCCGGCCACGTTCAGTATCGCCGCGATCAGCACGGCCCTCTTCGGCGTCAGCGCCCGGGTGGCCACAGAGGTCGCCATGGCATTCGCGCTGTCGTGGAAGCCGTTCGTGAAGTCGAAGAACAGTGCGGTGATGATGACCACCGACACCAGGAAAAGGGTTGTCGACATTGGGAAGTCGCTTCCGTCCGCGGGAGTGGACCCCGGCAGTCGCGCGCGGCCGTCGGTTCCAGGAACGACGGAAAGGTAACGCCGCTAAGTGAACGAAAGGTGAATGCTCCGCATATATCGAGGGCGTCGGTGTGAATGCCGCATCGAATTCGCTCATGTGGTGACAAATGCGAAAATCGGCTCCCCCTGGACCACGGCGACGGGGCACCGCGCCTGCCGAACGAGCGCGAGCCCGGTACTGCCGGCCAGCAGGGTGGTGAGCGATCCGTGCGGACGGCTGCCGACGACCGCCAACTGCGGCCGGCCGTTGGGTGCGTCGGCGAGGTACCGCATCAGGGTGCGAACGGGCCGACCGTGCAGCACCACCGAACGCACTGGCACCGTCGGGTACTTGGCCGCCCACCGCGCCGTGAGTTCCACCAACCGCCGGTGCCGTTCGGCGTCGCCGTCGTCCTCGGCACTCCGGTCCAGCGAGCTCCCCGCGGGCGGCGCCGCGCCGTTCCCGACGTGCACCGCGACCAGCAGTGAGTTGCGGATGGCCGCTTCCTGGAAGGCGAAGGCGATGGCCGGCTCGGTGCGGGCCGAGCCGTCGATGCCGACGACGACCGGACCGTCCGCCGCGGCCCAGGGGGAGGGCTCGTGCGCCTCCGCGCCCGGAGCCGGCACGAACACCACGCGACCACGCGCGAGGGCCGCCAGCTTGGCGCCGACGGAGCCGAATACCGTGTCCGAGATCCTGCCACCGCCGGATGTGCCGACCACGGTGACCGTGGCCCGCCGGGATTCCTTCAGCAGCACCGTCAGGGGGGATCCAACGTGGCTGACGGTCTCCACCTGCAACCCGGGATAGTCCGCGAGCAGCGCCGACCGTGCCGTGCGCAGCAGCGTTCGGGTCCACCGCCGGGTGGCCTCACTGACCCGGGACGCCACCAGTTGCGGCTCGAGATAACCGCCCTCCGGACTCGGCGTCATGACGTGGACCAGACGCAGCGGTACCGCCCGGCGGAGCGCGTCCTCGGCCGCCCACCGTGCGGCTGCCGCGGACGCATCCGATCCGTCGAGACCGGCCACCACGATCTCCGGGTAGGACATTTCCATCCGACGCCTCCTCGTTACCGCAGCGCGGCGAGAAGCCGCGCCACCGCAACGAGCATCTCGATACGGAGTGCCGGGAAGACGAACCGCAGGTGAACAGTCGGCATCGAACGGACAAAAGCCCCACGCGGCTGACCCAGTCGGTCTCGGGGGCGGCGCCGAAGGAGGCGCCGAAGGAGGAGCCGGGGGAGGAGCTCAGACGGAGTCGGACGCAACCTGCGGGCCGCGGACGACCGCGACGGGGCAGTCCGCATGGGCGACCATCGCCATGCTGGTCGACCCGAGCAGCATGCTGGCAAACCCACCGCGGCCGCGGTTTCCGACGATCAGCAGCTGCGGGGCGCCGTCCGGCGCGGCGGCCAGGTAGGACAACAGCGTCGCTGCCGGGCGCCCGCGCAGGACGCGCTGCTCCAGTTGGACGTCGGGATAGCGGCGCACCCAGCGGGCCAGGTGGTCCGCCAGCCGCCGGCATTCCTCTCCGTGCACCACATCGGCGTCGATGGCGAGCGGGTAGTGCCCGAAGGCATGCTCCAGCGGATTGTCGTTCCAGGTGTGGATGGCAACTAGTGGCGTCGACCGGATCCGCGCCTCGAGGAAGGCGAAGGACACCGCCGCGTCGGCCTCCGGGGAGCCGTCGATGCCGACGACGACCGGCCCGGTGGTCGCCGGGTGGGGCCGGACCGTCGGGTCCGGCGGCTCATCGGAGTCCGATCGCCGTGACTTCTGCCCGCCGGGCGCCGGTGGGTGCACGATCACCACACAGCCGTGCCCGTGCGACGCCAGTCGGGACGCGACGGAACCGAAGATCGCGTCGGCCAGCCTGCCGCCGCCGTGCGAGCCGACCACCGTGAGGATGGCGCCCTCCGACTCGCCCACCAGGACCGCCCACGGGGTGCCGTCATGCGCGGCCGTCTGGACGACCAGCTCCGGGTGCTCATCGGTCAGTTCGGAGGCCGTCGCCGAGAGCATGTGCCGAGCCCACTTGCGCATCTTCTCGGTGACCGGCGGCTGGACCAGGACGGGAGCGGGGTAGCTCGCCGGCTCAGGGTGCGCCAGCGCGTGAACCAGGCGCAGCGGCACCCCCCGCCGGACCGCGTCGGTGGCAGCCCAGTGCGCCGCGTACCGCGCGGCTCTGGAACCGTCCACCCCGGCGATCACCACGCCCGTGTTCGCAGCCGTCATCAGGTGCCTCCTCGACCGTGCACCGACCCGGAAGCGGTTCAGGACCCGACTTCACCAACGGTGATCGATCACAGCCTTCAGCATGGGACGCCGATTCGCCCCATCTGCGGCGGTTCGGCCGCTCACCGGCAGATCGGCGGTCGGCTCTCAGCTCGTCAGCGCCGCCGTGACGAGGTAACCGGCGGTCACCGCCACCAGGCCGGCCAGCACCGTGCCGAGCACATTGGCCGCCGCATAGAGCAGCGCGCGTTGTTCGATGAGCGACGCGGTCTCGTAGGACAGCGTCGAGTAGGTGGTCAGAGCGCCGCAGAAGCCCACCCCGAGCAGCAGTCCCAGCTCGGACGACGACGCGCCGACGAGCGCCGCCCCGGCGAGCAGGCCGAGCACCAGCGACCCGACGACGTTGACCGTGAAGGTCCCCCAGGGGAAGAGCGAGTCGTGCCGGCGCTGCACCATCCGGTCGGTCAGGTACCGCAGAGGCGCCCCCACCGCGCCGCCCACTGCCACCAGGACGTACTCGACGGCCACCGTCATCTCTCCGCTCAGTGCTCGCGACCGACGTACCGCAGCACCGTGACGTCGTCCAGGATCACCAGGCCCTCGGTGATCAGCTCGTCGAGCTGCGGCAGGAAGGAGCGGACCTTGTCGGCGGCGTCGACGATGATCACCGCCACCGGCATGTCGTCGGACATGCTGAGCAGTCGCGAGGTATGCACCACCGACGACGCACCGAACCCCTCGATGCCGCGGAACACGCTCGCACCGGCCAGACCCGCGACGTGCGCCCGGTGCACGATCTCCGAGCAGAGCGGCCGGTGGTGCCACCGGTCCGAGTCGCCGATGAAGATCGTCAGCCGGAGCGCGGCGGCCGGCGCATCGGTCGTTGCGTGGTTCATGGCGACCTCCTGGAGGAGAGCAGCACGCGGGCGCCGACCATGCCGAGCGCGACCGCGAGCAGGGCGCCGACGGCCGTCAGGAGCAGGTAGAGCAACGCCTCGGCCGGGTGGCCGAGCCTGATCAGGTTGACGATATCCAGGCTGTAGGTCGAGAACGTGGTGAAGCCGCCGAGCACCCCGGTGCCGAAGAACGGCCGGAGCAGCCGATGCGCCGTCCAGACCTCGGTGATCACCACCAGGAACACTCCGATGACGAGGCAGCCCAGCAGGTTGATCGTCAGCGTGGTGGCCGGGAAGCTGCCCGGTGCGGTCGGCCAGATCAGGCCCGCTTCATAGCGCAGCAGGGCGCCCATCGCACCGCCGAAGGCGACCGCGCCGAGCACCGGTAGCTCCTGCCGCGCGCGGCGCCTGCGCCCGGTGGCGGCGGCGGCGTTCATCAGGCTTGGCGGGTCATCGCGCAGGCGCCGGCGGCCGGGCGTAGACGGTGTTCGTGACGTGGATACGGAAGCCGAACCGCTCGTACAGCCGCAGCGCCCGGTCGTTGTCCCCCTCGACGTACAGCATCACCGTGCGGACCCCGCGAGCATGCAGGTAGTCGAGACCTGCTGTGGTGAGCGGGGTTCCGAGCCCACGGATGCCCGCGGCGGGATCGACCCCGATGACGTACACCTCACCGAGCGGGGTCGACGGACCACCGGGTCCGGGCGTGGGGTCGTCCTGATGGATCTTGGTCCAGTGGAAGCCGAGCACCCGGTCCGGGTCGTCCTGCGCGACGGCAAGGAAGAAACCCTCGGAATCGAACCAGCTCTGGGCCATCTCGGCCCGCAGGCCGGCGAGGTCCAGCCGGCCCTGCTCCGGATGCCATTCGAACGCCCTGGCGTTCACCGCCAGGAACGACTGCTCGTCCCGGCCCGGGACGAAGGTCCGCAACCGCACACCCGCCGGCAGTTCCGCATCCTGCGGGGTGTCCTGCGGGTCGTTCCCGGCGCCGGTGGAGTCGTCGAGCCGCATCTGCAGCAACACCCGCACCCGGGCCAGGCCGAGTCGCCGGGCGATCGCGCCGGCGGCCGGCAGGTCGCCATACGCCCAGACGGCACCCTGCCTGTCCAACGCCGCCCGCACCAGCTCGGTGCCGTGACCACGACCACGCACCGCCGGATCCACCACCACCTCCGCCGGATCGCGCGCAACCGCCACCGCGACGCCGGCCAGCTCCGATCCCGCCGGTCCACCGTCCGGCTCAGATCCCGCCGGTCCACCGTCCGGCGCGTCCCGCAGGGGCAACCAGTCCGCCGACCCGGCGGCAACGGCATCCAGCACATGCCCGGACACCGCGGCGACGCCGTCGACCGCCAGCGCGCGGGCGACCAGGTCGCGGATTCCGGGCGCCAGGTCCGTCCCCCGCCCCCATGACGCCGGGACGGGCCGGACAGGCGGCGTCACGCCGGGGTGCCGGCAGACTCGTCCCGGAGCACCGTCCGGGACGGCGGGACCATCTTGTAGCCGACATTGCGAACGGTGCCGATCAACGCCTCGTGCTCGGCCCCGAGCTTGGCCCGCAGCCGACGGACATGGACGTCGACAGTTCTTGTGCCGCCGAAGAAGTCGTAACCCCACACCTCGGTGACGAGCTGCTCGCGGGTGAACACCCGGCCGGGGTGCTGTGCCAGGAACTTCAGCAGCTCGAATTCCTTGTAGGTCAGCTCGAGCGGGCGTCCGCGCAGCCGCGCCGTGTAGGTGTCCTCCTCGATCGTCAGGTCACCCAGGCTGATCATCCCGGAGTTCGCCGAACTCGTCGTCCGGGCGGCCAGCAGCCGCAGCCGGGCGTGCACCTCCGCCGGTCCCGCGGACGAGAGCACCACGTCCGAGACGCCCCACTCCGGACCGATGGCGACCATCCCACCCTCGGTGACGATCGCCAGGATCGAGACGGCCAGACCGTCGGCTCCGAGCAGCCGGCACAGGGTGCGGGCGGCGGCAAGATCGTGCCTTGCGTCCAGCAGCAGGAGGTCGTAGGGACCCGAGGTCACCAGTGACGCCGCCTCCGGAGGTGCCGACCGGATCCTCACGGGCAGCAGATCGACAGCGGGCAGCACCGACGCCGGCGTCGGGTCGGTGGTCAGCAGCAGGAGTTCCATGTGTCTCCTCACTCATCCGCGCGGGTCACCGACGAGCGAAGTCTAACGTCGGCAGAGCGGCGATCATGCTGCGTGCGGGAGCCAGGGGGTTCTGGCTACCGGTCTCTCCAAACCCGTTCTTCTTGCTGAACCAGAGTCGGAATTATCATGTGCGTGTGACGACGTTGTAACGCCGCCTCTGTTGCCTGCGGCCACTGCGCCTGATGTCACAGTCAATCTACGAGCCTGGCGACAACGTTGGCGGAACGGCGTGTCGACAGCGCCCTGCCACACTGGCCCGGTGCGCAAGCTGCTGATCGGCCTGGTCATCCTGGCGGCCCTGCTGGTCGCGGCGGACTTCGGCGCCCGCGCCTACGCCGAGTCGCGCGCGGCGACGGCGGTGCAGGCCGAATTGCGAATGGCCACCACACCCGATGTCTCCATCGAGGGATTTCCTTTTCTCTGGCATGCCGCCACAGGTGAATTCCCGCAGGTTATCGTCACGGCCTCGCGGGTGGACAACACCGTGCTTCCCGGGACCAGGGCCGTCGCGAGCCTCGCCCGGGTGGCAGTCCCGCCGGGGGACCTGATCAATCAGGACACGTCCGGATTGACGGCGCAGTCGACCCGGCTGCAGGCGCTCATCCCCCTGAGCTCGCTGGCCGCGGCGCTGGGACAACCCGGCCTGACGCTGTCCGCGGCCGCCGACGGATCGCTCGCGGTGGCGGCGACGGTCCCCCTTCTCGGCCGGCAGGTACCGCTCACCGGAACGGCCCTGGTCACCGTCACGGACGACACGCTGACCATCTCGATCCGATCCCTGACGGCCGCGGGGCTGGACGTCACGCCCGCCCTCACCGCGGCCGCCGACGCCTTCGCGGGCGGGCTGAGCAGGTCCTTCCCGTTGACCGGCCTGCCGGTGCGGATCACGACGGCCGACGTCACCGTCGAGGGATCTGACGTGGTCCTCACCGCCACCACCGGCCCTGTCGCGCTCGCCGACCTGCAATGACAGACGAATAGCACCCAATAGCACCGTGTCACCGGTTGCCAATCGCTAGTACCGTCAATTCACCGCTGTAGTTGCCCTGTCGGACCGACCGAGGACGGGTAAGCGATGTTCGACACCGTTGCCGTGGGGGTTGACGGCTCCGAGGCGAGCCTGCAGGCCCTGCGCTGGGCGCTCGACGCCGCCACCCTGCATGGCGCCACCGTGACCGCGGTGATCGCCACCCCGATCGCCAACAAGGCGGGCGTGACGACAGCCGCCTCCCGGCTGTCCCTCACCATGACGAACGAGTACGTGCAGGACGTCCGGGAGGCGATCCGCCGATTTGCTCCGCAGGCGGATCTCGAGGTGATGGTGATCGAGGGCAACGCCACCCAGGTGTTGTTGAACATCTCCGATCGGGTCGACCTGCTGGTGGTGGCGGGCCAGGGTTACGGCGGCTGGCGCAAGACGATGAACCCGTCGCTGTCCGGCCAACTGGCGGTGCGGACGAGGGCAGCGCTGTGCGTCGTCCGATCCGTGCCCGAGCCGCCCCACGGGCGGGTCGTCGTCGGGTATGACGGTGCGTCCAGCGACGCCGCGGTCCGGTTCGCCGCCGACGAGGCCGCGCTGCGAGCCGCGAAGCTGCTGCTGGTGACCACCTGGCGCTATCCCAGGGACACCCGGGCGACGTCACTGGAGGCCGCAGGCCTGCTCGAGGACGGCGCCGCGGCGGGTCAGGCGCAGATGGTGGAGGAACTGCGCGGCTCGCACACGGCGGTCGTCGTCGAGACCACGGTGCAACTCGGGAACACCGTCGAGGTGCTCGCCGAACTGGCCGACGCGGCCGACATGGTCATCGTGGGCTCGCGCGGGAACACCGGCGCCCTGCACGGCGGACTGCGGCACACCGGCCTGGGCCGACTGGTGATCGGGTCCGTCGCCATCGGCCTGCTGCGCCGGCCCACCTGCCCGCTGGTCGTCGTGCCGCACGGCTGCTGACCGCGCCCATCTCTCGCGGGGCGGCTCTGTGATCCGGCACCGAGCCGCCCGATGACCACGTCAGGTAGCCATCCGACGTCCCTCCGTCGCTGGTCAGAAGGGGTGGACGGGTCCTGCTACCGTTGTCGCATGGGCCCGATGCTGACCAGTCGGCGCGCCGTCGACCTCGTCCGTGTCGGTAGCGCGCTCTGTTGCGTCACTCCTGGGTGCCCTTTCGCCTGCTGACCTGACGGTCACAGCTGCACCCCTCTCGCCCGATCCGCCTTCCCGCCGCGCGCGGGTCGTGCCGGTCCGGCCCAGGGCTTCGACCCTGTTCCCCCCAGAAGCAGATCCGGACCTGTCCGGACATCCTCTCCCCGTCGCCGCCAGGGCGCTCAGGTCAACACCCGCTAGGAGCACAGCATGAGCCGCGAGGATTCCCTCGTCACCACCGAATGGGCAGAGCAGAATCTGTCCACCCCCGGCCTCGTCTTCGTCGAGGTCGACGAGGACACGGCCGCCTACGACACGGGACACATCCCGGGTGCCGTGAAGATCAACTGGAAGACCGAATTGCAGGACCCCGTCCGCCGCGACTTCGTCGACAAGGCCGGCTTCGAGAAGCTGCTGTCCGCAAAGGGAATCGGCAACGACGACACCGTCGTGCTGTACGGCGGCAACAACAACTGGTTCGCCGCCTACGCCTACTGGTACTTCAAGCTGTACGGCCACCAGGACGTCAAGCTGATCGACGGCGGGCGGAAGAAGTGGGAGCTGGACGGCCGCGCGCTGGTCACCGAGGTTCCCGACCGGGTCGAGACCAGCTACACCGCACAGGACCAGGACCTCTCGATCCGCGCCCTGCGCGACGAGGTGGTCGCGGCGATCGGTACCCAGAACCTGGTCGACGTCCGCTCCCCCGACGAGTTCTCCGGCAAGCTCTTCGCGCCGGCGCACCTTCCGCAGGAGGCCGCGCAGCGCGCCGGCCACATCCCGACCGCGCTGAACGTGCCGTGGTCGAAGGCCGCGAACGAGGACGGCACCTTCAAGTCCGACGCCGAACTGACCGAGCTGTACGCCTCCGTCGGACTGCAGGACGACAAGGACACCATCGCCTACTGCCGGATCGGCGAGCGCTCGAGCCACACCTGGTTCGTGCTGACCGAGATCCTGGGCAAGAAGAACGTCAAGAACTACGACGGCTCCTGGACGGAATACGGCTCGCTGGTGGGCGTTCCGGTCGAGGTCGGCGCCTGAGCCGGCCGGCTCACCCACATTCCGGTCACCGACCGCCACGCGCGTCTCGAAAGGAACAGATATGTCTTGTGCAGCACCAGAACAGACCTCGGCACTGCCGGCCGGCACCGACGTCGGCCACCAGTCGGTCGTCCAGGGCCGGGTGCTCAACGGCTCGGATCCGGTCGGCGGCGCCTTCGTCCGGTTGCTGGATTCGACCGGCGAGTTCACCGCTGAGGTCGTGACCTCCGACGGCGGAGACTTCCGCTTCTACGCCGCACCGGGCTCCTGGACCGTCCGTGCCCTTTCGCGCGCCGGGAACGGTCAGGCGAGCGGCGATGTCCGGCAGGGCGTCAACCAGCTCGACATCGTGCTGGCCTGACACCCCCCAAGCTGCGGCCGGCTCCCCTCGGGGCCGGCCGCTGCCATGCCCGGACCTGCCGCGGGCCGGCGACCGGCGCATGTGACGTGCTCCCCACCACGGGTCGCGCGACGGTTGCCCACGCTAGGCTTGGAGCGTGGAGATCTTCTATACCGGACTGCTCATCCTGGTGGCGCTGCTGGTCACCTGGTTCGCGTTCTATGTCGTCTACCGGCTGGTGCACGAGGACAAGTGAGCGACCAGCCCGATCCCGCGCGGCACACCGGCCCGACGGCCGACGAGATCGCCGGCCTGGTCAGCGCCGAGCGCACCGCCGGTGAGTACGTCCCGGTGCCGACCAGTGGCACCGAAGCGGTCGCTGCCGCGGAACTGCGCGCCGAAGCCACCCGTGGCCTGGACATCGGCGACGTCGAGGCGCCGCCCATTCCGGCGGACACGGCCAACGTTCGCGCCCGTCCCGGCCTGCATCCCGACTGCCTCTCGCTGCTGCCGCTCGTCGGCGTCTGGCGCGGCACCGGGCGGTTCGGGAACGACCCCGGCGCCAAGGACCCGCAGTTCGGCCAGCAGATCACCATCTCGCACGACGGCCGGCCCTTCCTCCGGTACGAATCGATCAGCTGGTTACTGGACCCCGACGGGACGGTTGTCGGCCCGGCGAGCCGCGAACTCGGCTTCTGGCGACCACAACCCGACGGCTCGATCGAATTCCTCGTCGCACACTCCGAGGGCCGCATCGAAGTCTTCTACGGCCAGCCGAGATCGGTTGCCAGCTGGGCACTGTCGACCGACGTCGGCTGGCGGACACCCACCGCGCCACCGGTCGTCGGAACCACCCGGTTGTACGGCATCACCCCGGACGGCAGGCTCGCCTACGTCGAGGAACGGGCGCATTCGGATGTCGAACTGGCCCCTCACGCCTCTGCGGCGTTGGACCGCGTCGCCGGCTGAGCACCGTCGCTGCGGTGATCGGACGTTCCCGACGTTTCGTATGCTGGACGGATCAACTACCCCTCACCATCCCCGCCGGGAGCTGTTGTGAAGCCTGCCCCTCACCGCCGTCTGCTGATCGCCGCCGGATCGTCGCTGCTCGTCCTGCTGGCGGCGTGCGGTTCCTCCACTGACACTGCCTCGACCAGCACCGCCAGCAGCACCGCCAGCAGCAGCGCCGCGTCGACCAGCTCCCCCGCCAGCAGCGCCGCCTCCAGCAGCGCAGCGACGACGTCCGCAGCGGCTGGTTCCTCGGCGGCGTCGAGCGAGGCCGGCGGGTCCAGCGGGTCGTCCGCCCCGCTCGCCTGCGCGGACCCGGCGACGCTGGACACCGTGGCCGACAACACGCTGACCATCGCGACCAGCGAACCCGCCTTCGAGCCGTGGATGGTGGACAACGACCCGACCAACGGCAAGGGTTTCGAGTCCGCGGTGGCCTACGCCGTGGCCGAGCGGCTCGGGTACGAGCCGGCGCAGGTGACGTGGACCAGGGTCGGGTTCGACGAGGCGATCGCCAAGCCCAGCGGGTTCGACTTCGACATCAACCAGTTCACCATCACCGACGACCGCAAGAAGGTCGTCGACTTCTCCTCCGGCTACTACACGCTGGCGCAGACGGTGATCACCGTCGGCGGGTCGCCGATCGAGAACGCCACCTCGGTCGCCGAACTGAAGGACGCCAAGCTCGGCGCCATGAACGGCACCACCAGCCTGCAGGCCATCGACGACGTCATCGCGCCGTCCACGCCCCCGCAGGTGTTCGAGGACAACTCACTCGGCGCGCAGGCATTGCAGAACGGCCAGATCGACGGCCTGGTGGTCGACCTGCCCACCGCGTTCTACATGACCGGCGCGCAACTGACCGACGGAAAGGTGGTCGGCCAGCTCGCCCAGACCGGGCCGGATGCCGAGCAGCTCGGCCTCCTGCTGGCCAAGGATTCACCGCTGACGGACTGCGTCACACAGGCCGTCGACTCGCTGCGCGAGGACGGGACCCTCGACGAGCTGACGACGGAATGGCTCAGCAGCGACAACACCGCGCCTGTCCTGAGCTGACCTGCCTGAGCTGACCTGCCAACCCGAAGCCTGACCTCCACGAAACGAGCCGGTCGACCGGATGGCCACACCGCACGCCGAACGGCAGCAGGACGACTGGCAGCCATCACCACTGGCGTTGCAGCGCATGGCCTTCCGGCGGCGTCGGACCATCCGATCGGCCGTCGCGGCAGGTGTCTCGACCGTGGTCGTGGTGGTCGCAGGCGGGCTGCTGCTGGTCAATGCGCCGGGCTGGCCACGGCTGCGGAGCACCTTCTTCGACGTCGCCTACGGCTGGGAGGTGCTGCCCGAGATCGCCGCCGGCCTGTGGCTGAACCTGCGGCTGATGGTCATCTGCGAGATCGTCATCCTGGTGCTGGCGCTGGGCATCGCGCTGATCCGCAGCCTCCGTGGGCCGGTGTTCTTCCCGCTGCGGGCGGCCGCCACCGTCTACGTCGACATCTTCCGCGGCCTGCCGCTGATCCTGGTGCTGCTGCTGCTCGGCTTCGGGATGCCGAGTCTGCGGCTGAGCTGGCTGCCGTCATCGGCGTTGTTCTGGGGATGTGCGTCGCTGATCCTGGTGTACGGCGCGTACGTGGCCGAGGTGCTGCGGGCCGGGATCAATTCGGTCCACCCCTCGCAACGCGCCGCGTCCCGGTCATTGGGGTTGTCGCACTCGAAGACGATGCGCTTCGTCGTCGTGCCGCAGGCGTTCCGGCGGGTGATGCCGGCACTGATGAACGACCTGGTGTCGCTGCAGAAGGACACCGGCCTGATCTCCATCCTGGGTGTCGTCTACGACGCCGTGCTGGTCGCGAAGATCAACACGGCTCAGACCTTCAACTACACGCCCTACGTCGTCGCCGGGCTGCTGTTCGTGTTCGTCACCGTCCCGATGACGAGGCTGACCGACTGGGTCGCCCGCCGTCAGGGCTGGATCGGCGCCGGCACCGTATGACCGGCCCGACCGAGGCCGCCCCGGACGGCTCCCTGCTGGAGATCGCCGGCGTACGCAAGGCGTACGGCGACAACGTCGTGCTGCGCGACGTCTCGCTGTCGGTGCGGCCGCACGAGTGCGTCGCGCTGATCGGGGCCTCCGGTTCCGGGAAGTCGACCCTGCTGCGCTGCGTCAACCTGCTGGAGATCGTGGACGACGGCGTCATCACGCTCGAGGGACGCGACATCACCGATCCGGCGGTCAGCGACCTGCGTGCCGACGAGGTGCGGGCCCGGATCGGGATGGTGTTCCAGTCGTTCAACCTGTTCCCGCACCTGAGCGTGCTGGACAACATCACGCTCGCGCCGCGGCGGGTGCACGGCGTGCGGCGAGAACAGGCCGAGAAGGACGCCGCCGCGATGCTCGACCGGGTCGGGCTCGCCGACAAGGCGTCCGCGAAGCCGGACCAGCTCTCCGGCGGCCAGCAGCAGCGGGTGGCCATCGCCCGCGCGCTGGTGAACCGCCCGGTGCTGATGCTCTTCGACGAGGTGACGAGCGCACTGGATCCGGAACTGGTCGGCGAGGTGCTGACCCTGCTCGCCCAGCTCAAGACCGACGGGATGACGATGATGGTCGCCACCCACGAGATGGCCTTCGCCCGAGAGGTCGCCGACCAGGTGGTGTTCCTGGAGGGCGGCGTCGTCGTCGAGGTCGGCCCGCCCGAGCAGGTGCTGGGCGACCCGGTCGACCCGCGCACCCGCCGTTTCCTGCGCCGGGTCGGGCCGGCCGCAGGTGCGGGCTGACGCGGGCTGACCCTGCTAGCCCGCCAGCGCCGCCGAGACCACCTCGCGGGCCTCCTCCTGGACCTGCTTGAGGTGCTCGGGCCCGTTGAACGATTCCGCGTAGATCTTGTAGACGTCTTCGGTGCCGGACGGCCGCGCGGCGAACCATGCGTTCTCCGTCGTCACCTTGAGACCGCCGATGGCGGCACCGTTCCCGGGCGCTGTCACCAGCCTTGCGGTGATCGGCTCGCCGGCCAGCGAGTCGGCCTTCACGTCCTCCGGCGAGAGCTTCGCGAGCTTGGCCTTCTCCGCCTTGGTCGCCGGCGCATCGACCCGGGCGTACGCCGGGTCACCGAACTGACCGGTGAGTTCCTTGTACCGCTCGCTCGGTGACTTGCCGGTGACGGCGGTGATCTCGGATGCCAGCAGGGCCAGCAGGATGCCGTCCTTGTCCGTCGTCCAGACGGTCCCGCGCTTGCGCAGGAAGGACGCACCGGCCGACTCCTCGCCGCCGAACCCGATCGAACCGTCGATCAGGCCGGGAACGAACCACTTGAAACCGACGGGCACCTCGACCAACCGGCGGCCGAGTTGGTCCACCACCCGGTCGATCATCGACGACGACACCAGGGTCTTGCCGACGCCCATGTCGGCGCCCCACTCCGGGCGGTGGCTGTACAGGTAGTCGATGGCCACGGCGAGGTAGTGGTTGGGGTTCATCAGCCCGGCGTCCGGGGTGACGATCCCATGCCGGTCGGCGTCGGCGTCGTTGCCGGTGGCCACGGCGTAGCCGCCGCCCTCGCGCACCTTGGTGACCACGGAGGCCATCACGTTCGGGGACGAGCAGTCCATCCGGATCTTGCCGTCCCAGTCCAGCGTCATGAACGACCAGGTCGGGTCGACGACCTTGTTGAGCACCGTGAGGTCCAGGTGCAGCCGGTCGGCGATCGCAGCCCAGTACGCCACCGACGCTCCACCCAGCGGGTCTGCCCCGATATGCACGCCGGCGTCGCGGATGGCGGCGATGTCCAGCACGTTCTCCAGGTCGCCGACGTATCCGCCGACGAAGTCGTAGTAACCGGTGGTGTCAGCGTCCTTCGCCGCCTGGTAGTTCATCCGCTTCACGTCGGTGAGGCCGCCCGCCAGGATGTCGTTGGCCCGGGCGGCGATGACCGACGTCGCATCACTGTCGGCGGGGCCGCCGTTCGGCGGGTTGTACTTGAACCCGCCGTCGCGGGGCGGGTTGTGGCTGGGGGTGACGACGATGCCGTCGGCCAGCCTGGTCGTGCGCTTGCGGTTGGCCTTCAGGATCGCGTGCGAGACCGCGGGCGTCGGGGTGTACCCGTCCGCCGCATCGAGCATGACGGTGACGCCGTTCGCAGCCAGCACCTCCAGGGCGGTGGCGGTGGCCGGCCCGGACAGTGCGTGTGTGTCCGCGCCGATGAACAACGGCCCATCGGTGCCCTGGTCCGCGCGGTACTCGCAGATGGCCTGGGTGATCGCGAGGATGTGGTCACGGTTGAAGGCGGTGTCCAGACTCGAACCGCGATGGCCGGAGGTGCCGAACACGACCCGCTGGTCGGGATTCGAGACATCGGGGTGCAGGTCCTCGTAGGCCGCCAGCACGGCGTCGACGTCGATGAGATCGCTGGCCTGAGCAGGCTGTCCTGCGCGTGGATCCATGCGGGTATTGAACCGGACCCGGCCGGTCACGGCATCACCGAGCCCCCGACCGGCGTAGTCGCAGCGCCGGTGGAGGGCCCGATGCTCACCACTTCGCGATGACGGGGATCACCTCACGGCCGAGTGTGGTCAACGGGTCGATGGACCACAGCCGCGGCACGATCCCGTGCGCGTGAGTGATGCCCAGCTTCGAGAAGCCCTGCAGGGTCTGCAGAATCGCGTCGACGTTCTCACCCTTCTCGCCCGGGTCGAGGGGACACATCACGGTCTTCTCGATGTCGTCGTAGTTCCGGCCCTCCCGTTCGCAGTGCCCGCGCAGCACGTCCAGCTTGTGCTCCAGTTCCGGGCTCGGGAACAGGTTGCACGCCTGCGCATATTTGGCCACCAGTCGAAGGGTCTTCTTCTCGCCCGACCCGCCGATCAGGATCGGCGGGTGCGGCTTGTGCAACGGCTGCGGCGAGTTCAGGGTGCGGCCCAGCTGGTAGTGCCTGCCGTCGTACGCCCCATCGTCCCCGCTCCACATCTGCAGGCAGATCTGCAGGGTCTCCTCGAGCCGCTCGAACCGCTCCGCTGTCGGCGGGAAATCCAGGCCGAGGCCGGTGGCCTCCTCCTCGTTCCAGGCGGCGCCGATTCCCAGCCACGCCCGCCCGCCTGAGAGCACGTCCAACGTGCTGACCAGCTTGGCCAGCATCCCCGGCTGGCGGTAGGTCACCGCAGTCACCCAGGACACCAATTCCACGGTCGAGGTACGGGCGGCGAGATAGCCGAGAGTCGTGTAGGCCTCGAGCATCTCGTGCTCCGGCGGGCCGAGCAGGCCGATCTGCCAGAGGTGGTCCATCACGCTCACCTTGGTGAAGCCCACCTGTTCGGCGGTGGTCACGATGCGGTCGAGGTCGCCGCGCAACCCGGCCGGCCCGTCGGGATACGTGAAATCCGCGATGTGCAATCCGATTTCCATGACTGATCCTCTCGACGACCGAACGTCAACTTTTCGAGAGTAATGACGTGGTGACGGGCTGACGATCGCGCACCGTCGAAAGTCGCTTCGGGTCTTGCGTGCAATGCCCACGGTGACGACGCTGGTAAGTATGTGTCGCAACATTCGAACCCTGCACAACTTCGATCCGCCCGCCACCAATGACGAGGTGCACGCCGCCGCGCTGCAATACGTGCGCAAGGTCAGCGGCAGCACGAAGCCGTCCGCCGCGAACCAGGCGGTCTTCGACCACGCCGTCGAGGAGATCGCGCACATCACCCGGCATCTTCTGGAGGACCTGGTGACCACGGCGCCGGCCAAGGACCGGGACGTGGAGGCCGCCAAGGCACGCGCCCGGGCCGCTGAGCGGTACGGCCGCATCGCCGGGTGACGGTCGCGGGGTCCGGACGCCCCGGACATTCGGGATTTCACAGGACTTTTGCCGCGGAGACTCTCACACCAACCCTGGCTACTATCCGTCCGTGACCGCCTCCAAGCACATCGTCCAGGTCGACCTCACCGACGTGGAGACCTTCACCAGACAGTTCCTCGAGGAACTGCAATTCGGGCAGGGTGTCGCCCTGGTCCGTGCGACGACGCACGACCTCTACATGGCGCTGGCCAGAACGGTCCGCCAGCAGTTGATGTCCCGCTGGCTGGACACGCTGAACACCCAGCTCGACGCGAAGGCCAAGGCGGTCGCCTACCTGTCCGCCGAATACCTGCTCGGCCGGCAGCTGGACAACTCGTTGCTCGCCGCCGGGCTCAGCGACGTCGCGGCGAAGTCGATGGAGTCTCTGGGCCTGAACCTGGACAGCCTGCGGGAGGCCGAGGTCGAGCCCGGGCTCGGCAACGGCGGTCTGGGCCGACTTGCCGCATGCTTCATCGACTCCCTCGCCACCCTCGGCGTTCCCGCAGTCGGGTACGGGATCCGGTACGAGTACGGCATCTTCCGGCAGACCTTCGTCGACGGCGCCCAGGTCGAACAGCCCGATTCCTGGCTCACCAACGGCTCCCCGTGGGAGTTCCCGCACCCGGAAATGGCCGTCACGGTGCGGTTCGGCGGCAGCACCGAGCATTACGTGGACACCGACGGCGTTATCCGGTCGCGGTGGAACCACGGCTGGGAGGTGCGCGGGATCCCCTACAACTACATGGTCCCCGGATACGGCATCGGCAACGTCAACACCCTGCGGTTGTGGAGCGCGAGGGCCACCCAGGCGTTCGACCTGTCGGTGTTCAACGCCGGCGACTACCTCGAGGCGGTCCGCTCGCAGGCCTTCGCCGAGAACATCTCCAAGGTGCTGTACCCGGAGGACTCCACCCCGCAGGGCAAGGAACTCCGCCTGCAGCAGCAGTACTTCTTCGCGGCGTGCTCACTGCGCGATTTCCTCGACCACACGCTGCCCCGCGACTTCGACATGCACGACCTGCCCGACCGGGTGATCTTCCAGCTCAACGACACCCATCCGGTGATCGCGATCCCGGAGCTGATGCGGATCCTGGTCGACGAGCGGCAGATGGAATGGGACGAGGCGTGGGCCATCACCAAGAAGTGCTTCGCCTACACCTGTCACACGCTGCTCCCGGAGGCGCTCGAGGTGTGGCCGGTGAGCTTGCTCGGTCGGCTGCTGCCGCGGCACCTGGAGATCATCTACAAGATCAACGAGGACTTCCTCGAAGAGGTGCGGGCGGCCTACCCGACGGAGGAGTTCCGCGCACGGCGGATGTCGATCATCCAGGAGTACCCGTTCCAGGCCGTGCGGATGGCGTACCTCGCGACCGTCGCGGGTTCGATGGTCAACGGCGTCGCGGAGCTGCACAGTGAGTTGCTGCGCGACCAGGTGCTCTCCGACTTCGCGGCGTATTGGCCGGAGAAGTTCACCAACGTCACCAATGGCGTCACCCCGCGGCGGTTCGTCAGGCTGGCCAACCCGGGCCTGTCCAGGCTGATCACCGCCACCATCGGCGACGGGTGGGTGCGCGACCTCGACCGCCTGCAGGACCTGGAGCCGTACGCCGACGACGACGCCTTCGTCCGCGCCTTCGCCGCGATCAAGGGCGCGAACAAGGTACGGCTGGCCAGTCTGCTGGAGCGACGGGACGGCATCGTCCTCGATCCCAGCGCCATCTTCGACGTGATGGTCAAGCGGCTGCACGAGTACAAGCGGCAGACCCTCAAGCTGCTGCACGTCATCACGCTCTACCAGCGCATCCAGGACAACCCGGAGCTCGACATCCAGCCCCGGGTGGTGCTGTTCGGAGCCAAGGCCGCGCCCGGCTACCGGATGGCGAAGACGACGATTGCGCTGATCAACGCCGTCGCCAAGGTGCTGGAGGCCGACCCGCTGGTGGCCGGCCGGCTGAGCATCGCGTTCCCGGCGAACTACAACGTCACCCTGGCCGAGACGCTGATCCCCGCCGCGGACCTGTCCGAGCAGATCTCGCTGGCCGGCAAGGAGGCGTCCGGCACCGGCAACATGAAGCTGGCGCTGAACGGCGCCCTGACGATCGGCACCCTGGACGGCGCGAACGTCGAGATCCGGGACCTGGTCGGCAAGGAGAACTTCTTCCTGTTCGGGATGACCGAACCGGAGGTCACCGCCACCGCCACCGCCGGCTACCGGCCGCACACCTACTACGAGTCCGACCCGATGCTGCGCCGGGCGATGGACGCGATCTCCTCGGGCGAATTCTCCGCGGGCGACCGCGGCGCCTTCGCCCAGCTGGTCGACTCGCTGCTGCACCATGACCAGTACATGGCGCTGGCCGACTACAAGGCGTACATCGAGGCCCAGGACGCTGTCGACGTCGCCTACCGGGATCAAAAGGCTTGGACCCGCAGCGCGATCCTGAACGTGGCCCGCTCGGGCTTCTTCTCCAGCGACCGGTCCATCCGCGACTACATCGACCGGATCTGGCACACCTCGGCCGTCCCGATCGACTGACGGCTCGGTGGCCGGACCGAACCCCTCGGTCCGGCTGGGCCCGGCGCTTTCACTGAACTCCCCCCTTGCACACGCCCGCAAACCCCCGCCGGGCGCAAGGCTGAGGTTCAGTGGACGGCGCGACCTCGGCCGCAAGCTCCTTTCGGCGCCATCCCGGGGGCCCGACCTGAGGCACCTCAGACCACCTCAGTCGGCCATCTGAGGCATTCGGGGGCGGAAGTGTGCTCGCTCGTCCGATCCCGGGACCGGGTGCTCAGCAGCACTGTTGCTCTTACGACGACGAGCAACCGGTTCGCCGACGTTTCGAGGGAGAGCCCGATGAGCATGTCCTGGGGACCGGCAATTGACGCCGAACTCGGTTACCGCCAGCAGCAGGTCCGAATTGGCGTCCTCCGCGCCACCAATCGCCGTGCGGCCCGCAGCACTGCCCGCACCAACCGGCGGCGTTCCGCGCAGCGAGCGGAACGTTCCGCCTTCACCACGCTCGGGCGGCCGGCGCACGCGGCGTGACCGACGCAGGCGGAAGCCGCCAAACCAACGCCATCACCAGGAGCGACCCGAGCTGCGGTGTCGGTGCCAACTGACACTATGGACACCGTGGCTCGGTCCGCGGCAGGTGCGCCGTTCGTCGCTCGCTCCGAGCAGGTGGGGCAGTTCGAGCTGGCGCTCACCCGCGCCCGGGCCGGCGAGCCCGGAGCCCTGCTGATCTCGGGCGACGCGGGCGTCGGAAAGACCCGGTTGCTGGCCCGGATGGCGGAGATCGCCGCGGCCAACGGCGCGTTGGTCGTCACCGGTCACTGCATCGACCTCGGCGACGTGGGCCTGCCGTACCTCCCGTTCACCGACATCCTCGGCCAACTCCGCGGCACCACCGACACCGTCGAGCGGGCGATCGCCGCGCGGCCGGCGCTGGGCAGGTTGCTCGACGGCGGCATCGCCGAGGCGTCCGTCGGCGCCGAGAACCAGGCCGCCCGCCTCCAGTTGTTCGACGGGGTGGCCGCGGTACTGGGCGCCGTCGGCACTCCGGACCGCCCCCTGGTGCTGATGGTCGAGGACCTGCACTGGGCGGACCCGTCGAGCCGTGACGTGCTCCGGTTCCTGCTGGCAAGGCTGCGCAACGAGCATCTGCTGGTGGTCGGCACCTATCGGACGGACGACCTGCATCGCCGTCACCCGCTGCGGCCGGTCCTGGCCGAGCTGTTGCGTCACCCCAAGGTCGACCACCTCGAGTTGCCTCCGTTCACCCACGACGAGCTCGCCGAGTTCGGCGAGGCGGTCACCGGTCACACGTTGCCGGAGTCGGCCTTGCAGCGGGTTCTCGCCCGTTCGGAGGGCAACGCCTACTTCGCCCAGGAGTTGCTGGAATCCGGTTCCGACGCCGCCGCCCTGCCCGGCTCGTTGGCCGATGTGCTGCACGGACGGCTGGAGCGACTCGAGCCATCCGTGCAGACTCTGGCCCGGATCGCCTCGGTGGCGGGCCGCAGGGTGTCGGAGCCGCTGTTGTGGGCGGTGGCCTCTCAGGATCCGTGTTTCCCCGACCCGGCGACGTTCGATACCGCGCTGCGTGAGGCCGTCACCCATCACGTGCTCGCCGCCGAGGAATCGCGGTGGATCGCGTTCCGGCACGCGTTGCTGGCCGAGGCGGTGTACGCCGACCTGCTGCCCGGCGAACTGGCCTCCCTGCACCGCGCCTACCTCCGTCAGCTGACCGCCGATCCATCGCTGGGCTCACCCGCGCAGATAGCGCACCACGCACTGCGCAGCCACGAGTTACCGGCCGCGCTCGCGGCGTCCCATGCCGCGGCCCGGGAGGCGGCCGACGTGCTCGCCCCGGTGGAGGAACTTCGGCACCTGGAGACGGTGCTGCAGTTGTGGGACGCGGTCCCCGATGCCGCAGACCTGGTGGGCGAGGACCGGATCGAGGTGGCCATGTCCGCCGCGGCCGCCGCCAGCAGGGCCGGTCAACCGGCCCGCGCCGCCGCGCTCGCCCGCTCCGCGCTGGCCAAGGCCGACCCGGTCCGCGCCGCCGGGCTCACCCCGGCCGCGGTCACCTACCTCATCGACGAGGACCATGCGCGGGAGGCGTTGGACCTCGCGAACCGCGCGCTCGAGGTGCTGGACGCCGATGCCCCGTCGCCGGACCGTGCGAGATTGCTGGCCGCGCATGCCAGGTCGGCCCTCAACACCGATCTCGACGACGAGGCCCGGCGCACCGCGGAACGCGCCATCACCGAGTCCCGACTGCTCGGGGTGGCCGACGCCGAGGCCGACGCGCTCACCACACTGGCCGTGCTCTACGTCGACGACGCCGACCGGGCGGGCGCACTGCTCCGCGGCGCACTGGAAACCGCACGGAGCACCGGAGACCTGATCGCCGAGCTGCGCAGCGTGCACAACCTGGTCGCCAATCGGTATTACGCGGGCGCGCTGCGGGAGGCGGCCGAAATCTGCGACGACGGCATCGAGCGGGCCCGGGCGACCGGCGTGCTCTGGACCGGATACGGCGTCGGCATGTTGATCTTCAGGTCGCTGATCCGTTACGTGTCAGGCGATCTCGCTCCCGCTCCGCCGGACGTGGACTGGGTGCCCGAGTCCGCCACCTGGATCATGTCGGTGGTCGACCTGTACGCCGCCGCGGCGCGCGGTGACGCCGACGTGATCGCCAGGGGCCGCGCCGTCAAGGCCGACTGGCGGCGCGACCCGATGGCTGCCCTCATCTCCGGCGGCTGCACGATCGACGCGCTGACCTGGGCGGGCGAGCAGCAGGCGGCCGTCGACCTGACGCTGCAGGTGATCGAGTTCATGGAAGGCGCCTGGAACGACTACTTCCTCGGCGGAATCTGGCTGTCCGCGCTCGGCCTGACCGCCTTGGCCGACAGGGCGGAACAGACCCGGCTGGTCGGCGGCGACCCGTCACCGGACATCGATCTCGGCGGGGTCCTGCTCGAGCGGACGATCGAGACCGCACGTCGGGGGCGACCACGCGGGGGGCGACTCGGCCCGGAGGGCAGGGCCTGGATGGCGCGAGCCCGGGCAGAGCACGGCCGGCTCATCGGCGATGACGATCCCGCCCGGTGGGAGGAGGTCGCCCGCGAATTCGACTACGGGTACCGGTACGAGATCGCGCGCAGCCGTTGGCGGCGCGCGTCGGCGCTGGCCGCCGCAGGCGACCACCCGGCGGCGCAGTCGGAGGCACTGGCCGCACTGGCCGAAGCAGTCGAGATGGGCGCACGTCCGCTCGCTGACGCGATCCGGGACCTCGGCCGGCGGGCCCGGCTCGATCTGCCCGGCAGCCGGCCGGCCGTCGGAGTTCTGACCGACCGCGAGGAGGCGGTGCTGCGACTGGTCGCCACCGGCATGACGAATCGCCAGGTGGGCGAGCGCCTCTTCATCAGCGGGAAGACGGTCAGCGTGCACATGTCCAACGTGCTCTCCAAGCTCGGCGTCAGCGGCCGCGCCGAGGCCGTCGCGGTGGCGCACCGCCGGGGATTGCTGGCCGAGGAACACCGACCAGGAACGCCGACCAGGAACGCTGACCAGGATGACTGACCGAGAAACGCCGACCGAGAAACCCTGACCGCTCAATGCGGACTAATGAACGCGGACTCATGAACGCGGACTCATGAACGCGGAGGTTGACCAGGACCGGCGGGCCGTTGCCGCGACCCTGGGCAAGGATGAGCAGGTGGCCCAGACCGACGACGCGCTCCGCGAAGCGACGGACGAGCTGTATTCGGCGGATCCCGACGCGTTCATGACCCGGCGGGGTGAACTCGCCGCCGCGGCGAAGAAGTCGGGAGACACCGCGACGGCGAAGCGGATCGCCGCGCTGCGCAAGCCGACCCGATCCGCCTACGCCGTCAACTCGCTCGCCCGTTCCGACCCGGATGGCATGGCCGAACTGGTGGAACTCGGTGAGCGGCTCCGCGAGGCGGAGCGCACCGTCGACCCCAGGCAGATTCGCGAACTCACCAAACAGCGCCGGCGGCTGGTGAACGACCTGACCCGCCGGGCGTTCGACGCCATCGGTGACACCTCACCCAGCTCCGCGGTCCGTGACGAGGTGGTCTCGACACTGACCGCGGCGCTGGCGGAGGAGAGCATCGCCGCCCAGGTCGCGGACGGCACGCTGGTCAAACCGGCCCGCTGGGAGGGTTTCGGATCCGTCGGGTCGCCCGATCTCACACTGGTGCCGTCAGGAACCGACAGTGGCGCCAGCCGCAGAAAGTCTGAGCCAAGGCTGGAACCGACTGCGGTGCAGCGGCCGTCGTCATCGGGACGGTCGAGAGAAGACCGCGCCGAAGCCCGGCGGAAAGCGGAGGAGCAGGAAGCCGAGCGAAAGGCCCAGCAGAAGGCCGCCGCGGAGGAGGCGCAACGCGCCAGGCTCGCGGATGCACGGCAGGCCGCCGACGACGCCGAGGAGGCGTACCTGCTGGCGGCCGACGAGGAGCAGACCCGGGTGGACCGGCTGCGGGAACTCGAGGAGCAGGTTGCGGACGCCCGAAAGGCCGTCGACGAGGCCCGGGTCCAGCTCCGCCGCGCCGAGATCCGGCAGCGCCGGGCGGGGGATGCGCTCGCCCGGCTGGGCGGCTGACCGTCAGCGCGCCAGGTCGCGGGCGACCGCCGCCAGTGTCGGCGAGCCCACCGATTCCTGCACGCAACGGGCGAAGAGCCAGTCCCGCAGGCGTTCCGGGTCCAGATCGAGGAGTGCGGCGATGCGTCGGACGAAGCCGCGCGCATCGGCGGTCAGCCGATCCGGGCAGTTGAGCATGTGCTGCAGCGGATCGTAGGTGGGGTCGCCGACGTAGGGCTTCGGATCGATCACCAGCCACGGTTCGCGTTGCGCGGCAAGGATGTTCCCGGCGTGCAGGTCGGTGCACAGCAGCATCTGCGCCGGTGCGTCGAGCGGCAACTGCCTGAACATCTGGATGCCGTCCCGAGCCAGACCCGGGTCGAGCAGGTCGGCCCGGTCGGGCGCATCGGGACTCGCCAGCGCCGCCGCGAACCTGGCCTCGAACGAATCGCCCCACCAGCCGCACATGCTGGCCAGCGACCGGAACGGGTGGCCGGCCGGCGGCTGCACCCACAGCCGACGCAGCAGGGCGGCCACCAGCTCGTCCTGCTCGGCGGGCGGGCTGACGTCGGCGAGAACCGTTCCCGGGTCACACTCCTCGAGCAACAGCGCACGGCTCGACCCGATGACGGCGGAGTCTAGCAGCCGAACGGTGCCGTCACCCGCCCACACCCGCAGGCCGTCGGCTTCGTGCAGCCCCTCGTCCTCCAGCGCCGCGGCATTCTGCCGGACGACTTTCAGCACCACCCGCCGGCCGATGGGGTCGCGCGCCGGCGCAACCCACGCGGTGACGCCGCCCGGCTGATAGGGCCGGCCGGGCTGCAGTTCCCAGTACTGGGCGGTCACCCTGACGACGTCGGCCAGGTCGGCGAGCCAGGCGTGCGCCGCCGACCCCGGCGGCTCGTGCTGCTCGATCCATCCGGCCAGGTTCGCCGGAATCTCGAACGGGTGCATGGTCGTATCTTCCCCGAGGCGCCGGCCACCGCCGACTGCTTTCCGCCGGCCCGGAGCACTCACAGCATCGACGGTGTCTCAGATGTCGTGCGTGCTGAGCCCGCCAGCAGAGTGTCGACCCCGTCGACGAGCGCGCGCAGGGACACCCGCGTCCTCGTTTGCGGCTCATGCCCCCAGCACCGGACCCCGCCGCCGCGGTACCGAGGGCCCGACGATAGGCACTGCGGTCGTCACCGACTGTGTTGAGCGTGCAGCCTCCTGTTCCGACGGTGCAGGAAGATGCGACACGATCGCGTTGAGTCCGCAGACTTTCCTCGCGAGGAACCGGGGCACGATGCACCCCGCACTCCAGGGCGCCTGTACGCAGCGCGGAAGCCCCATTACCGTCATTCCGACGAAGCGTGTCGATCCGGACGACAGACGCCGGCAGCACGGGACACCGAAGGGAGCTCCGGCAACAGTGACCGTCATTCTGGACACCGACCTGTTGCCCCGGCAGGAGCGCGCCGACGCCATCGAGCACGCCATGCAGCTGTCCGGGATTCCCGCACGGCTCACCCACGAGCCTCCGGTCGACGAGGTGTCGGCGCGCATCGAACTGTGGGCGCTCGGCGGCGGCACCACCCTCATGCATCGCGAGGGCACGGGTGTGTGCCTGACCAGGACCCAGCGGCAGGTCCGCGCAGTCGCACCGGAGCGCATCGCCGTGACGGTGCTCGGTCCAGGTCGATGGACCTATGCGCAGGGTCGGCACGACCAGCAGGTCGAGTCACCCAGGCCGGCAATGGTTCTGACCGACCATGCGGTTCCGTACGAATTCAACCGAATCGGCGGGGGTGAGACCTTCTCGCTCAATCTCGATCACTCTGCACTCGGCCTGCCGATCGACCGGGTCCACGCTGCTGTCGGGCTCATCGCGTCCAGCCCGGTGTACCCGCTGGTCCGTGACAACATCCTGCAGCTCAACTCGACGCTGATCGCGGAGCCGGCCGGTCCGACCTGGGCGATGCTCGGCAACGCCGCGACCGAGCTGGTCCGCGCACTGATCATCAGTGCAACCGAAGATCAAGCGCGCCAGTACGTTTCCATCACCGACAGCCTGGGTCTGCGGATCAAACTGCACGTCGAGGCACACGTGCGGGATCGGGATCTGACGCCGTCCCGGATCGCGCACGAGCACCACATCTCGCTCCGCCAGCTCTACAACGTCTGGTCGAGGACGAACGAGCAGCCACTCGGCCAGTGGATCATCGCCCAGCGACTCGACGCCGCGCGCCGCGACCTTGCCCGACCGGACTCGCGTGCTCGCACCATCGCCGCGGTCGCCCGGGATTGTGGATTCGTCGACACCGCCCATTTCGCGCGCACATTCCGCCAGGCGTACGGGATGTCACCGCGTGAGTGGCGTGCGATCGCGCGGTTGGACAGTGCCGCGACGAGCCAGCGCTGAGCTCCTGCGCGCTGAGCACACAACGCTGCACGAATCGGAGATTCGCCGACCGGTCGTCGACCTACCGTCGGGCGGTGCCCCGGACGGCCGCAGGGCGCCCCATCACCGTATCCAGGAAGGTCCCCATGACAGAAGCACCCGCCCCGACCCTGACCGATCGGGAACTCGCCGAGATTCAGCGGGCCAACGATTCCGGTCTCACCCCCGTTGCCTTCGTCCACGGCCTGTGGCTGCTGTCCAGCAGCTGGCAGAAATGGCGCGACTTCTTCGAGGGCCAGGGCTACGCCACCATCGCACCGGGCTGGCCGGATGATCCGGCAACCCTGGAGGAGGCGTATCAGAATCCTGATGTCTTCGCGCACAAAATGGTCCAGGAAGTCACCGATCACTATCTCCAGGCGATCTCCCTCCTGACGAAGAAGCCGGCCGTCATCGGCCATTCCTTCGGTGGGCTGATTGCGTTGAAGATCGCCGGTGAAGGCGCCTCGATCGCGACGGTCGCCATCGACAACGCGCCGTTCAAGGGAGTCCTGCCCCTTCCGTTGAGCGCGCTGAAATCCGCGTCGCCCGTCCTGGGTAATCCGGCCAACCGGGGTCGAGCCATTTCCCTGACGCTGGAGCAATTCACCTTCGGGTGGGGCAACACCCTGGATTCGTCGGAAACCAAGGAGCTGTACGAGACCTACCATGTACCCGCCTCCGGTGCACCGCTCTTCCAGGCCGCCGTCGCGAACTTCAACCCTTTCGGCGGCGAAACCAAGGTGGACATCAAGAATCCCGATCGTGGTCCAGTGCTGATCATCGCAGGCGACAATGACAACACGGCCCCCACCGCCATCACCCATGCGACGCATCGGTATCTGGCCAAACACAGCACTGATGTCACCGAACTGGTCGATGTCCCCGATCGCGGGCATTCGCTGACGATCGACCACGGATGGCAGGACGTCGCCGAACTCGCACTCGGCTTTGTCAAGCGCTTCAGCTGACGTCGCGCGCGCCGTCATCACGACATCCCGACCAGCAACATCCCTGGAGATCGACATGACAGAAATACTTCTCGGCGACCTCCCATCGCGACGCAGACGTCGAGGAGCGATCGCCGCGATCGCCCTCGCTGTCACACTGGTGTTCTCACTCACCCTGCCCGGCGCATCGAGTGCCACCGTCGCCGCGCCGGAAGTTTCACCTGCGGCAGCGACCGGTGCCGGCCACGGACCCGGCGCCAAGCCGACGATCGTGTTCATGCACGGCGCATTCGCGGACGCCTCGGGCTTCGCCGGCAGCATCGCCGCACTGCAGCGCGCCGGGTATCCGGTGCTGGTCCCGGCGAATGCGCTACGCGGTCTGACGACCGACTCCGACTCGCTCAAAGCCTTCCTCGGCACGATCACCGGGCCGGTGGTTCTCGTCGGACACTCCTACGGCGGCGCGGTGATCACGAACGCCGCGACCGGCAACCCGAACGTCACGGCACTGGTGTAAGTCGCCGCATATGCCTTGGACGAGGGCGAGACAGTCGATGCGGCAAACAGTCTGGGTGGCGGCCCATTTCCCTTCAGGAACACCGAACCGGGTCAGCCGGCGATCCGCACGTCCAGCGCCGGGTCGCACACCGCGGAGATCAGCGCGCCGTCCGCACCCACGGCCACCGAGAACGGCACTCCGTTGATTTTCAGCCCGGATACCGACAGGGCGCCGACGGAGGGCGACGGGCTGAGCCGGACGACGCCGTTCGGCACGTCGGGATCAAGACCGAGAAACGCCTGCAGCATGACGATCACACCGGCCGCCGCCCACGCCTGCGGTCGGCAGGACGCCGGGTAGGGAACAGGGACGACGAGATCGGACACTGCAAACCCACCGAAGAGCTCGGGAAGTCGCCCGTCGAACGCGGTCCCGGCCGCGAGTAGACCGGCCGCCAGAGCAGCGGCGTGCCGCACCAGGCCGGCCTTGATCAGCCCGTGCACGGCGATCGCAGTGTCGTGCGGCCACACCGATCCGCAGTGGTAGCTCAGCGCCGAGTACCCGCCGGCCGTGTCCGACATGGTCCGCAGACCGAATCCGCTGGACATGCTCGGGTGGATCAGACGGTCGGCCACCGCGCTCGCCTCGTCCGGCGTCAGGATGCCGGTCGCCAGCAGGTGCCCCATGTTCGATGCGGGCGAATCGACCGGGCGCTTGTCCCGGTCGAGCGCCAGCGCGGGGAAGCGGCCGAGATCGTCGGCCACCCAGAACGCCGAACGGAACCGGTCCGCCATCTCCGCGGCGTACCGGCGCCACCGATCGGCACCTGGGCGGCCGAATGCGTCGAGCAGATCGGCACCGGAGAGTGCGGCCTCGTAGGCGTAGCCCTGGACCTCGGCCAGCGCGACCGGCCCGGCGGCGATCGCGCCGTCGGCAAAGCGGACCGAATCGTCGGAATCCTTCCAGCCCTGGTTGGCCAGGCCGCGGCCGGAATCGTCGTAGTAGTCGAGGAAGCCGTCGCCGTCGGCGTCGCCGTGCGTCGCCATCCAATTCAGTGCGCGTTCCATCGAGGGCAGCAGCGCGGCCACTTCGTCAGCCGGCATCCCCCACCGCCATGCGTCGGCGAGCAGGCAGACCCAGAGCGGGGTGGCGTCGACGGTGCCGTAGTAGACCGGGGGCAGCGACGCCGACGCACCGTCATCCGGTCCCAGCGTCGTCACCGACCTGCGTACCTCGTGCGGGATCTTTCCCGGCTGCTCGTCGGTCTCACTGTCCACGGTCACGCCCTGCAGTGAGGCGAGCGCCCGCAGCGTTCCGGCGGCGAGTTCGGTACCCAGCGGCAGTGCCATCCGGGCCGCCCAAATCGAATCGCGACCGAAAAGCGTGAGATACCAGGGCGATCCGGCCGCGAAGAACTCATCGGCCGGCGCTCCGGGGAGAGCCATCCGCAGGGCGTGCAGATCGGCGACGGACCTGCTGACCAGCGGTCCCAGCCGGTGATCGCCGGCGAGCACCGACGGGATCGCGGCCGCGGGCGCCGACCGCGCGGGCACCACGCCGGCATCCCGGTCGCGGACGGCGAGCGACCAGGAAACCGTGACCTCCGACCGCGGGCCGACGACGAGCGGCCATTCCGCGGCAACGCCGGAACCCTCGAGATCGATTCGTGCTGCTGGGCAGGCGACCTCGACCCGCAGCCGCTCGGTGCCGAACCGCACACCCGACGCCGTCACCTCCGGTAGCGCCGGCGTCCCCCGCCGGCCCGCCTTCACCCGGTCCATCTCGAGCAGATCGGAGGCCAACCGGAGACCGACCCGGGTGCGGACCTCGGACGACGACCGGTTGACCAGTGTCAGGCTCTCCACCATGCCGGCCACGTCCGCCGTGCGCCGACGGCGGAGCCAGACGGAGGGATCGGGCGACGGATCCCCCAGCGAGCGGATCACGCTGACGAACTCGGCGCCGTCCGGTCCGACAGGTGACGTGGAGACCGCGTCGGCCTCCGCACCGTCGAACCGGACGGCCGCCTCGGCGAGCACGCGAACGTCAGCGACAAAGGCGCCCTGAGCTCCCTGGGGCCGGACCTGACCGTCCTGCCCGGACAGCACCGTGCAGGGCGCAGCAAGACAGGTGACGAGTTCGTGCAATTGGGGCTGCAATGCGACCTCGGGATCCCGGGTTGTGGTGTGCGACATGGTGTCCCAGTTCGTCCCTTTCTCCCCTGGTCTGCCGGACGTCGTGCGTGCGGGTGATGAAATTGTGACCGCCTCCTGGGAACCCGAGCCTTGACACTTCTCGTGACCACGGCAACACTACGACCATCCTTGGATCGATCCAATACCGCTGATGGCGTGAATTTGATCGATCCAACGGCCATCGCTTCATCGATCTCAGCGAGGAGACGACCGCGTGACGACGCCCGAGCAGACACCGACGCCTTCACCGGCGGTCGGCTCGAATCTGCTCGACACAGCGCACGCGGACGCGCCGGACGCCTCGGCGGGGCAGCCCCCCGGCGCCGGCAAGACGCGGGGCGAACGGGCCACCCTCGGATCCGTCGCCGCCCGCGCGGGCGTGTCCCGCCAGACGGTGTCCAACGTGCTGAACTCACCTCAGCTCGTCCGTGCGGACACCGCGGAACGGGTCAGGGCAGCCATCGCCGAGCTCTCCTACCGCCCCCATCTCGCCGCGCAGCAGCTCCGTACCCGGCGATCGCAGTTGCTCGGCATGCGCATCCACCAGGCGCCCGAACCCACCGTCTTCGACCGCTTCCTGCACGCCGTGACCGAGGCGGCGGCCGCCGCCGACTACCGGGTGATCCTGTACACGGCCGACGACGACGAGCGCGAGATCGATTCCTACGACGAGCTTCTCGACAGATGGAACGTCGACGGACTCGTGCTCACGTATACCCACTCCGGCGACCGGCGCACGAGACATCTCGGCGCGGCGGCCGTTCCCTTCGTGACGTTCGGTCGTCCATGGGACGGTGGCAACGGACACTCCTGGGTGGACGTCGACGGAGCTGCCGGCACCAGGGCGGCCACCCGACACCTGCTCGACTCCGGACATCGACGAATCGGTTTCGTCGGCTGGCCCGGGGATTCCGATGTCGGCAACGACAGGCTCTCGGGCTGGGCGGGCACGGTGAGCGCCGACGGCCTGTCCGTTCCGGAACCACGGCGCTGCCTCAATGACATCGACGCCGGCCGGGCCGCCGCAGCGGATCTGCTGGGTGACAACGATGTCAGCGCGATTGTCTGCGTGTCGGACATCGTCGCGCTCGGCGCTCTTGCAGCGGTGCAGGACCGCGGCCTGCGGGTCGGCAAGGACGTCGCTGTCGTTGGATTCGACGACAGCGACAAGGCGCAGGGCGCTGACCTGACATCGCTCACCCAACCGCTGCAACAAGTGGCCGAGCACTGCCTGCGGATCGTCCTCGATCAGATCAACCACCCCGGCGAGGGGCCGCCTGCGGAACACGTCCTGCTCGCGCCCGCCCTCGCGCTCCGCGGCTCGACCTGCAGAACGGCCTGACCGCCACCCGGCCCGAGCTCTACCGGCCAGGCATCTCCCGACCAGCTTTCCGAACGCAGTCCCCGCACACCGCCTGCCGAATCCATCGCGCCGGCTGACCTACCCCCTGGAGGAATACCGATGTTTGCCAACAGATTCCGGCGGACGGCCATCGCCGTCACCGGCATCACCACGCTGGTCCTCGCCGCCGCGTGCGGCGGCGCCAGCAGCTCGACCCCGGGTGCCGGCAGTGCGACCTCTGCGGATTCAGCCCCGGCCGCAGACGCATCGGGCGGTGCCGCATCCGGCGGTGCCGGTGCGGACGCCTCGAGCGGCGGCGCGGCCGCGGGCGGCGGCGAGATCACCCTGCTCTACGGGGCGTCCGGTCCCGCGGAAACCGCAGCCATCGACTCGGCTGCCGCCGCCTTCACCGAGAAGACCGGCACCAAGGTGACCGCGACCCCCGCGCAGGAACTGGTTCAGCAACTGGCTCAGGGCTTTTCGTCCGGTGACGCGCCGGATGTCTTCTACGTCAGCACGGATCAGTTCGCCAACTACGCAAAAGCGGGCAACTTACTCCCGTACGCGGACTCGCTCTCGAATTCCGAAGACTTCTATCCGGCCCTGAAGCAGACGTTCACTTACGAGGACAAGTTCTACTGCGCACCCAAGGACATGTCCACGCTGGCCCTGTTCATCAACACCGACTTGTGGACCAATGCCGGGCTGACCGATGCGGATATTCCAACCACCTGGGACCAGCTCGCGGAGGTATCCAAGAAGCTCACCAACGGTGATGTCGCGGGGCTGGCTCTCTCCCCGGAGGGCGACCGGCTCAATGCCTTCATGGTGCAAAATGGCGCATTCCTGGTCGACCAGGACGGCAACATCACGGCGAATGACCCGAAGAACGTCGACGCCCTCAAGTACGTGCAGACCCAATTGCAGGATGGGGCGTTCAAGACGCCCAAGCAGCTGGGTGCCGGCTGGGCCGGTGAAGCCTTCGGCAAGGGCAGCGCAGCCATGACGATCGAGGGCAACTGGCTGCTCGGAGCGCTGCAGAAGGACTTCCCCAACACCAAATACACGGTCGCCGAACTCCCGTCAGGGCCGTCGGGCGACAAGGGCACCCTGGTGTTCACCAACTGCTGGGGTATCTCTGCCACGACCGAGAACCCCGACCAGGCAAGGGCATTCGTCGAGGCAATGACCGCCAAGGACCAGCAGCTGACGTTCGCGAAGGATTTCGGCGTCATCCCGTCGATCCAGTCGGCGGAGGCGGACTATCTCAAGGAGTTTCCGAAGAACGAACCCTTCGTCAAGGGGGTCGAGTACGCCAAGGGCGTCATCGGGTCAGCCGGGATCACCGACGTGCTCGCCGACTACAAGGCGCAGCTGGAGGGCCTGCCCACGGGCGCCGACCCGAAGACCATTCTCGACTCGGTCCAGCAGAACCTGACCGACGCCATCGGCGGCTGATCCCGCCGGGTACGGCCGGTGCGGGGCGCACACCGGCCGTGCCCAGTCGGCTCAGCACGTCGTCCCTGTGCGTCGTCGACCGGAACACCCCCGACCGGACACACACCCCACCACCGCACTTCCGCGATTTCGTTGCGCGGCAAGCCTTCAGGAGCCCCTATGTCCGTCATTGGCAGCGGCGGAGTCGAAGAGTCCATCGCAGACATCGAACGATCCCGCACCATCGAAAAGAAGGCTCCGCCCAAACGCCCGCGCGGGTCCCGCAACCGGGACGCCGTTCCGGGCTGGCTGTTCATCGCCCCGGCGGTCATCGTCATCGTCGTCTTCGTTCTGCTGCCGGTGATCTCGGCGCTGTGGGTGTCGCTGTCCGACTGGACTGGCAAGGGTTCGCCGCTGAAGGCGAACTTCATCGGCGTCGACAACTACCAGGCCCTGCTGACCAAACCTGGTCTGGCACAGAGGGATCTGGCCACGTCGTTGCGCAACAACATGTATTACGTCCTTCTGGTCGTGCCGCTGCAGACAATTCTCGCGCTGCTACTCGCCACCACACTGAATCGGCGCCGGCTGCGCGGCAAGGGATTCTTCCGCAGTGCCTTTTACTTCCCGTCGGTCACGTCGTCGGTGGCGATCTCGATCGTGTTTCTGTTCCTGTTCAACGCCTCCGGCGTGGTCAACGCCATTCTGGCGTGGTTCGGGATCAACGGGCCCAACTGGTTCGCCGACCCCAGGGGCGTCGGCCACATCCTGTTGGGTTTGGTAGGGGTCGACACCGAGTCGCCCCCCGAGTGGCAGACCAGCCACGACTTCCTGGGGCTCACCTGGTGGCAATGGTGGGCCGGGCCTTCGGTCGCGATGTGCGCCCTGATCACATTGGCTGTGTGGACCACCTCCGGCACGTTCATGCTGTTGTTCCTGGCCGCCCTGCAGGACATCCCCGACGATGTGCAGGAGGCCGCGATGGTGGACGGCACCTCGACCTGGCAACGGTTCCGGGCCGTCACCCTGCCGGCCCTCAAGCCGACCATGTTCCTGGTCTTGACCCTTGGCCTGATCGGAACCTGGCAGGTCTTCGACGCGGTCTACATCATGAGCCAGGGGGCACCGGCAAAGACCACCCTCACCCCCGCGTTCCTGTCGTACCAGGCCTCGTTCACGAACGGTAAGTGGGGCCAGGGCGCAGCGATCGCGTTCATTCTCTTCGCCATCATCGTCGTTTTCAGCCTGATCCAGCGGTTTGTGATGCGGGATCGCGCCACGCTTGCACGCAGCCGCCGCATCGCCTCCTGGGAGGGAAAGTGAGCACCACTTTGTCCGGACGGCCACTCGCCGGGCCGGTCGCCAAGGCGTCCCCAGAAACGGTCAAGCGGCGCTGGCGGCTCGGTTGGTTGATCTACCTGGTCCTGATCTTCTTCTCGCTCATCTACCTCTACCCGTTCCTCATCCAGGTCGGCACGTCTTTCAAGTTCGACCCCGACGCCGCTGCCAATCCGCTCAACCCGATCCCACAAGAATGGACGCTGGATGCTTACCGGAACCTGGCGTCCCGCGACTTCCCGCTCTGGTTCATGAACTCGGTGATCGTCACGTTCTTTGTCACCATCGGGCGGGTGTTCTTCGATTCGCTGGCCGGGTACGCGCTCGCCCGACTGCACTTCGCCGGACGGTCGGCGATGTCGGCACTCTTCATCGCTCTCCTGGCCGTTCCCGGCGTGGTGCTGCTGATTCCCAAGTATCTCGTTCTCGTCCAGCTGGGCATCTTCAACACTTACTTCGGCATGATCATCCCGCTGATCGCAGATGCCGCAGGGGTTTTCATCATGCGTCAGTTCTTCATCAGCATCCCGATCGAGGTCGAGGAGTCGGCGCGGTTGGACGGCGCGAGTGCATTCAAGACCTTCTGGTCGGTCGTGCTGCCGATGGCACGGCCGGCGGTGATCACGCTCACCATCCTGTCGTTCCAGGCGTCCTGGAACGAACTGCCGCACTTCATCGTTTCGCGCCAGAGCCCTGAACTGAACACCTTGACGTCCGGTGTCGCCACGCTGGTCAGCGGACAACTCGGCGGCGGGACGCAATTCCCGCTGAAAATGGCCGCGGCCCTGCTGATGACGATTCCGGTCGCCATCGTGTTTTTCATATTCCAGCGGTACTTCGTCCGCGGCGCCAGCGCGGGCGCCGTCAAGGGGTGATCAGACCCGACAAGTACTGAGCAGACCCGTCACGGAAATCAGACGGGGACCTCGAGCAGCGCCGACAATTCCGCGGTCAGGCCGCCGTCGGACCGCTCGATCCCGTCGATCGCGATGACGGGCGCCAGCAATCTCGCGCTGGAGGCGAGCCACACGCCGTCGGCGGCATGCAGATCCGCCGCCGTCAGCACTGTGCTGTCGGTGGACCAGCCGGCATCAACGGCCACCCTGAACAGCCGCCGCACGGTGATGCCGTCGAGAATCCCGGGGCTCGGCGGCGTGAGAAGCGTGCGCCCGCGGGCCACCACCACCGACGCCGTCGGCGCCTCCAGGACGGCACCGTCCGACCCGAGGAAGATCACGTCATCGGCGGCGTTCGCCGTCGCGTGCCGCAGGGCGGCCATGTTGACGCCGTAGGACAGCGTCTTGGCGCCGGCCAGCAGCCACGGCGCGGCCTCCGCACTCTCGGCGGTGAAACCCCGGTTCAGCAGCAGGACACGGACACCGTTCACCCGCTGCCGGATGCTGACCGGCGACAGCGCCGCACCGAGGGCGTAACAGACCGGCGTCGAGGCAGACTCCGGCCCGCGACTGGCCACCAGCCGGATCACCATCTGCCGCCCGCCGTCCCAGGCCTGGACAACGGCCATGACCGCCCGACGCCATTCTTCCGGTCCGGGGACGACCATTCCCGTCATCTCGGCGGAGATCGCGAGCCTGGCCAGGTGATCGTTGAGATCGCGGGGGACGCCGTCGACCACCAGGGTGGTCTCGAACACCCCCTCGCCGCGCAGCACCCCGAGATCGTCCGGGCGGAGCAACGGCTCCTCGGGATCGAGCAGGCTTCCGTCCAGCAGCGCCACCAGCGGCGCGGGGTGGTCCGTCACGGTGCACACGGTAGGGGATGCCGGGCAGTGCCACCCGCCGCGGCTCCCGCGCCGGAGCGGGAGCCGGCAGCGGTCAGAGCTTGCGCAGCCTGATCCTGGACACGGCGTGGTCCGGGCCCTTGATCATCACCAGCGTCGCCCGGCCCCTGGTGGGCAGGATGTTCTCGACCAGGTTCGGCTCGTTGATGGACGACCAGATGCTGTTGGCCATTTCCACCGCCTCGCTGTCGGTCAAACCGGCATACCGGCGGAAATAGGAGCCCGGATCGGCGAACGCGGTTTCCCGCAATCGGAGGAATCGCTCGACGTACCACCGCCGGATATCGACCGGGTGCGCGTCGACATAAATCGAGAAGTCGAAGAAGTC
This sequence comes from Nakamurella sp. GG22, assembly GCF_052976845.2. Classification (NCBI taxonomy): domain Bacteria; kingdom Bacillati; phylum Actinomycetota; class Actinomycetes; order Nakamurellales; family Nakamurellaceae; genus Nakamurella; species Nakamurella sp. GG22. Next base: position 112,214 of record NZ_JBRIIO020000011.1, on the reverse strand, counting down.
GGACAACGCCAGCGCACTGCGGCCCGTTTGATCCAGGCTGGCCGGCTGCAGGACATTGAGCCCCTCGAGGATCAACACATCCGGCCGCCGGACGATCACCTGGTCGTCGGGGAGGATGTCGTACGTCAGGTGGTCGTATCTCGGGGCGCGCACCTCGGCCGCCCCCGACTTCACCTCCGCGACGAACCTGAGCAGCGCCCTCCGGTCGTACGACTCGGGAAACCCCTTGCGCTCCATCATGTTCCGCTGCTGCAGGATCCGGTTGGGATACAGGAAACCGTCGGTGGTGACCAGCTCGACGCGGGGCGTGTCGGGCCAGCGGCCCAGCATCTCCGCCAGCACCCTGGCGGTCGTCGACTTCCCGACCGCCACCGAGCCGCCGACACCGATGACGAAGGGGGTCCGCTCGGTGCGCTCGCCGAGGAACGTGGTGGTGACCTGGTGCAGCGCCCCGGTACCGCCGACGTACATGTTCAGCAGCCGGGAGAGCGGCAGGTAGATGTTCTCCACTTCGTCCAGGTCGATCGGATCGCCAAGGCCACGGAGCCGTTCGACCTCCTCGCTGGAGAGCGGCAGAGGTGTGGAAGCGGCCAGGGCGGCCCAGGCCGGGCGGTCGAGTTCGACGAACGGCGTGACGCCGTGTCCGTTGAACACGGGCGAGCGCCGCCGCCCGGCCACCGACGCCGCCGCGGCAACGGAGACGTCACTGTCGCCGACCACCATGAGGCGCAATTGTGCCGGTCGGTGGGCAGGTCAACCAATCGACGGCCGCTCGCGGAATGTGACCTGCGCCTCATTTCTCGCGATTTCCGGGCCACAACTCCCGCTAACTACCATGGGGGTATGGCAACACCGCTGGCCCCCGTCCCGTATCACTCGCCTCTGCTGCAGCTGCCCGGAGCGGTGAGTGCCACCGGCCTTGACGCCGGCATTGCCTGGCATTACGGCGACCCGATGGATGAGCAGCGAGCCGCCGTGTCGTCCATGGCGCTGTTCGACCGCTCGAACCGGTCGGTCATCACCGTGACCGGCGACGACCGGCTGACCTGGCTGCACACACTGACGAGCCAGTTCCTCAGCTCGATGAGTGACGGCCAGAGCACGCAGGCCCTCGTGCTGTCACCGCAAGGCCATGTCGAGCACCACTTCTCGATCACCGAACTGGACGGCACGGCCTACCTGGACACCGAGCCCGGCGCGGGCGTCGGGCTGTTGGGTTACCTGGACGGCATGCGGTTCTGGTCGAAGGTCGACGTCGCCGACGCGTCCGCGGCGTTCGGATTGCTGACACTTGCCGGGCCGAAGGCGCGGACCGTCGCCAAGCAGGTGCTGACCCCTGCGGCCGCCGCCCTGGATCTGAGCCGTGCCGTACCGCTGGCAGCCGGTGGCTTCGTGCGACCGTCCGACGACGGCGGCCTCGATCTCCTCGTCCCGCGGGACCAGATCGCCGCGCTGGCACGCTCCCTCGTCGCCGCCGGCGCCGTTCCGGCCGGGAGCTGGGCAGCGGATGCGCTGCGGATTCCCACCCGCCGGCCGCGGTGGGGCGTCGATACCGACGACCGCACCATTCCCAACGAGGTGTCCTGGCTGGCCACCGCGGTCCACCTGGAGAAGGGGTGCTACCGCGGGCAGGAGACCGTCGCCAGGGTGCACAACCTCGGCCGCCCGCCGCGCCGGCTGGTGATGCTCAACCTGGACGGCTCCGTGGAGGCACTGCCGGAGACCGGACAGCCGGTCGTCGGCCCGGGCGGCAGGGTGGTGGGCCGGGTCGGGACCGTGGCGCACCACTACGAGGACGGGCCGATCGCACTCGCGCTGGTGAAGCGCACCGTCGATGTCGGCACACCGGTGCTCGCCGGCACCATCGATGCGGCGGTCGATCCGGCGGACGCGCTGGACGCCGCCGACACCGCGACCCCGCTGTCGGCGATCGACCGGCGGGCGCTGAGCCATATACGGCGGAACTGAACCCGATGACGCCACCGATGGTCACTCTCGACCAGATCCTCGACGCCGCCGAGCTCATCCGGCCGCACGCCGTCCGCACACCGCTGCTGGCCTCGCCGTGGCCCGGGTTGTGGATCAAGCCGGAGAACCTGCAGCCCATCGGCGCGTTCAAGATCCGGGGCGCGGTGACGGCGATCTCCCGCCTCGATCCGGAGCTCCGAGCACGCGGCGTGCTGGCGCACTCCTCCGGGAACCACGCGCAGGCTGTCGCCTACACGGCGCGGGCGTTCGGCATCGATGCGCACATCGTCATTCCCGAGAACGCACCCGCCCGCAAGGTGCAGGCGACCCGCGACCTGGGCGCCACGGTCGAGTTGGTTCCTGTCGAACAGCGTTTCAGCCGGCCCCTGGAGCTCGCCCAGGAGACCGGTAAGGCGCTGATCCCGCCGTTCGACGACCCCGACGTCATCTCGGGCCAGGGCACCGTCGGGCTGGAGATCGCGCACGACGCTCCCGACGTCAGAACGGTCCTCGTCCCGGTGTCCGGCGGCGGGCTGATCTCCGGGATCGCGGCAGCGATGACGGCACTGCTGCCGGACGTCAAGGTGGTCGGCGTGGAGCCGGAACTCGCCGGTGACGCTGCCGAGTCCTTCCGGGCGGGCCGGCGGATCCCGTGGACGCCCGCGCAGACGGCGCGCACGATGGCCGACGGACTCCGCACGTTCAGCGTGGGAGAGCTTCCCTGGCAGCACATCTCGACCCAGGTGCACGACATCGTGACGGTCACTGAGGACGAGATAGCGGACGCCACCCGCCGGCTGTTGCTGGAGGCCCGGCTGGTCGCCGAGCCCAGCGGAGCCGTCGCAGCGGCCGCTTTCCTGCACCATCCCGAGCTGTTGCCCGGCGGCCGCACGGTGGCCGTGCTGTCCGGCGGGAACATCGATCCCGCGGTGTTGCTGGCATTGTTGTCCGATGCCTGACCCGGACGCGGTCGCGCTCCTCAGCTGACCGCGCCGTGCCCGACAGCACCGCCACGCCACTCTCGAGGCGACCACCACGCCGGCCCCGACACAACCACCACGCCGACCCATGCCAGGAGCACAGCCTTGTCCACCGTCCCGACCGAACTCGTCCGCGTCTACCGCTCCGGATTCCATGAGGGATCGCACTACGGCGCCGTCGTGATCACCGACGCCGACGGATCGCTCCTGCACCGGACCGGCGATGTCGAGAGCCCGATCTTTCCGCGTTCGTCGAGCAAGCCCTTCCAGTCCGTGGCCATGCTGAACAGTGGCGCCGACCTGGCGGGCGCCGACCTGGCGCTGGCGTCGGCCTCGCACTCGGGCGAGCCGATGCACGTCGACCGTGCGCTCGCGATGCTGGACCGGGCCGGCGTCACCGAGGACGACCTGCGCTGCCCGACCGCGCTGCCGATGAACGACGCCGCGAGGTTGGCGGTCCTGCTGGCCGGCGTCGGCCCCGCTGATTCCCAGGCACGCCGCATCTACATGAACTGCTCCGGCAAGCACGCCGGGATGCTGACCGCCAGCCTCGCGGCCGGCTGGCCCATCGACGGGTACGTCGGGGCAGACCATCCACTGCAGCGGCAGGTCGCGCGGGAGATCACCCGGCTCACCGGCGAGGCACCGTCAGCCGTCGGGATCGACGGCTGCGGCGCGCCGCTGTTCGCCGTCTCCCTGCTGGCACTGGCGCGCGGCTTCGGCGCCGTCACCGCGGCCGCTGCCGGCACCCCGGAGCGCACCGTGTCCGATGCGATGCGCGCACACCCCGAGATGGTGGGCGGGACCGGCCGGGAGGACACCCGGCTGATGCAGGCGTTCCCCGGGCTGCTCGTCAAGGGCGGCGCCGAGGGGGTGCACTGCGCGGCCCTGCCGGACGGCAGGTGCGTCGCAGTGAAGATCACCGACGGCGGCGACCGGGCGCGGATGCCGGTGCTGATCGCCGCACTCAGACTGCTGGGGGTGGGCTCCGCCGCGGCCGGCTCGGCCTCTGACGGCTCCGCCTCTGACAACTCCGCCTCTGACAGCACCGCGCCTGACAGCACCGCGCCTGACAGCACCGCGCCTGACGGCTCCGCCTCTGACCTGCTCGACGAGCTCGGGACGGGCACCGTGCTGGGCGGTGGTGTGCCGGTCGGCACAGTGCAGATCGCTCCTGGCGTGTTCTGATCGGCGACCGCATACGATGGCCGTGCCACCCGATACCGGATGCCGGTTCGCCGCTCCGACCGTCGGGTGGGTGTGGGAAGCGCACGATCGAGCCTGTACTGTTGACACCACGAAACACACCTGATTCCGGGGCCGCCGTTTCTCGGCCGCCCCGCTTCTTACTGCAAGGGGGTCCGCCATGGGGCGTGGCCGTCAGAAGGCTAAGCAAACGAAGGTCGCACGGGAGCTCAAGTACCACACCTCGTCGATCGACGTCAACGCCTTGCAGCGCGAGTTGACCGGCGGGGCGGTGTATCAGCCCCCGCCACCGCCCGTCGTCGATGATGACGACGATGACGACGATCCCCTGGCGATCTATTCGAAGTACGTTGACGAAATCAGCGACGACGATCCCGCTGTGTACGTCGCGCCGTCCCGACGTCGGTAGACGCTCCTGTGCGAGGCCGTCGCGGTGATGTCGTGATCACCCCGACGGCCGGAGTTCGTTGATGACATTCCTTGGTGAGTCGGCCGCTGCGTCCTCGGGTGCTCCGGACTCGCAACGGCTGGATCCGGTCGTCCTTGACGCCCTCTGGGACTTCTCTGATCCCGCCGGCTCGGAGCAGCGACTGCGCGAGGCGCTGGACCGTGCCCCGGACGACAGCACCGAACTCGCGGAGCTGACCACCCAGCTGGCCAGGGCACTGGGTCTGCAGGACCGCATCGACGATGCCCGCGCCCTGCTGGACGTCGTCGCGCTGCGCGGCTGCGCGGACCCGGTCGTCGGTATCCGGCTGTCTCTCGAGCGCGGCCGGCTGCTGAACTCCTCGGGAAGCCCGGCGGCGGCCACCGAACACTTCATCGACGCCCTCGGCGCGGCCCGCGCCGCCGGCGAGGACTTCCTCGAGGTCGACGCCGCGCACATGCTGGCCATCACCGATCGCGATCACGCCGACGACTGGACGGCGCAGGCGCTGCGTGCCGTCGGGCGCTCCGAGGACCCGCGCACCCAACGCTGGGCGGGCTCGCTGCACAACAATGCCGGCTGGGCGCGGCACGACGCCGGCGATTACGCCGCTGCTCTGGAGGAGTTCGAGGCGGCGCTGGCCGCATACTCCGTGCACGGCACCATCGAGCAGGTACGGGTAGCCCGCTGGGCCGTCGCGCGAGCGCTGCGTTCACTGGCCAGATTCGACGAGGCGCTCGAGATCCAGCAGCGGCTGGCCGCCCATGGCCCCGCCGACGGGTACGTCGAGGAAGAACTCACCGAGCTGCTCCTGGCGACCGGGCGCCGGGAGGATGCCGCGGATCATGCCGCGGCCGCGGTGGAGCTGCTCGCCGCGGACGGTTGGTTCGCCGACTACGAGTCCGGCCGGCTGGAGCGACTGCGGCAGATCGCCGCGAACGGCTGACCCGCTACCACCAGCCCTTGCGTTTGGCCCAGATCAGCAGGGTGATCGACATGATCAGCATGGTGACGAGTGCGACCGCCAACTGGCCGTAGTGCGTCTCGTCGTTCACGATCACGTTCATCCCGAGGATCGAGGACAACGCGGTGATCGGCAGCGTGACGGCCGCGATCACCGCCAGCCGCTCGGCGGCGATCGTCATCTTGGTGTTGGTCCGCGCCTGATAGAACTCGATGGTGCCGACCAGGTAGTCCTTCTGGCCGTGCGACATCGCCCGTAGCCGGTCGAACTGATCGACGCTGTCGTCGACCAACTCGGCGCCCCGGCCCGGTCCGAAGGCCTGGATCTTGGCCATCCGCGCATAGACCTCGCGGCTCAGACCCGCCATCGTCTCGACGGTCAACAGCCCGTGCCGCGCGCGGAACATCTCCTCCAGAAATTCCTCGGGGTTCCCGAGATGGCCCGCAGTGACACGTTGTTCGAGCTTCCAGACGTCCTGGGTGAGCACGGCGGTGTAGTTGCGGAGCCTGCCGGTCAACGCCGACACCATGGCATGCGACAGCTCGTACGCGTGCTGCGGCCGCAGCCTTCCTGACGCCAGCCGGTTCAGCAGCGATTGCACCTCGACGGTGGCCACCTTCGGATCGACCGCGGGATTGAGCGGACCGTGCACGGTGACCAGGTAGTTGCGGCCGACGAACTGGTCGAGCTCGATGTAGTGCACATGGCCCGACTTGCCGGCGAACGGTGCATGCAACACCAGGAACAGATGATCGCTATACACGTGCACCTTGGGCACCTGATTCCGCTCCTGGCAATCCCTGATCGCTAGCGGGTGGAAGCAGAACACCTCGGTCAGCGTCACGGCAGCGTCGTCATCCCACGACTGGACATCGACCCAGACGATGCCGTCGTCCCGGGTCAGCAGCTCCGGCAGCTCGTCCAGTCGGCGATCCGTCACTTCTACGGCGGTCCCGGGGGCGGAGGGCGCCTCGACAAACCGGATCTCCACGCGGTTCTCCCTTCCACGGCAACCCGGCCGGTGCAGCGCGAATTGCCGGTGGTCAGTGTGCGCGCCGTACTGCCGGTAAGCGGTCGGGTATCAGGGCGGGTCGTCACGCGCTCCGGACATCTGGGGCGACATCACCCGAGACCACCCGGCCATGTCCGGACAAGGGGGCAATGTGACACCGACCGTGCTGCTAGAAGAGTCCGACGAGGTCACGGTTGACGGGGCGGGATCCCGCCTACCGGTCACACCCGTTCTGCGGGTCGACACGGCGATGGTCCGGGATCTCTTCCTCGGTCTGCAGGCTGCGCTGCCGGATGTCGCGCTGCACTTCGCGGTCAAGGCGAATCCCGCCGCACCGGTCCTGCGCGCACTGGCCGCGCTGGGCTGCCGATGGGACGTCGCCAGCCCCGGGGAGGTCGACGCCGTTCTCGCAGCAGGCGGCCGGCCAGAGGACCTCTCCTACGGAAACACGATCAAGAAGTCGGCGGACATTGGGTACGCCGCCCGGCGCGGGGTCGACACGTTCACGCTGGACTGCGCTGCCGAGCTGACGAAGATCACCGCCGCCGCTCCCGGTTCGACGGTGCTGGTGCGGCTCGCCACCACCGGAGCCGGCGCCGACTGGGCGCTGGGCGGAAAGTTCGGCTGCCCACCGGCCGAGGCGGCGGCGCTGCTCGCTGCCGCGCACCGGGCCGGTCACCGGCTCGGTGTTGCGTTCCACATCGGGAGTCAGCAACGGGACCCGAACGCCTGGGACGCACCGCTCGCTCTGGCCGCCGAGTTGCGCCGGGGTGTGCGCAGCGACGGGGCGGAACTGGCCGTCGTGAACATCGGCGGTGGGCTCCCGGCACACCTGCTGACCGACGCACCGCCGATCTCCGCCTACGGCCGGGCGATCGACGACGCCATGCACCGGCACTTCGGCGACGACCGGCCGGAACTGATGGCCGAACCCGGACGTCACCTGGTCGCCGATGCCGGAGTCCTGGAGACCGAGGTCGTGCTGGTCTCCGAGCGCGCCGGTACCCGGTGGGTCAACCTCGACGCGGGCCTTTTCACCGGGCTGGTCGAGGCCTACGGCGAAAGCATCCTGTACCGCCTGCAGGTTCTCCGGGACGGCGAGCCGCTGGCCGGCGAGGTCGGCGAGACCATCCTCGCCGGGCCCACCTGCGACAGCCTCGACGTGCTCTATCAACGTCACCGATACCTGCTGCCGCTGGACCTGCGACCCGGCGACCGGCTCCGTTTCCTGTCCGCGGGCGCTTACACCGCGACCTACTCGTCGGTCGGCTTCAACGGCTTCCCGCCGCTGCGCGAAGAGTTCGGGCCGCTGGGATGACCGACCCCGTGGGTACCGACCCTGCGGATGACGGCCCGTTCCATGGCGGTCCCGTCGATACCGATCTTGCGGCGACAGCCGCCGAGCCGACCTTCCGGTCTGCCCTGCGCGAGCGCCGGTTCGGGTTGCTACTGGCCGGCCATGGCTCCGGCACCGTGGCGCAACTGGTGCTGACCCTCGCGGTCGGCATCGAGGTGTTGGCCCGGACGTCGTCCGGGGTGTGGGTGTCGTTGACCGTGGCGCTCGGGTTCGCGCCGTACGTGGTGTTCTCCGGGTACGCGGGCCTGCTCGCTGACCGGTACTCGCGGAGCCTGGTGCTGACGGTGTCCTTTGTCTCACGGGCCGCCTGCGCGGTGCTGCTGGCCGCCGCACTGCTGGCGCACTGGCCGGTTCCGGTACTGGTGGCGGTGGCCGCCGGGACGGCCGTGCTGGCCACCCCGTCGTATCCCGCGCTGGCCGCAGCGACGCCGGAATGCATTGCTGACGAACAGCTTCCGGCTGCCAATGCACTGGTGACCGGCGTGGAGAACGCCACCTGGATCGCCGGGCCTGGGGTGCTCGGGCTGCTGCTGCTGTCCGGCAGCGGACCGGCCCTGGCCACCGTTGTCGCTGCCGTGCTGTTCGTCGTCGCGGCCGCGTTGTCGGCCCGGGTTCGACTGCCGCGGCCCGCGGTCGTCCCCGTATCGGCGTCCGCGCTGCTCGACGGGCTGCGGCTGGTGGCGCTACGCGCGTCGGTCCGCCGGCCGATGACGGTGGCCGTCATCGACAACTTCCTCTACGGCTACCTGGTGGTCGCGATGGTGCTGCTGGCCGAGCGGGTGCTGGGCGGTACCGGCACCGTCGGCTGGCTGAACGCCGGGCTGTCGATCGGCGCGTTGGGTGCGATGGCCGTCGTCAACCGGATGGCCGCCCACACCCGACCGGCGCCGCTGCTTTCTCGGTGATGACGGTCTTCGCGGTCTGCACCGCCTTGGTGGGCATCGTCGGCTGGCTGCCGCTGACCGTCACCCTCGTCGCCATTGCCGGCGCGACGACCCTGATCGCCGAGGTGATGTCGGTGACGCTGCTGCAGCGGGCGGCGCCGGACGAACTGGTCGCCAGGGTGTTCGGCGTCTACGACCAGCTCAACGTCGGTGCAATCGCCGTCGGATCGTTGATCGCCGGCCCACTGGCCGACCTGTGGGGCGCCGACACCGCGATCGTGGTGGTCGCGATGGTCTCGCTGGCCGCGTCGTCCGTCGCGACGTCCCGGCTCTCGGCCCCGGGTGGGACCGCTACCGCCTCGCTCTCGGACACTGGCGGTTCGTGACGCCGGCCGGCCCATGTACCGCCCGGCCCTTCTGATCCGCGGCCGGCGACCGGGTTCAGCTCGAGGCGGCCATGGTGGTGCTGACCATGACCGCGGTCGTGATCGCTGTTTGAGCCTCCCGGATCACCTTGCGCACACTGTCACTGGCCCAGTTCCCCTCGCCGATCTCCTTGCCGCGGGCTTTCGCGACCTTGAGGTCGGGCTTGTCGACGACCGTCCTGAGCATGTCCGCGGCGGTGAGCACGGAGATGATCGCCGCGGTCCTGCCGTCCGGTTCGACGCCCATGACCAGTGCCGCGCCGACCGCTCCCCGAACACGCGCCTCGAAGCCGGCGTCCTGCGCGGGCCAGCGGGTGGTCGGGAACAACCCGAGCACCCTGCCGGACTCGCGGCGCAGGATTCCGCGCTTCTCCAGTGACCCCGTTCAACCGGTCGCGCAGGCCTTTGCCGAGGACACTGATGGCCTGTGAGGGCTTCACCGGGCCCTTGTCGGTGAGCCTCTGCAGCGCGGCATCGAGCACCGGATCTCCCGAGGACGCGGGGTTCATGACGACGACCTTCGCCTTCCGGTCGTCGCCCTCAAGGTTGACTCTGCCGAGCATCACGAGCTCCATCAGCACAGCGCCGGCCAGGGCCGGGTCGAGTTGGCTGGACGACACCGCGGTCTTGCCGGTGGCGTCGTCCGTCGCGAGCAGCAGCAGATCTTCGGCAATCAGCATCAGCCCACCGTAACCATTCGCCGGGCGAACGGTGCTGTGTGCCCCTCCGTGTGGGCGGGCGGTAGGCGCGGCGGTCTTGGACTCCTTCATCGATCGGCGCGACCAGCCCGCCATCCTCTGCCCACTGCCACAGGAGCAGGGTCCTGGGGCCGCGGGGGCGCGAATCTCCCTGCTTTGATGGCACTCGACGCGCACCGCGCTGCATGGTCGTCCGCACCGGGCCGGGCAGGGGTGGCGAGGTCGTCCCCGTCCGGGCCGGGAGGGGGCGGCGGGGTCGTCCTCCGCTCAGACGGCCGCTGGGATTGTCGTTCAGCTACCAGTACGGATCCCAGGCCGGATCGATCTGCGTGCCGTTCTTGTCGTAGAACAGCACGCTGTCTCCGCGTTGCGGGTCGGGGACGAAACCGTAGAACGCCAGATAGTCCGTGCCGGAAATCGGCGTCAGCGTCAGCTCCGTCGATCTGCCCGACTTCTGTTTCACGACAATCCGAGTCGCCGTCCCGGACGGCACGGCGCTGAGCACCAGTCCTCGATCGTCGATGGTGCTGCTGTGGAAGTCGGTCGGGTTCACCACGTACTGCCGCGCCGTGTCGGTGGACCGGCAGGCGTACGCCGACTGCCGGTTCTGCCCCGGCTCGTTGCGGAACTCCATGCTCACGCACAGATCCTGGCCGGGGTTGTTGCGCGACAGGTAGATGCGGTACCGAAGGCCGCCGTCCGTGCCCACCGCGATCGTCGGGTAGTTCTCGCCGGCGAGTTCTGATGGGAATCCTTCGGGGAACGGTACGAAATCGAAGTGGGTGGCGCCATCGCCGCCGATTCTCAACACCTCGTCGCCGATCGTCCATGGGAAGGGACTGCGGAGGAAGCCGGTGTACGCGTCGGTCAGCCCCGAACCCGGCGGGCAGCCCATGGCGGTGGTCATGGTTTCGCCTTCCTTCGGTGTGATGGTTCCGCTGACCTCAGTCGCCGGGCCACCGAACCAGTTGCAGCCGTCGTAGCCGCCGAGGGTGCCGTCCCCGAAGGTGAGGGTCAGCCCGCCGTTGCCCTCGAACGCCCCGGGAACCGCCACCGCCTTGCCGTCGACCACGGCCGAGGTCATCAGCCAGGTGATCCCGCGCAGCTCCGAGGTGTCGGCCGCGGGTGCCTGGGAGCTGGTCGTCGGTGCCGGAGAGGCTGCCGAAACAGCGGCGGGCACTCCTGTCCGATCAGGGGCGGGCGCCGCACATCCGGCCAGCACCAGCCCCAGTGCCAGACAGAGGATCGTGACGAGATCGGACCGGACTCGTGGCATGGCTGCCTCCCAGCTGTCCACTGTGAGACGGACGCATAGCCACAAGCGGTTGCATGCGGCCCACACGCGCCAACGAACCTGCAGGTGCTTTCGACCTGGCCGATCTGAAAAACACCGCGCCGACCGCCGACGAGGTCCTAGCCCGCGGTACGCATCGCCTGACATCACGGCGCGCGAAACATCTGCGCGCGCCACGCGATCGAGGTGGCGGTTCCGGTCCTTCCAGCAGAGAAAACCGGACCGGAATCGCCATCTCGACCAGCTCCCACGCACGCCCGGAGGCGACGGCGGGGCCGGCGGGTCGGCCGTCAGCCCATGAGCACCGGATCGTCGAGGGTGGTTGGCACTCCGAGGTAGTTGCCATACCGCGACACCGCCTCCGTCAGTGCCGCCGTCTCCGGTGCCGTGATGGGGCGCCGGAGCTGGACCTCGATCACCGCGCCGGCGCTGCTCAGCTGGTGACGCCAATGCCCGGCCAGCGCTCCGTCGATCAGCAGCACGTGCAGGTGCGACACATAGTCACCCACCGGCAGTACCCCACTGGGAGCCAGCATGCGGCGGCTCTCGCTGTACGACATCACCAGTTCGTCGTAGCCCTGCAAGAGGTCGACCGTGGGCGAGTTGTGCTGTGGGACAACGGCTTCGAGGACAGGATCAACGGGCGACCACAACGTCAGGCCGTCCAGGTCCTCGATGACACAGTCCCTTTCGATCGCCGAGAGTCCGCGGCGTGCCTGGCCGAGGGTCAGCGATGCCCAGGTCGCCAGATCCTTGGCGGTCACCGGGGCGCGGGTCGCCACGAACCGCCGGGCCAATTCGGTGAGCGCGCCGTCCTCGTCGAAGTCCGGTCCCGCCGGGACCCGCTCGTCGAAAGCCGCATAGGTGTGCTGCTTCCCGCGCATCGCGCCGCTCACCAGCACCTCGTCGTACTCGGCGTGGATCAGCATGAACACCAGCCGGCCACCCCCGGCCGGGATGCCGGCTGCTTCCAGCGCATCCGTCAGCTCGAGGCGGGTGCGGTGCTGACCGCCCTCAACTGCCGCGGCCAGCACGTCGCTGGACCGGGCCAGCACGGGCTCGTTGATCCCGTGCTGGCGGTCCTGGTACGCCATTTGCCGGCGGAGCCGCGGCGCGGTGAGCCGGAGCAACCAGCGCAGATCCTCCGGCACGACGAAATGCCAGGTGGGTCGCAGGACGTGCGTCCTGAGCAGCTCCCCGTTGTCGAACGCACGGAGCATCGCGGCCCGGTCGGGACCACCGACCACGTGCTGCGAGACACCCCACAACGCGTAGGCGAACTCCTGCGCCTGCACCGCGACGAGGTTGCGAACCGCGCCGGCCGGCGTCGCGGCGGTCGGCCGCCACTGTCCCTGATGAACCATGCGCCGTGCCATGACGGACTGCGCACGGGCTTTCATGGATCCATGGTCCCGCGAGAAGCGGTCAATGCTGGTCCTGAGTGCACAAACCCGGCGAGGTCAGACCCGGCGGAGGTCAGACCGGGCGGAGGTCAGACCAGACCGAGGCCACAATCAGCCGGAGGTCGGCCCGACGAGGCCCGACCTGACGAAACCAGACCAGACAGAACTCAGAACCGGGGATGATCCCCGCACAGCGTGACCCGCTCGGTCCGGTCACCGGACTCCTCGACGGTGCCCAGCACGACACTCCACAGATGACGGGCGGTCAGCATCGCCATCGCGCGGTCGACGTCATCGGCGGGCAGCACCGCAACCATCCCGATGCCCATGTTGAACGCCTTCTCCATCTCCTCCCGGGACACCCGGCCGTGCGAGGAGATGTAGCCGAACACCGGCAGCGGATTCCAGGCGCGGCGATCCAGCGCGGCGGTCAGACCGTCCGGGATCACCCTGGCCAGGTTGTTGGCCAGGCCGCCGCCGGTGATGTGCGCGTAGGCGTGGACGTCGGTCTCTCTGGTCAATGCCAGGCAGTCGAGGGCGTAGATCCGGCACGGCTCGAGCAGTTCCTCGCCGAGGGTGCGGCCGAACTCCTCCACATGGCCGTCCAGCGGGAGCCTGGCGATGTCCAGCAGCACGTGCCGGACCAGTGAGTATCCGTTGGAGTGCAGCCCGGAGGACCCCAGACCGAGGACGACGTCGCCCGGTCGGATGCGGTCGGGACCGAGAATCGCGTCCGCCTCCACCACTCCGACAGCGGTGCCGGCGAGGTCGTAGTCGTCGGGCTCCATCAGGCCGGGATGCTCGGCGGTCTCGCCGCCGACGAGCGCACAGCCGGCCAGTACGCATCCCTCGGCGATCCCGGAGACCAGGTCGGCGATGCGCTGCGGCTCGAGTTTGCCGCAGGCGATGTAGTCCTGCATGAACAGCGGTTCGGCGCCGCAGGCGACCAGGTCGTCGACGACCATCGCGACGAGATCGATGCCGATCGTGCCGTGCACGTCCATGGCCTGCGCGATCGCCGACTTCGTCCCGACACCGTCGGTGGATGACGCCAGCACGGGCTCCCGGTACCGGTGCAGGGGCAACCGGAACAGCGAGGCGAAACCGCCGATGCCGCCGATCACCTCCGGCCGGTGAGTGCGCCGGGTGAACGGCTTCATCAGGTCGACGGCCTGTTCGCCCGCCGCGATGGAGACCCCCGAACCGGCGTAGGTGGCGCCGGTGCCGATGGAATGACGTCCGTTGCTCATGCAGCTACTCGTCTCATGGTCTGGTCAGCGCGTCCTCTGCGCCGTATCCGGCCGCCGTCACCGGCGCGGCGTCTCCCGCCACTCCCCTGGCGTGCCCGTCGAGCGGGCTGCGCAGCAGCGGGTCGGACGCCGATCGGCCGTTGACCTGCGCCGGGTTGGCGACGCCCCTGGCGATGCCCTCGAGGACGTGCTTGCCCACCTGGGCCGGGATCGGGATCGGGTAGTCACCGGTGAAACAGGCCGTGCAGAGCCGGTTCTTCGGCTGCTCGGTCGAGGAGATCAGCGCTTCGAGCGACACATAGGACAGCGTGTCGGCACCGATGGAACGACGGATGGCTTCGACGTCACCCGCGTTGGCGATCAGCTCTGCCCGCGAGGCGAAGTCGATGCCGTAGAAGCACGGCCAGCGCACCGGCGGCGACGCGATCCGGACGTGTACCTCGACCGCGCCGGCCTCCCGCAGCATTCGCACCAGGGCCCGCTGGGTGTTGCCCCGGACGATCGAATCGTCCACCACCACAAGGCGTTTCCCGCGGATGACGTCCTTCAGTGGGTTCAGCTTGAGCCGGATGCCGAGCTGCCGGATGGTCTGCGACGGCTGGATGAAGGTGCGCCCGACGTAGGCGTTCTTCACCAGCCCCTGGCCGTAGGGGATCCCGGACGCCTGGGCGTACCCGATGGCGGCGGGAGTGCCCGATTCCGGTGTTGGGATGACCAGGTCGGCCTCGATCGGTGCCTCGGCGGCGAGCCGGCGCCCGATCTCCACGCGGGTCGCCTGCACGCCGCGGCCGGAGATCGTCGTGTCCGGGCGGGCCAGGTACACGTACTCGAAAACGCAGCCCTTCGGCGTCGGCGGGGCGAAGTGCTCGCTGCGCAGGCCGTCGGCGTCGATCGCCAGCAGCTCCCCCGGTTCGACCTCGCGGACGAAGGAGGCGCCGACGATGTCCAGCGCCGCGGTTTCGGAGGCGATCACCCAGCCGCGATCGAGCCGGCCGAGCACCAGCGGGCGGACCCCGTGCGGGTCGCGGGCGGCGTACAGCGTGTGCTCGTCGCAGAACACCATGCTGAAGGCGCCCTGCAGTTCCGGGAGCAGTTCCATCGCCGCGGCCTCGAGACCCGAGTCGGCGGATTTCGCGGCCAGCAAACGCGTGATGACGTCGGAGTCGGTGGAGCACTTGCCCCGGCCGGCCTTGCCGGGCAGGGCCGCGACCTTGGCCGCCAGTTCGACGGTGTTCACCAGGTTGCCGTTGTGCCCGAGCGCGATGCCGGACCCGACGTCGGTGATGGCGAACGTCGGCTGGGCGTTCTCCCATGTTCCCGAGCCGGTCGTCGAATAACGGCAGTGGCCGACGGCGATGTGCCCGTTCAGCGAGGACAGCGTCTGCTCGTCGAACACCTGCGACACCAGGCCGAGGTCCTTGAAGACGACGATCTGCGAACCATCGGCGACCGCGATGCCGGCCGCCTCCTGGCCACGGTGCTGCAGCGCATAGAGCCCGTAGTAGCTGAGTTTCGCCACCTCTTCACCGGGGGCCCAGACACCGAAGACGCCGCACTCCTCGCGCGGCGACGGGTCCTGCTCGGGATCGAAGAGATGTGCTTGATCAGCCCCGACTGCGGGCGCGCCGGACCGTCTGACGGTAGGCATCGGTAGGAGGGTTTGACTGTGGATCGCGCCGGTCATGTTTTCCAGCGACGGACCATTGACCACGAAAACCGTGCTCCTCTGCGGGCGGATCATGCCAGGGGATCAGCGGTACCCCACTGTACCTGCTCAGCGTGGCAATCCGGGCGGTCCGCGAGCGCGCACGCGCCCGGTCAGTCGCTGTCGCCGCCGGCACCGGACGCGTCGGGGTCGATCGGCAGCACCGCCGACAGGTCGGCCCGGGTACCGCTCGCGACGACCCGCCCGTCCGCCACCGCGTCGGCCCAGGCGAGCGTTCCGGTGGCCAGCGCCAGCCACGTCACCGCGTTCGTCTCGACCACATTGGGCGGGGTCCCGCGGGTGTGCGTGGGACCGGCGAAGGCCTGCACCGCACCCTGTGGCGGCACCCTGATCTCCACCGACCGGCCCGGATAGGCCTGGGCGAGCCAGCGCAGCGTCGCCAGGACGGCCGTTCTGGTGTGTGCCGCGTCGAGCGGACCCGCGGCCCGCTCCAGCGCGGCGGCGACCTGGTCGCGGGTGACTCGTCTGGCCATGACGCACCACCCTAAGGCGCGGGACGACCCGGCTCGTCCGGTCGCGCGCCGTGCGCAGGTGTCAGCGGTGCACCGGCTCGGGGCACACCCGCGGATGCGCCGGGATGGGCGGAGCCACCGTGATACTGCAGTGGTGAGCATCACCCGTCACGGCGCGCGTCTGCTGGCCACGTCGTCACCGTTCAGCCCCACCTCGGCAGTTCTGGTGCTGCACGGCGGCTCGGTCGATTCGTCGATGCGGGTCGGCCCGCTGAGCGTCGCCGCCCTCCGGCTGGTGCCGGTGGCACGGACGGTCGCCCGTCTGGTTCCGGATGCCGCCGTCCACCGGTTGCGGTTCTCGATCCGCGGCTGGAACACCGATGGCGCTGCGGTGCTGCGGGACGCGCGCTGGGCGGTCGCGGAGATCGCCCGCCGGCACCCCGGCCTCCCCGTGGTGCTGGTCGGTCATTCGCTCGGTGGCCGGGTCGCGATGCAGACGGTCCGCACCGAGCACGCGGCGGTCGGAGCGGTCGGCCTGGCGCCGTGGCTGGTGGCTGACGATGCCGTCGACGGCTTGGAGGGTGTACCGCTGTTCGTGGTGCAGGGCACCCGCGACCGGACCATTCCGGAGCCGTCGACCAGGGCCTGGCTCGCCCGTGCGGTCAGAGCGGGCGCGCGGGTGGAATCGGTGCTGATCGAGCGGGGCGGGCACCCGATGCTCCGCTACGCGCGCCGCTGGCACGGGTTGGCCGCCGACGGCGTGCTGTCCGTTCTGGCCGCGGCCGAACGCCCCACGACACCGGAGCCGGGGATGATGCCGCCATGATCATCGCCCGTTCGATCGTGCTGTTCGTGCTCGCGGCACTGGCCGAGATCGGTGGGGCGTGGCTGATCTGGCAGGGGGTGCGGGAGCACCGGGGGCTGGTGTGGATCGGCGCGGGCGTCATCGCCCTCGGTCTCTACGGGTTCGTCGCGACGCTGCAGCCGGCGGCCGACTTCGGTCGCATCCTGGCCGCGTACGGCGGGGTCTTCGTGGCAGGTTCGCTGGCCTGGGGGGTCGTGGTCGACAAGTTCCGCCCGGACCGGTGGGACATCGCCGGCGCGACGATCTGCCTGGTCGGGGTCGCCGTCATCATGTACGCGCCGCGGGCCGGCTGACCAGCGGCACCGGACCAGATGGCGTCCGTCAGGTCTCGTCCCGCTGGTACATGTCGGGAATGCCGTCGTGGTCGGTGTCCAACTGCTCCTCCTCGTACATCAGGCGGTACCGGCGATTACGGAGCCGAAGCAGGATCCCGGCAAGCACGGCCGCCGCGACCGAACCCGCCAGCACGGCGATCTTGACGTGATCGTCGGCCTCCGAACTCCCGCCGAACGCGAGTTCGCCGATGAGCAGCGAGACGGTGAAGCCGATACCACCGAGGATCGCGACGCCCGTGAGATCTGGCCAGGTCAGGCCCTTCTGCAACGAGCGGCCGGTCAGCTTGGACGTCAGGAACGTGGCGACGAGGATGCCCACCGGCTTGCCCAGGACGAGCCCGGCGATGATGCCGATCGCGATGGGGTCGGTCAGCGCGGACTGGAGGCCGGCCAGACCGCCGATGGCGACACCCGCCGAGAACAGCGCGAAGATCGGCACGGCGACGCCGGCGGAGATCGGGCGCCACAGGTGCTCGAAATGCTCCGCCATCCCGGGCCGGTCATCGTCCTTGCCGGCCACCTTGCGGGCCCGGACCGGGACCGCGAAGCCGAGCAGCACGCCGGCCACCGTTGCGTGCACGCCCGAGGAGTGCACCAGCGCCCAGGTGAGGAATGCCAGCGGCAACAGCAACCACCATGCACTGATCCTGCGCTGCACCAGCAGGGTGAAGATCGCCAGCGGAACCAATGACAGCAGCAGCCACAGCGGCTGGAGATCGGAGGTGTAGAACAGCGCGATGATGGTGATCGCCAGCAGGTCGTCGACCACCGCGAGGGTGAGCAGGAACGTCCGCAGCGCGGTGGGCAGGTGCGTCGAGATGACCGCGAGAACCGCCAGTGCGAAGGCGATGTCGGTCGCGGTCGGGATCGCCCAGCCCTTCGCGCCGGTGCCGCCGGCGATCGCCAGGTAGAGCACTGCCGGGACGATCATGCCGCCGACCGCTGCCGCCACCGGGACGACCGCACGCTGCGGGTCCCGCAGGTCCCCCGCGACGAATTCGCGTTTGAGCTCAAGGCCCGCGACGAAGAAGAAGATGGCGAGCAGCCCGTCCCCGGCCCACTCGGCGACTGTCAGGTCCAGATGCAGTGCTGCCGGTCCGAACGTGGTGTCCCGCAGGGTGAAGTAGCTGTCGGAGATGCCGGTGTTGGCCCAGATCAGCGCGATGACGGTGGCCAGCAGCAGCAGGGCGCCGCCGACCGTCTCCTTGCGGAGCAGTTGGGCAACGCGGCCGTCTTCGGCCCACGTGCCGGGGGAGAACAGCGCAGGGCGGGTGACGGCCATCGGAGGCCCCTCTCGTCGGTTCGGGTCGTCGTCTCAACCACTTGCCGACCAGACTTCCCGGCGCACCGCGGTTCACCTTATCCGCAGGCAGTCCGCTCGTTGAACACGACGTCCACTACGCGAACTGGTGCACGCCGACGTGCTGCTGTACGGCCGCGCCGACCAACCGGCCATCGAACGAAACCAGTGAAGCTCCGCGGTCGATCGCGGACAGCAGGACACAACAGTCGGGCATCTTCAGGCCGGTGACCCGCAGCCGGGCCAGCGCCTGCGCCGCACCGGCCGGGAACGGAACCTCCAACACAGGTTGCCCAACTCGGCCAGCACCTGTTCCAGCCCGCCCTCCCGGGTGGGCTGCACCAACACCTCCGCCAACGTCACGGGGTTGACGGTCAACTCCTGGCCGCCGCTGACCGCCTGCACGATGAACTCGTCGGCGCGCGATGGTGCGCATCGTCAGGATCGAGGAATGCGATCAGGACACTGGCGTCGAGGATGATTCTTCCGGCCAGTCATCGCGGAGCCGGTAGTGTCACACCCCGGTGTAACTCCCGGGTGACACAAGAATCCTGCCACCTGGACTACCTGGTGCTGAGCACTCGCAACCGCTGAGCCGACCGAATGGTCAGCCGAACAGGGCGGGCAGCGTCCCCGCCCAGGCCGCGCGCAGATCGGTCAGCGACAGCTTGGCGACGTCCTGGATGTCGACGAACTGCTCGTCCGGCGCCCCGGTGTCACCGGCGTCGACGACGCCGATCTTCACCCACGGCTGACGGCGGACGGTGCACATCTCGGTGAACCTGAGCTCCTCGGTGCGGGGCACCGCAACGAGCACCCGCGCGGTCGACTCGGAGAACAGCCAGACGAACGGGTCCGCACCCTCGGGCAGCACGATCCGCGCGCCGGTCTCACCGGACAGGCACATCTCCACGACCGCCTGCACCAGCCCACCTTCGGAGAGGTCGTGTGCCGCGGACACCATGCCGTCCCGGGAGCCTGCGATCAGGATGTCACCGAGCTTGCGCTCCGCCTCGAGGTCCACCGCCGGCGGCCGTCCACCGAGATGTCCGTGCACGACATCGGCCCACGCGGAGCCATCGAACTCATCACGGGTGGTGCCCAGCAGCAGCAGCGTCTCGCCGGTGTCCTGGCCGATCCCCGGGATGGTTCGCCGCCGGACGTCGTCGATGACGCCGAGCACGCCGATCACCGGGGTGGGCAGGATGTTCACCCCGGCCGTCTGGTTGTAGAGGCTGACATTGCCGCCGGTGACGGGGATTCCGAGCTGCGCGCACCCGTCGGCGATCCCGTGGATGGCCTCCTGGAGCTGCCACATCACCGACGGGTCCTCGGGATTGCCGAAGTTGAGGCAGTCGGTGACGGCGAGCGGAGCGGCTCCGGTGGTGACGACGTTCCGGTAGGCCTCGGCCAGTGCCAGCTGACCGCCCGCGTAGGGGTCGAGCATCGTGTACCGGCCGTTGCAGTCGGTGGCCATCGCGAGGCCGCGTTCCGGGCCGTCCTCGGTTTCCGCGACCCGGATGATGCCGGCGTCGGCGGGCTGTGCGAGCACCGTGTTGCCCCGGACGTACCGGTCGTACTGGTCGGTCACCCAGGCCCGCGAGCACAGGTTCGGGGAGGCGATCATCGTCATGATCAGGTCACCGAGCTGGTCGACCGTCGGCCTTTGCAGGGACGCAGACGTGTTGGCCTGCAACGCATCCTGCGAATCCGGCCGGGCAACGGGCCGGTGGTAGACAGGGCCGTCGTGGGCGACGGAGCGGGGCGGCACGTCGAGCACCGTCGCACCCTGGAATTCGATCGTCAGCCGGCCGGAGTCGGTGACCTCACCGATGACGTCCGCCTGCACCTCCCACTTCTCGCAGACGGCCAGGAAGGCGTCGACCTTGTCGGGCGTGACGACGGCGCACATCCGCTCCTGAGATTCGCTCGACAGGATCTCGGCGGGCGTCATACCCTCGGCGCGCAGCGGCACGTTGTCCAGCACGATGTGCATCCCGCCGTCGCCGGCCGACGCGAGTTCCGAAGTGGCACAGGACAATCCGGCGCCGCCGAGGTCCTGGATACCGACGACGAGACCGGCATGGAAGACCTCGAGGGTGCACTCGATCAGCACCTTCTCCGCGAACGGGTCGCCGACCTGGACCGACGGAAGTTTGCGTCTTCCTACGCTGTCCTCGCTGTCGCCCCCGGCGAACGTCGCCGAGGCGAGCACGGAAACACCGCCGATGCCGTCCAGGCCCGTGCGGGAGCCGTAGAGGATCACCTTGTTGCCGACACCGGACGCGTGCGCGGTCTGCAGGTCCTCCGCCCGCAGGACGCCGATGCAGGCGGCGTTGACCAGCGGGTTTCCGGCGTAGGAGGGGTCGAAGATGACCTCGCCGCCGATGTTGGGCAGGCCGAGCGAGTTCCCGTAGCCGGAGACCCCGGCGACCACCCCTGGCACGACCCGCTGCGAATCGGCGGCATCCGCCGGGCCGAACCGCAGCTGGTCCATCACGGCCACCGGCCGGGCGCCCATCGCGAGGATGTCCCGGACGATCCCGCCGACACCCGTCGCGGCGCCCTGGTACGGCTCGACGAACGACGGGTGGTTGTGCGACTCGATCTTGAAGGTGACCGCCCAACCGTCACCGATGTCGACCACACCGGCGTTCTCGCCGATGCCTGCCAGCATCTTGGAACGCATCTCCTCGGTCGTCGTCTCGCCGAAGTACGCCAGGTGCACCTTGGACGACTTGTACGAGCAGTGCTCCGACCACATGACGGAGTACATCGCGAGCTCGGCGGCGGTGGGCCGGCGGCCGAGGATCTCCCTGATGCGCGCGTACTCGTCGTCCTTGAGTCCCAGCTCCCGGAAGGGTTGCGCCACATCGGGTGTCGCGGCCGCATGGGCCACGGTGTCCAGCTCCTGGTCCAGATCGACCAGATCGACGGCGCCGATCGGGTCGGTGATGTCCAGCAGGTCGGCGGCGGTGGGGTGTGCCATGTGGTCGGTCATCGGGAGACCCCGGCGGTCTGCGCGGCAGCACCGGAATCCTGCGCGCCGGACGCGGCGCCGATCCAGTCCCGGACCGAGTAGAACAATCCGAGCCCGTCGTCGGTCGGCCCGGTCAGCGCGTCGATCGCGTGCTCAGGGTGCGGCATCAGGCCGGCGATCCGGCCGTCCGCCGAGCAGATCCCGGCGATGTCGCGCATCGCTCCGTTCGGGTTGCCCTGAGTCGGCCCGTCCCCGACGTAGCGGAACAGCACCCGGCCCTCGCCCTCCAACTCGTCCAGCACCTTGTCGGACGCGACGAAGCAACCCTCCGCGTTCTTCATCGGCACCAGGATCTCGGCGCCCGGCTCGAACCGGGACGTCCAGGCGGTGTCGGTGTTCTCGACCCGCAACCACTGGTCGCGGCAGATGAACCGCAGGCTGGCGTTGCGGACCAGGGCACCGGGCAGCAGTCCGGCCTCGCACAGCACCTGGAATCCGTTGCAGATCCCGAGCACCGGCAGTCCGCCGCGGGCGGCCTCGATGACGGACCGCATGATCGGTGCCTGCGCGGCGATCGCGCCGGCCCGCAGGTAGTCGCCATAGGAGAAGCCGCCGGGAACCACCACCGCGTCGACCCCGCGCAAGTCGGTGTCCGCGTGCCAGAGGGCGACGGGTTCGGCCTCGCTGTACAGGACAGCGCGGGCGGCGTCGACGTCATCGAGCGTTCCCGGGAAGGTGATGACACCGATCCGCGGGCCGGCGCCACCGGTACCGGCAACGGTCGCCGCCGGGCCGGTGCCGCCCTTGGCGATCACCGAGTTCCAGCTCACAGCGCCGCCTCGGGCGCCGCCTGGGCCGGCTCCTGGATGGTCCCGAGGCGGGTCACCGTCCAGGTCTCGATGACCGGGTTCGCCAGCAGCGTGCCGGCCAGCTCCTCCAGATCCTCGTCGGAGACGGTGTCGTCCACCTCGAGGTCGAAGTGCTTGCCCTGCCGGACGGACTGCACACCGGTGTGCCCGGTCCGGGCCAGGGCCGCGAGGATGGCCTTGCCCTGCGGGTCGAGGATCTCAGGTTTGATGACAACGTCGACTGCCACGCGCGCCACGGCGGTGCTCCCAGCGGGTTCGGGTTCTGCGGTTCGGATTCTTCGGTTCGGATTCTTGGGGGGCCGTTCAGGTCGGGTCGGACCTGCAGGAAGAGCGAGCGGCGCGGTCTCGCACCGCATGCTCCGGCGCATCCGACCGCTGGTCAGCTTATCGCGGGCCGGGGTATCGCCGGGCCGACGGTCCGAGGCCGGCCGCGCCGCTGACTGTTGCACCGGAGTGAACGTTCGTCCCATTTGAGCGCGGCTCGCGGGTAGTCCCGCCGCGCTGCCTTACAGTCTCCGCTGGCTGTCATGAGGCAGCGCCCGACGACCCGATGGAAACACAGTGACCGTAAAGATCCAGCGAGCAACCCCTGTCACCGCCAAGATTCAGTTCGTCCTGCCCGACGACATCCACGACGGCCCGGTGTCGGCCGTCGGAACATTCAACGACTGGAAGCCGGGCGTGCACCGGCTGGTGCGCCGCAGCAACGGCACCCGCAGCGTGACCGTCGAAGTTCCGCGCGGCACCGAGGTGAGCTTCCGCTACCTCGGCAACGGCGGGGTTTGGTTCGACGACCCCGAGGCGGAGGTCATCACGTCCGAGGGCGCACTGATCCGGACCTGACGCAGGGAGCGGGGCGGTTCCGGGGCCGAGCGTCAGCTGGTCGGCCGGAGCACCGGCCCGTCGCCGCCGTCACCGACCTGCTCGTCCTCGATCGGGAAGATCCGCGGCGGCGGGTCGGTGGTCTGGGTTTGCCATCGCCGGCCGAACAGGTACATCACCGGGAGCGTCGCGAGCAGCGGGCCGATGATGGCCACCGGGCGCAGCAACCACCACGTCATGGTGGGTTCGGTGCCTTCGACCTGCGTCCCGAAGATGGACCATTCGACGGCCCGGGACAGTGCCATCCCGGTGGTGTGGAACAGGAACAGCGGCAGCGCGAAGCGGGTGAACACCGTGGTGGCCTTGGCGAAGGCACCGCCCCGGCCCAACGCGTGCAGCACCAGCGGCCGGGTCAGCTCGGCGAAGCCCACCTGGAACACCGTGAGCGCCACGATGCACACCGTCGGCGGCGCCATGTTGGAGTCCTCGCCCGGCACCCCGACCATGGAACCGGGGTAGAGCCCGGAGAAGACCAGCCCGATCAGCGCGAACAACCCCGCGGTGGCCATGATCCTGCCCTGCTGACGGGCCTGCGGCGATTGGTAGGCCCAGTCGAGCCGGCCGTCGGAGTACCGGGGTGCGGAATCGACCCCGGAGATCCGGCCGTGGAAGTAGCCGAGCTGGAAGGCGAATCCCCAGACGAAAACCATGTTCAGCCACTCGACGCCGGGCACCCCGTACCGGAACCGCAGGATGTCGACGATCACGGCGAGTCCTGCGAGGACCACCAGGACCAGCGCGTCGTACCGGCGGTGCAGCCAGACGGTGATCGGCATCAGGCAGATGAAGATCAGGTAGGAGAACACGAACCACAGCGGGGACAGCACCATCAGCACGGCCTGACCCATCCAGGTCAGGTCGAAGACGATGCCGACGACGATCCCCAGGATCACCCAGGTGACCAGTAGCGCGGCCGACGGGATGGCCAATGACCGCGCCTGCCGGAGGGCGAAACGCCACAGCCTTTCCCCGCGGGCCTCGGCCCGTTCCCAGGACTTCAGGTGCACGTAGGCACCGATGTAGAAGAACACCGGCAGCACCTGCAGCAGCCAGGTGGCGATCCACAGCCCGGAGGTGAACCCGAGTGGGCTGGTCGCATAGGGCCCCTGATCGCCCCACACCAGGATCGTGAAGCACCAGTGCCACAGGATGACGACGAGCAGCGAGAACGCCCTCAGGAAGTCGGCATAGGGATCGCGTGCGACGCGCCGCGTTCCGGTGGCCATCGCGCTCCCTCCCCGAGGTGACTACTGCCATCTTCCTCGTCGACCCTGGTCAAGGGCGCAGCCGGGGCGTCGGATCACAAGCAGGTAGACGATAGGAGCATGGGGTCGGCGTTGCAGGTCCGTCGCGTGCCGGGATCGCGCGCGCGTCGCCGCCGGCTGGTGGCACTGGCCTGCGCGATCGCGGTGCTGGCCGTCAGCAACGTGATGTCGAACCGGGTGTTGCCGGCCTGGGCGTATGTGCCGTGGAACCTGACGATGGCCTTCGTGCTGCTCGGCATCGCCTACCGCGGCGGCGCCGGTCCGGTGGCCGTCGGGCTCGGCATCCGGCACTGGCACCGGCCGGTCGGGGTCGGCCTGCTGCTCGCCGGCGGGACCGCGCTGCTGTTCGCCCTCGGGATGATCGTGCCGGCGACCCAGAGCGCCTTCATCGACACCAGGATCGGCGACGCCGACACCGCGCAGATGCTCTTCGTCGTGCTGATCCAGATCCCCCTCGGCACGGTCGTGCTCGAAGAGGTCGCCTTCCGCGGTGTTCTCCCCGCGCTGATGGGGGTGTCTCCGGCGATCCGGTGGAGTTGGGGTCCGGTGCTCGGCGCGTCGACCCTGTTCGGTCTGTGGCACATCCTGCCGTCCATCGGCATCGGGGACGCCAACGCGGCGGTCGGCGGGGCGATCGGTCACAACGTCGTGCTGACAACGACACTCGCGGTGTTGGCGATGATCGTCGCAGGTGTCGCGCTGTGCCTGATCGCCCGGCTCGGCAAGGGCATCAAGACGACGATGCTGCTGCACTGGGCGACGAACTCGCTCGGTTTCCTGGCCGCCTGGCTGCTGTTGAACTGATCGCCGCCGATCGGGACACCCCGCACCGACGGCCGGTCGCTGCACTTGACCACCCTCCGGGCGACGTAGCCTGACCCTTGGCCGGAGCCGGGGCAGCGGTTCTGCCGGTCGTATCGGACGGTTGACCCTGGCGCGGCCAGGACGGAAGGTTCACGGATGAAGATCTCCAAGTACGGGCATTCCTGCCTGCACGTCGTCGACGGGTCGGCCAGCATCCTGATCGACCCGGGGATCTTTTCGCAGGGCTTCGAGACCCTGTCCGGACTGACCGCAGTGATGATCACCCATCAGCACCCCGACCATGTCGACACCCGCCGGCTCACCGGCGTGCTGCGCGCCAACCCGGACGCGGCGCTCTACGCGGACAGTGGCTCCGTCGCGGTGCTGGCCGACGCGGGCATCGAAGCCACCGCCGTGCAGACCGGGGACGTGCTCGACGTGGGCACCCGGGTGGAGGTGTGGGCCGGCGACCACGCGGTGATCCACCGCGACATCCCGGTGATCAGCAACGCCTGCTACCTCGTCGGGGGGCGCCTGCTGCATCCCGGCGACAGCCTCACCGACATCGGCCGGCCGGTGGAGATCCTGGCCCTGCCGACCTCCGCTCCATGGATGGCGGTCAAGGAAGCGATCGAGTACTTCCGTGCCGTCCATCCCGCGGTGGCCATCCCCATCCACGAGAAGGTGATGGCCAACACCGACATGGTCTACGGACTGCTGACCAGGCTCGGCCCACCCGACACCCGGTGGCTGAACCTGGACGACGGCCACTTCGAAGTGCTCTGACGATCCGCTCTGACCCGCCGATCCGCCGTCAGACGGGTCGGCAACCACCCCGGAACACCCACATTGCACGAGCCGGCCGACCACCGGCCGGGCGGAGGTAGGACATGGCCGACGGCCAAGGGCAACCCACCACCGAGCCTGCGGGCTCTGCCACGGTGACACCGGCGCGTCGCTCCTGGCGGCTACCGGTCGAGTCGGAGCCCGAACGCCCGGACTATGCGGTGGTGCGCAGGCTCGTCCTGGGCAGCGCGTTGATGCTGTTCCTCGAACTGGCACTGATCCGGTGGCTCGGCGCGAACATCGTGCACCTGAGCTACTTCTCCAACTTCGTCCTGCTGGGGTCGTTCCTGGGCATCGGGCTCGGCTTCCTGATCTCCCGGCGCTCGTGGTCGATCCTTCCCGCCACGCCGGTGATCCTGGCGTTGCTGGTGATCTTCACCTTCCTGGAACCGGTCACCATCGACCGGGCGGTGGGCGACCAGGTCATCTACTTCACCTCGCTCAGCACCACCGGCCCGCCCGCCTGGCTGGTCCTGCCGCTGATCTTCGTGTTGGTCGCGGCGTGCCTCGCCGGGCCGTCCGAGGTGGTCGGTCGGTGCTTCGCCCACCTGCGGCCGTTGACCTCCTACCGGTGGGACCTGGTCGGCTCGCTGATCGGCATCGGGCTGTTCACCCTGATGTCGTTCCTGCGCGCACCGTCGGTGGTGTGGGGCGTCATCGTCACCGTCGGATTCGTGGTGCTGATCGGGAAGTGGCAGCGTTACCTGGCCCTGGTCTCCGGCGCGGCGATGATCGTGGTGCTCGTGATGGAGACGCTGACCCCCGGCATCTCCTGGTCGCCGTACTACAAGATCTCCACCGAGGACCGCACCGTCGGTGGTCTCTCGCTGACCGACATCTCGGTCAACGGTGTCCCGCACCAGATCATGCGGGCCGCGGAGCAGCGGCTGCTGGAGGAGCCCCAGTACGGGCTGCCGTACGAGCGGTCGCCGGAGAATCCGCTGAACAACGTGCTGATCATCGGGGCCGGTTCCGGCTCGGATGTGGCGATCGCATTGAGCAAGGGCGCCAAGCACATCGACGCGGTCGACATCGACCCGCGGATCATGGACATCGGTGCCGAGAAGAACCCGGACAACCCCTACGCCGATCCGCGGGTGACCCGGCACGTCAACGACGGGCGGGCCTTCCTGGAGACCACGGACACCAAGTACGACCTGATCCTGTTCGCGCTGCCGGACTCGCTGGCCCTGGTGACCGGGGCGTCTCAGATCCGGCTGGAGAGCTTCCTGTTCACCGAGCAGGCGCTGCAGGCCGCCGCCGAACACCTGACGCCGGACGGCTCCTTCTCGATGTACAACTACTACCGCGAGGACTGGCTGATCGATCGGCTGGCCGGCACCGCGGCGGCCGCCTTCGGTCACCAGCCGTGTGTCGACAAGGTCGGCGGCGGCCAGGCGGTGGTGACGGCGGCGCTCGAGGAGTCGAACCAGTCCTGCGGTGTGCCCTACTCACCGGCCGGCGACGTCATCGCGCCCGCCACCGACGACCGGCCGTTCCTCTATTACCAGGGCGGCTCCATCCCGTCGCTCTACCTGTGGACGCTGGGCGGCATCCTGCTGATCTCGGTGATCGCCGTCCGCATCCTGGGCGGCCCGTTCAGGGCGATGCGGCCGTACGCCGACCTGTTCTTCATGGGTGCGGCGTTCCTGCTGCTGGAGACGAAGAACATCGCCACCTTCGCCCTGCTGTTCGGCACGACGTGGCTGGTCAACGCACTCGTCTTCGGCGGCGTGCTCATCATCGTGCTCGCGGCGGTCGAGACCACCCGAAGATTCCGAACACCGCCCTTGCCGGTGGTGTTCGGCGGGATCGCTGTGTCCCTCGCCGTGTCCTATTTCATCGAACCGTCGTGGCTGCTGACCATGCCGTTCCTGCCGCGCCTGCTGGTGGCGATCCTGCTCGCCTTCATCCCGATCTACCTGGCCAACGTCGCCTTCTCCAAGCGATTCGGCGCCTCGGACGACTCGCAGGCGGCGTTCGGGCTGAACCTGCTGGGCGCGATGCTCGGTGGTTGCCTCGAGTACCTGGCGTTGCTGACGGGCTACCGCAACCTGCTGCTGCTGGTCGCCGCGCTCTACCTCTGCGCCTTCCTGCTGGCACCTCGGAAGGGGCTGGTGTCCGTCTGACGGCGGACGTCTGACGGCGGACGTCTGACGGCGTCCGTCTGACTGGCGGCCGGGTGGATCAGGACGATGTGGCGGGCCACACGGTGCCGCCGGCGGCGACGGTGCGCACGGCGTCGATCAGGACGTCGGAGTTGCCGTCCTTCACCAGGTAGCCGGACGCCCCGGCCTCGGCGGCGTCCCTGGCCAGGGTCGAGCTCGTCGATCCGGTCAGCATCAGCACCCTGGACGCTGAGCCGCCGGCCATCAGCGCCCGGGTGGCCTCGGTCCCGGACATCACCGGCATCCGCGAGTCCATGATCACCACATCGGGCAGTACCGCACCGGCGAGCGCCGAGACCTCGCTGCCGTCCGCGCATTCACCGACGACGTCGATGCCGCCCGCCGCCCGCAGCATCCCGGCAACCCAGTGCCTGACCAGATGATGGTCGTCGACGATCAGGACGCGAATCACGGGCTCTCCCTCGCTTCCCGGGTGACGGAAGACGTTCCACAGTTCGCAGCCGCGCGTCATCCCGTCGTGGACAGCACCACAGCGATGCCGATCGTCGCAGCCATCACCGCGAGTTCGACACCGGCGAGCCGGACCAGCGGGAGGAGGCGACCACTGGCTGCGGATCCGAGGGTGTGGCGACGGTGGCAGTGCCCGATCGCGGCCATCAGGACGATCGCAAGTGTCTTGGCGATGATCAACTGGCCACGTTCAGTGTTCACCAGCGCGGGCCAGCCGTCCAGCATCAGAACACTTTCGATCAGGCCGGAAGCCCCGACGGCGACCAGGCACAGCAGGGCCGCGGTGCTGAACCCTGGCAGTGCCGATCGCAGATCGGACGGGAACCGGCGCAGGTGCAGCACCATGGCCAGCAGCCCGCCCACCCAGACGGCAGCGGCCAGCAGGTGCAGACCGAGCGCCGTCATCGCGGCCGTGGGACTCCCGTGGTGTCCCGCGTGACCGCTCAGCGCCGACGGCAGCAGCGCCGCCGCGGAGAGAACCAGCAGGACGGCACTTCCGGGCACCCCGCCGATGCGGCTCCCGAAGAGGGCGATCAGGACCGCGACCCACAGCGTTGCCATCGCGGCCAGAAGTTGCTCGCTGCCGAGCAGGACCAGCACCGCATCCAGGTTGCCGGGGAGCCCGCTCGCCGGGACACCGGTCAGGAACGACAGGGTCATCACCATCCAGCCGGTGGTCCCGATCGCCCACACCACTGCCCAGCGAACCGTCATGGCCGCGAGATGGGCCGCCGCCTCCGGGGAACGGCCGCGGGATCCCAGGCAGCGCAGGAAGAGCAGCCCCACCACCGCGACGCCGGCCACCCGCTGGAGGAACTGCGCGATCGGCAGGCCGATAGAGGTGAGCGGACCGGCGTCCGGCAGACCTGCCGGGGCCGGCTGATAGCCGGTCGCGGTCCACCAGCGGGCGATGAGGATGGCCAGGATGCCGGCGAAGGCGGCGCTGCCGATGACCGCGGCAGTGGGGGCGTTCCCGCTCGGGTCCGTCGCGGGCTCCGGTGTGGTGCGGCGGCTCTCGATGTTCAGCATGGGAGGTCCTCGGTCGGTGATCGATGGTGTTCACGCGCTTGCTGGTGTGCGCCGTGGTTCAGGGCGGCCGAGCGGTGATCGTCATCCCGGATCACCGCAGGCCGGCGTCAGGTCCCAAAGCATCCGTCCGTCCAGCGCGGCGGTGGGGATCGGTCCGTAGGCCCTGGAGTCGATGGAGTTCTCGCGTCGGTCCCCGAGAACGAAGACCGCGCCGTCGGGGACGGTCACCGGGCCGAAATACACGCCGTCGATGGTGGAGTGATCCACGTAGGGCTCGTCCACCACCGCACCGTCCACCAGCAGGCGGGCATCGGCGATGGCTACCGATTGACCGGCCAGCGCGACCACCCGCTTGATGACCCGCTCGCCGTCCTGCGGGTGCGGAAAGGTGACGATGTCGTCGACACGTACGCCTGCACCCCGGTCCAACCGCTGCAGGAGCACGGTGTCCCCGGTACAGACGGTCGGGCTCATGCTGTCCGAGGACACCGTCACCGTGTCGAGCACCTGCGTCCGCAGGACGACGACCCCGATCAGGACAGTGCCGATCAGGACAGTGCCGATCAACACGGAGCCGGCCGTCAGACCGACCGCGCGGCGGCGCATCGGTCAGTCGTCCGAGGACGGCGATCGGCCTCGATCGGGTCGTTGTCGTCGTAGTCGCCGTCCTTCAGGCCGACGCTGAACTGGTGCATCATGTCGTGGTCCTCGTGCGGCAAGTTGTGGCAGTGGACCATGTACTTGCCGCGGTGCGGCCCGAATTTCATCATCACCCGCACCTTCTCGCCCTCTCCCACGTACACGACGTCCTTCGGCCCGAGTTCGTACGAGAATGGCGCCCTACCATTGCGACTCAGGATCTTGAAGTCGACGAGATGGATGTGCACGGGGTGGAACCAGCCCCCGGAGTTGTTCTCGATATCCCAGATCTCGGTGGCGCCGAGATCCGGATTCGCGAGCACCTTCTTGAATCCCGAGTCGACGACGTCGTGCCACGTCTCGCCGTTGAGCGTCCATTCGTTCGTCGTGTCGTCGCGCTCGACCCTGATGCTGCGGACCTTCATCGAGCCGGTGGGAGTCAGCGCCATGACCTCGTTGCCGGGATTCAGCGTTTGCGGAATCGTCAGTGCGGTCGGGTCGTTCTTGTCGAAGGGGTCGGCCACGACGTCGAACGCCATGATCTTTCCGGTGTAGTCGTAATCCCGGTTGTTGGGGTTGGAGAGGTTGCGCAGTTCGATGCGCTGTCCGGTGGCGAATTTCGAGAAGTCGATGAGCACCTCATACCGCTCCGCACTGCCGTGCCGCCATTGGCTGACATTCTGGGATTTCGGCATCAGGCCACCGTCGGTCGCGACCATGTACATCGGCGCGGCCGGTGAGGTGCTCGGCCGGTACGACCGGGAGATGGACGCATTCAGGAAGCGGAAACGGTAGATGCGCTTCTTGACCTTCATCACCGGCCACGGCCGGCCGTTCACCAGGATGACGTCTCCCCACAACCCGGAATGGGTGCGATCGTCGTACAACTGAGATCCATTGGCGGCGAACATCATGTCGGACAGCGTGACCGCGACATCGAATTCACCTTGCGGCAACAACGCACGTTCCTGGTCATCGTGCAGGTGATATTGCGAGGCGAGCCCGGAGTAGGCGTTCTGCGCCGTGTAGTGCACGCCGTGATCGTGGTACCAGAGGGTGCGGGCCGCCTGGAAGTTGGGCTAGTGATAGATCTTCTTCTGACCAGGAGCGGTGATGTCACTGGCGTAGCCGTCGTACTGCGGCAATGACGCTGAGCCGTGCAGATGTGTCGAGATGTCCATCGGTGTGCCGAATGTCGGATGCGCCGTCGGCAGCTTGTTGTGCATCGTCATCTCGATGCGGGCGCCCTGTTTGACGTCGATCCGCCTGGCCGGGACAAGGCCGTCGTAGCCGAGGACCGGTGTGGTGAATCCGGGCACGATCGCGGCGCCGCCCGGCTTTGCGGTGATGTCGTAGCAGTCGATCGGCCCGTCGGCGTCCCACTTGGTGGTGGGAGTGAGGACCTCGAGGCGACTGAAGGTCGTCTGGAACGGCTTGGGCATCTTCGACGACGACAGCAGGCTCGCGCTCGACCCACTGACCGTGCGGCCCAACGGAACGGCGAGTCCCGCGGCGCCCAGGACGCCGAGGCCGCCGAGCTTGAAAGCATCCCTGCGAGTGAGTTGCATGATGGGGTCCTTGAGGAATTCGTGGGGAACGGGTAGTCCGGCGCTGATGCCCTTGCGCCCTGCACGCTGCCGGCCTGTCCAGCATGGAGTTCGAAAGTGTTGTTCAAAACCCCGATCAGAGGGGCGGGGGCACCCCCAAAAATGGGGGGCGCTACCGAGCCGGCCGCCCCGAAAGGACGAGTGCGGGCCACCGCTCCCGATCGGTCAGATGGGTACAGCAACTGGACCGAACGGGTATTAATCCGTGCGGCGACGCCCAACGGCCACCGCACGTGGCCAGATTGGTAGGACATCGCTTGCGCCGGCAACTTGTGGCGATGGAGGTGGACGCTGATCACAGACCCGGGTCCGTGATGCAGCAGCAGCGGTGCAGGCATTGCGGTGCTGGAGAGTGCGGTGTGATCGGGCCGGGGGGCGGCGAAGTGGGGGACGACGTGTACACAACAGAGGTCGATCGACAGCGCCCGGGCGAAGCGGGCGCCGAAACCGTCAGCACGCAAACGATTCTCGTCGTCGACGACCATCGCTCGTTCGCCGAGCTGCTGTCCGCTGCGTTGAACACGGTGGCCGGGCTGACCTGCGTCGGCACGGCGTCTTCGGCGTCGGAGGGCGTCGAGCTGGCCGCCCGCCTTCAACCCAACATCATCGTGATGGATATCCAGATGCCCAAACAGGACGGGCTGGCGGCGGCGCGACAGATTCGTCACGTCGCTCCCGGCAGCGTGATCGCGATGGTGACAGCTCACCGCGATCCGGCCTGGATATCCCGGGCCGCTCAGGCGGGGGCATCCGCGTTCATCCCCAAGGACGGCTCCCTGACGGAGATGATCGACGTGCTGACCCGGGTCCGGCCCGGACAGATGCTGGTTGCGCCATCGGCCTTCTCGGGGACCGCGCAGGACAAGAGCTGGTCGGGTGAAGCCCGCCCCGTCCTGACCCAGCGGGAGATCGACGTCCTGACATATCTGGGCCGCGGGATGTCTGCCAAGACGATCGCCCAGACTCTCGGCATCACCCTGCACACCTGCCGGGGCTACGTGAAGTCGTTGCACAGCAAGCTCGGCGTCAACAGTCAACTGGAAGCGGTCGTCAAGGCCCAGCATCTGGGGCTGATCGGTGTCCCTGAGAAGCACTGAGCGACTTCGCGGCCGGCCGGCCGGCCGGCCGGTTGGGTGTCCGCCGCGAGCTGACCCTGTTCGCCGGAGTCGCGGCGCTGACGCTGGCCGTCGTGGGCGCGGGCGCGGTGGTCGCGAGCCGCTCGGTGGCCCGTACACAGGCGCTCAAGGAATCGGAAAGGATCACGGACCGGCTCGCCAAACAACTGGTCGCCCCCTTGCTGGAGGACGCCCTGCGCGGCGACACGGCGAGGCGGGAGGAGCTCGACCGGGCGATCGAGATCCGCATGAATGACGGTTATCTCACCGAGGTCACCGTCTGGGACCGGTCTGGTCGGGTGCTGTACTCCGACCGGCCCGAAGAAATCGGCCAAATCGAGGAAGCGCCGGAGGAGGTGGCCGCGGCCATCGACGGCGACGCGAGGAGTTCCGATTTCGAGGAGCAGCCGGAGGCCACCGACGAGGTCTTCAGCGACGACGACCCCGGCTTCGTCGAGGTCTACGTGCCCCTGGACATCGAAGGGCAGCCGCCGCTCGCCTTCGAGGCGTACTTCGATTACTCACGGGTCAACGAGAACGCCACCACCTTGCTCGCTGCGATCCTGCCGCTCGTGCTGATCCCGCTGCTGGTCCTGCAGATCATCCAGGCGCCCATCGCCATCTCGCTCGCGGGCCGGGTCCGCCGGCACGAGGCGGAACGTTCCGCCCTGCTGAAACGCACGCTGTCTGAATCGGAAAAGGAACGCATGCGCGTCGCGGCCGACCTGCACGACGGGCCGATTCAGGATCTGGCGGGCGTCGGGTACGCCCTGGGTGCCATCGCACCGGCCATCCCGGACGCCTATCAGGACCTGATGCGCAGCGTGCACGACACCGTCACGCACGCCATCGGATCACTCCGCCGACTGATGGTCGACCTCTATCCACCCGACCTCGACGCCGCCCAGCTGGCCCTCACCATCGACAACCTGGCCGTACCGCTGCGCGAGAAGGGCATCGACGTCGAGGTTGTCGCCGATCCGCTCCCCGACCTCGACAACGACTCGGTGACCACGCTGTACCGGGTCGCGCGCGAGACGCTGGCGAATGTTGCCGAGCACGCCGCAGCATCGACGGTGCGGGTTGCGCTGATGGCCACCACCTTTCGGGACGACACCGGCTCCCCGTCGGTCAGCCTGCGGGTGAGCGACGACGGTGTCGGCATCGACGAGCGCGACGTCGACAAGCGTGCGGACGGCCACCTGGGTCTTCGCCTACTCAAGGACCGCGTCGAGAGCCTCGGCGGTACCTTCACTCTCACGACGGCACGGAGCCGGGGTACGACGATCGTAGCGACCCTGCCGGTTGCGGGCGGGCCGTCCGCGAGATAGCAGCCGCCCAAAATTGGGGGTCTGCCGACCCCTACGCTGCGGCTTCCCGGTCGGCCGCGGGAGCGGAATCCTGAGCAGGTAGATCGTCGACGCCGCAGCCGGTGGATCCGCCCGCAGCGCTGTCGGATCACCTGCCGATTTCTCCTTCCCGTCGATTCCTCATCGCCGGGTATCTCCCACAACCTGGAGTCCACATGACTGTGAACGACCCGCTGGACAGCCGCGGTCGAAGGGCTGCCCGACACGGGCAGCGCAGACCCGGCTGGATGCACCGGATCGCCTTGCTCACAACCGTTGTCGTCCTGCCGCTCGGACTGGCGAGCAATACGCTGGCCACCACGCAGGTGACCGTCAAGAATCCCGGCGGACTCGTCGCCGCCGGACCGGTGGACGGTGCCAATGGCTTCCCCACCTGGTACGCCGACAGCGCGGGTAATCGGGTGGAACCCTGCCTCGACCCGGACAACCCGCTGTGCGGATTGCTTCCCGGTGATGTTCCCGATCCGGAAAGTCCCATTTCCTTCCCGGACTATTTCCCGGAGGAATTCTTCTACCAGCTCATCGACAGCAGCCTCACCCTACCCGGCGGCGGAAAGGCGACGCTCACCCTCGGCTTGGAGGCCGCCTTCGCGAACGGTCCCGCCGAGGAGGGTGAACAGGTGGTGTTCGCCCGCACCCGGGTGGTGCTGAAGGGCGCACCGCGCAGCACGACGGTGACGATCAAGCACCCCTTCGGTGAGCTGACCGTCGACACCGACGGCACAGGCGCCGGCCGACTGGTCCAGGACATCTCCCCCGCGGTGGGCAACTTCGAGGCCGCTCTGAAGGGAAACTTCGGACCCTTCCTCACGTGGGACCCCGCCGTCGCACCGCAGGCACCGGCCGGCTTCACCGGTGATCCGGCAGTCGCCCACAAGGTGGTCGGCGGCCTCGCCGGGTACAACAAGTTCTCCGTCTCCGGCGGCGGACTGGCTCTCGAAACGGACCAGTTCACCATCAGCGGCAAGCTCGCGACCAACACCGGCGTCACCGCTGACCGTGCCGTGATCAACGGCGGCTACCTGGACGTGTTCGCCACCAGCAAGGGCTCCGCGCTGCAGGTCGACGGGATCACCGATTCCTTCGCGACCACACCGATGACCCACGACGACGGGACCGACCGCCACTACGCTCGCATCGCGTTGACCGGGACCGGCCGGCCTGCCCAGGTGACGATCCGGAATCTCAGCGACAAGCCGGTCAGCACCGCGGTTGTCAAGACCGGCGACATCACCGTCACGCAGGCCGACTACGACGGCAGCACGTTGACCGTTGCGGCGACCGCCGGTAGCTACCCTCTGACGGTGGCGGGCCTGGGCACCCTGGAGAGTTCCGAACCGAAGACGTGGACGGTTCTCTCGCCACCGCCCGCTGTCAGCATCAAGGGGACCAACGGGCTGACGGTCGTCTTCCCGGTCCGGATCACCGGTGGTCCGGCGATGGACCCGGCCCTCCCGCCGGTGCCGCCGGAGACCGATCCGGGTCCGATCAACGACAACACCCCGAACAACCCCGCCTCGGACCCGGTCGCCGCCATCGCCCCGGTCAGCCCCACCCGGCTCGGCACCAGCGTGACGCTGGACGGCAGCGCATCGGTCGGCGCCGCGAGCTACGCCTGGACCCAGGTGAGCGGCGGCCCCGCTGCGACCATCACCGGTGCGAACACCGCAAAGCCGATCGTCTCGTTGAAGTACTTCACGTCGACAACGGCGACAGCACCGTCACCCACCGCCACGCCCATCGTCTTCCAGTTGGTGGTGACGGACGGGGCGGGCACCGCCAGCACGCCGGTGGTCGTCGAGATCCCGGTGAAGACCGACGTGCTGAGCGTGTCGACGGGTGCTCGTCACCGGCTGGGCACGGAACTGCGGATCGACGGCACCTCGTTGATCGACGGCGCCGCCGGCGTGCTGTCGCCGGCGACCCAGGTCGTCATCTGGGACACCACCCGGCCAACCCCGGTCAAGCTGGGCAGCTTCCCGGTCGACACCCTGGGCGCCTGGGCCGCCCGGCAGAAGCCGGGGCCGACCACCCAGGTCCGATCGGTCCTGATTCAGTCGACGCGGGGCGGGACGGCGGTGGCCACCCTCTCCACCTGATGCCCTGACACACCGTTGAAGGGGTGCCCGCCGTTCCACCGGCGGCCACCCCTTCACACTTGCCTGCTCCATTCCCGGTGCGCCACATTCGTGTGCCAGCAGCGGGGCACCTGTCACAGTCACCGGGGCTGCGGTGTCTTGTGGTCATGACAGACACCACTTCCACTCCCACCTCCCCCGCCGCCAACCCGGCGCCGAGCCAGACCCCGGCCGTCCCTGGTACCGCCGTCCAGGGTCCGGCCGTCGCTGGTCCCGTCGTCCCTGGTCCCGTCATCCCTGGTCCAGCCGTCCCCCGTGACGTCAGGAGCGCGCGGGCACGCATCCCGCTGACCGAGCCGCGCGGCCTCTTCGACCGGTTGGTCGCCGGTTACGCCAAGCGCCGGTTCGGCCAGGTGCCCGACAACCTGCTCGCGATGGCGCACAACCGCCGCGTCCTGGTCACCGACGCACGGTTCGAGATGTCCGTCGCCCGCTGGAAGGCGCTGGACCCCCAGCTCAAAGCGCTGGCCGAGATGGCGGCCGCCTCGGCCATCGAGTGCAGCTGGTGCATCGACTTCGGTTACCACGAGGCACATTCCAAGGGATTGGACACAGTGAAGATCACTGCCGTGCCGCGGTGGCGGACCGCGGACGTGTTCACCCCGGTCGAACGCCGGGTGCTCGAGTACGCGGAGGCGATGACCGCCACCCCGCCGACCGCCACCGATCAACTGGTGGAGGCCCTCCGGCAGGACATCGGGGATGCGGCTCTTGTCGAGCTGACGATGATGGTAGCTGTGGAGAATCTGCGTTCGCGGTTCAACGCCGCACTCGGCCTGGCGTCACAGGGTTTCTCCGAGTCCTGCCGGGTGCCGCAGGCGCCGACGCGACCCGGCCCGATCGGTCAGCAACGGGAGCCCTCGTGACGGATCTCGACGACCCGCCGCTCACCGATGGCACCGAGGAGTTCGCCGAACACCGCGGCCTGCTGTTCACCGTCGCCTACGAGATCACCGGCTCGGTGGCCGACGCGGAGGACGTCGTGCAGGAGAGCTACCTGCGGTGGGCCGCGCTGCCGGACGGGCAGCGGGCGGCAATCCGGGCGCCGCGCGCCTACCTCGCCCGGATCGCGACACGGCAGGCCCTCAACCGGGTTCGCAGCAGATCCCGGTTGCGCGAGGAGTACGTCGGCCCATGGCTTCCCGAGCCACTGGTCACCGCCCCCGACATCGCCGAGGACGTCGTCCTCGCCGAGTCCGTGTCGATGGCGATGATGCTGGTGGTGCAGAGCCTCACACCCGACGAGCGAGCGGTGTTCGTGCTGCACGAGGTGTTCGGCTTCGCCCACGACGAGATCGCTGCGGCCGTCGGCAAGTCGCCGGCCGCGGTCAGGCAGATCGCGCACCGGGCCCGGTCCCACGTGCAGGCCCGGCGACCACGCCCCACCGCGAGCACGGCGGACGTGCCGGAGGTCGCGCAGCACTTCATGATCGCGGCCGCCACCGGGGACCTGCAGGGACTGATGGACGTGCTGGCGCCCGACGTCGTGCTGCTGTCCGACGGCGGCGGGAAGGTCCGGGCGGCGATGCGTCCGGTGGTCACCGCCGACCATGTCGCGAGGCTGCTGATCGGTTTGCGCACCAAGATGATGGCCGGCGAGAACCCGCCCGTCTCGCGCACGGAACCAGCGATGGTCAACGGCCGGCCGGGCGCTCTCCTCTACTACGACGACGTCCTGGACACGGTGGCGACGGTGGAGATCGAGGGTGACCGGGTCGCCGCCGTCTACCTCGTCAGGAACCCGGACAAGGTGCGGACCGCCGTCGCCCAGCGGGAGGCCGGCCGCTGACGGCACCCGCCGGATGCCTTCGCGTCTTCTTTTGGACACCCGGGTAGGACAAGCTGGGGTGTGACGTCCCGGGCTCGCCGTGACGTGCTCACCCGCACGAGGAGTTCTTTGTGACCGATACGGCAGTCCAGAACCATTCAGTGACCAGCACGGCAACGCTCTCGCCCCAACAGCTCGCCGACCTGCATGCCTGGTGGCGGGCCGCCAATTATCTGGCCGTCGGCCAGATCTATCTGCTCGACAACCCTTTGCTCCGCCGCGATCTCGTTTCCGATGACGTCAAACCAAGACTGCTGGGCCATTGGGGAACCACCCCCGGGCTGAACTTCATCTACGCGCACCTGAACCGCATCATCCGCGAGCAGGACGTCAACGCGATCTTCCTCGCCGGGCCTGGACACGGCGGACCCGCCGCCGTCGCGAGCGCCTACCTGGACGGCACGTACAGCGAGGTGTACCCGCGGATCACCTCCGACGAGGAGGGTATCCGCAAGCTCTTTCGTCAATTTTCGTTCCCCGGCGGCATCCCCAGCCACGTCGCCCCGGAGACACCGGGATCGATCCACGAGGGCGGCGAGCTCGGCTACGTGCTGTCTCATGCCTACGGCGCGGCGTTCGACAACCCCGACCTGGTGGTTGCGGCGGTGGTCGGCGACGGCGAGTTCGAGACCGGTCCGCTCGCGGCGTCATGGCATGCCAACAAGTTCATCGACCCGCTGCACGACGGCGCGGTGCTGCCGATCCTGCACCTGAACGGCTGGAAGATCGCCAACCCGACCATTCCGGCCAGGATCACCCGCCCGGAACTCGAGGCGCTGCTCACCGGCTACGGCCACGAGGTCTTCACCGTCGAGGGCGACGACCCGCAGATCCTGCACGAGACGATGGCCACCACGATGGACGCGGTGCTCGCCCGGATCCGGGACATCCAGGCAGGTGCGCGGGAACGCGGCGAGACCGAGCGGCGCCCGTGGCCGATGATCCTGCTGGTCACCCCGAAGGGCTGGACCGGGCCCAAGATGATCGACGGCCTGCAGTACGAGGGAACCTGGCGGTCGCACCAGGTCCCGCTCACCGGCACCAAGGACA
Source organism: Nakamurella sp. GG22 (assembly GCF_052976845.2). NCBI lineage: Bacteria > Bacillati > Actinomycetota > Actinomycetes > Nakamurellales > Nakamurellaceae > Nakamurella > Nakamurella sp. GG22. Next base: position 72,607 of record NZ_JBRIIO020000011.1, on the reverse strand, counting down.
ACGACGACCACCGCAAACTGCTCCAGGAGTGGATGGAGTCCTACCGGCCCGAGGAGCTGTTCGACGACAACGGGAAGGTGATCGACTCGATCAGTGCGCTCGCCCCGGCCGGCGACCGCCGGATGAGCGCGAACCCGCACGCCAACGGTGGCCTGCTGATGAAACCGTTGGTGCTGCGCGATTTCCGCGAACGCGGCGTCGAGGTGACCGCGCCCGGCGCTTCGATCCACGAGCCGACCCGGGTGATGGGCCAGTACCTGCTCGACGTGATGACCGACAACCTGGAGAACTTCCGGATCGTCGGACCTGACGAGACGGCATCGAACCGGCTGGACGCCGTCTACGCCGTCACCGACAAGGTCTGGCAGGGCGAGATCCGGCCCGAAGACGAGCATCTGGCCCATACCGGCCGGGTCGTCGAGATCCTCTCCGAGCACACCTGCCAGGGCATCCTGGAGGGCTACCTGCTGACCGGCCGGCACGGCCTGTTCTCCTGCTACGAGGCGTTCATCCACCTGGTCGACTCGATGTTCAACCAGCACGCGAAGTGGCTCAAGGTGACCCGCGAGATCGGTTGGCGGCGGCCGATCCCGTCGTTGAACTACCTGCTGACGTCACACGTATGGCGGCAGGATCACAACGGCTTCTCGCACCAGGACCCGGGTTTCGTCGACCACGTCATCAACAAGAAGGCCGAGGTCGTCCGGGTGTACTTCCCGCCGGACACCAACACCCTGCTGTCGACCACCGAGCACTGCCTGGCCTCGGTGAACTACGTCAACGTGATCGTCGCCGCGAAACAGCCGTCGTTCGACTGGCTGACGCCGGATGAGGCGGGCGACCACTGCGCCCGCGGCCTGGGCATCTGGGACTGGGCGTCCAACGACAACGGCGACCCCGACGTGGTGATCGCCTGCGCGGGTGACGTTCCGACGCTGGAGGCCCTGGCTGCCGTCAGCATCCTGCGGGACCGGCTGCCGGAGTTGAAGATCCGGTTCGTCAACGTGGTCGACCTGATGCGTCTGCAGGACAAGAGCGAGCACCCGCACGGGCTGTCGGCCCGTGACTTCGACACCCTGTTCACCGTCGACAAGCCGGTCGTGTTCGCCTACCACGGGTACCCGACGCTGATCCACCGGCTCACCTACCGGCGGACCAACCATGCCAACATCCACGTCCGCGGCTACAAGGAGGAAGGCACCACCTCGACGCCGTTCGACATGGTGATGATGAACGACATGGACCGGTTCCATCTCGTCATCGACGTCATCGACCGGGTGCCGTCGCTGCGGTCCTCGGCGGCGCTGCTGCGTCAGGAGATGGTGGACGAGCGGGCGGCCGCCCGGCGGTACACCCGCCAGTACGGCGACGACATCCCGTCGGTCCGGGACTGGACCTGGGGCGGGTCGACCGGTTCGGGCGAGGGCCCGGCGGCGCCGTTGTCGGACACCAGCGCGGACTTCAGCCCGGAGGTCGAGTCGGCCAAGAGCTGACCCGCGCAACGCCGAGATTCCGGTCGTCGCAGGACGACCGGAATCTCGGCGTTGGGAGACATGGACCCGATGAAGACGACAGGTGGGCGCCACAGTCGCCCACCTGCCGAGTCGTTCACACCTTGACGACGTCGCGGCCGTGCGCGGTCAGCGCCCAGATCACGAAGATGTCGAGTGCGATGATCAGGATCGACCACAGCGGGTAGTACGGCAGCCACATGAAGTTCAGCACTGCGCTGATCCCCACCACGATGACGCCGACCACCCGCGCCCACACCGCGCCGGTGAAGAGCGCGAAGCCGGCGAGCGCGATCACGATGCCGCCGAGCAGGTGGACCCAGCCCCACGCCGTGATGTCGAACTCGAAGGTCCACTTCTCGCCGACGACGTAGAACTCGTCGTTGAACAGGGCGACCATGCCCTGGATGGCATGGAACACCCCGATCATGATCATGAGCGCGCCGGCGAAGACGGTCAGACCGACCGCGGCGCTGCTCGGAGGACTGCTGGTGCGTTGGTCGGTGACCATGGGAATCTCCTTCGCGGGGCGGACAACCTACCTCCCCAGCGTGCTCGTCCGGCCCGTTGCCGGCACCACTCGTGCGGGATGAGACCAGGCGGCCGGACCCGCGAAAGTGCTTCCCGCGGCGCCTGTCGCGGCTCGCGGTCTCATCCGTTGCGGATGACATCGGTCGGTCCCCGCCGGTGCTGCGGCACTGCGAACGGTGGCGCTCGCGGGTTCAATGGCCTGTGCCGATCGGGGACCTGAAGGAGGACGAGTCGTGGCCTGGTTCGTACTGGTGTTGTCCGGTGTTCTCGAAGCAGGGTGGGCCCTGTCGCTCAAGGCCTCCGACGGCCTGTCCAAGCTGTGGCCATCGGTGTCGTTCGTGGTGCTGCTGATCGCGTCGATGGCCGGTCTGATGTTCGCGCTCAGGACGCTGCCGGTCGGGCCCGCGTATGCCGTGTGGGTCGGCATCGGTGCGGTCCTCACGGCCGTTGTGGGCATGGTGGCCTTCGACGATCCGGTCTCGGCGGTGACCATCGGTTCCATCGCGCTGATCATCGCGGGAGTCGTCGGACTGCAGTTGGCCGGTGCCGGCCACTGATCCGGCAGGTCCGTCCGCGGGCGACCGCACGGTCAGCCTCCGACGTTCAGCCGATGACGGTCAGCCCGGCCAATCCGCGAACGAACGGCCCGAGATGCGTTCGTACGCCTCGATGTAACGTGCCCGCGTCGCGTCGACCACCTCGTCGGGCAGGGCGGGCGGCGGGGCGTCGGACGCGCGATCCCAGCCGGACGCCGGCGACGTCAGCCAGTCCCGGACGTACTGCTTGTCGAACGACGGCTGCACCCGGCCGGGCTCGTACCCGTCGGCCGGCCAGAACCTGGACGAGTCGGGCGTCAGCACCTCGTCGCCGAGCACCATGGCGTTGCCGAGCATCCCGAACTCCACCTTGGTGTCGGCCAGCAGCAGCCCCCGGCTCGCCGCGTGGTCGGCGGCCCTGGAATACAGCGCCAGCGTGAGCGCCCGCAGCTGCTCGGCCCGCTCGGCGCCCACCGTCGTCACGACCGCATCGAAGGACACGTTCTCGTCGTGCTCGCCGATCTCGGCCTTCGTCGCGGGCGTGAAGATCGGTTCCGGCAGTCGCGAGGCCTCGATCAGACCGGCCGGCAGGGCGATGCCGCAGACCGCACCGGTCCGTTGATAATCGGCCATGCCGGACCCGGTCAGGAATCCCCGCGCGACGCACTCCACCGGCAGCATGTCGAGCCTGCGGACCAGCAGTGCCCGGCCGGTCGCCTCCCGGGGGATACGCGGATCGTCAACGGCGACAACATGGTTCGGCACCAGATCGGCCAGCAGGTCGAACCAGAAGACGCTCATCGCGGTGAGCACCCTGCCCTTGTCCGGGATCGGGTTGGGCAGCACGTGGTCGTAGGCGCTGATGCGGTCGGAGGCAACCATCAGCAGCAGGTCGTCGTCGATCTCGTACAGGTCGCGGACCTTCCCGGACGCCAGGTGCCGGTAGTCGCTCAGCGCGGCTCCACCTGTGGCCTGTGTGTCGTTGCCGCGGCGGGGATCGTTGCCGGGATCGGGAGTCCCGTTCATGGCGCGCCCGTCATGCCGCGCCGTCCAGCCCGCGGCGGCGCAGCAGCGGCTCGATCCGCGCGTCCCGTCCGCGCACCGACCGGAAGGCGGCCATCGAGTCCACCGAGCCGCCGACGGACAACAGCCTGCGGCGGAACAGGTCTCCGTTCTCCCGGCGCAGACCGCCGTTCTCCTTGAACCATTCGACGGTCTCCGCGTCGAGCACCTCGGACCAGATGTAGGAGTAGTAGCCGGCCGAATACCCGCCCGAGAAGATGTGCTGGAAGTAGGTGGTCCGGTACCGCGGCGGGACGAGCGGATGACGAATCCCGGCGTCGGTCAGGATCTGCCGTTCGAAGTCCTGGACGTCGGTGATCACCGTGTCCGGCGCGATGCGGTGCCACCCCTGGTCCAGCACCGTGGCGGCGAGATACTCGGTGGTGCCGAAGCCCTCGCCCCACTGCTCGGCCGCGCGGATCTTGGCGACGACGTCCGCGGACAGCGGCTCACCGGTGTCGACGTGCCGTGCGTACTGCTCGAGAATGTCCGGCCACAGGATCCACATCTCGTTGACCTGGCTGGGGAACTCGACGAAATCCCGCGGGACGTCGGTACCCGACAGCCTGGGATAGCGGACCTGGGAGAACAGTCCGTGCAGCGCATGACCGAACTCGTGGAACAGGGTGCGCACCTCGTCGAGGGTCAGCAGGGCGGGTTCGCCGTCCGGCGGCCGCGGCACGTTCAGCACGTTGACCACCACCGGCGCGAGATCGAACAGGAACGACTGGTCGACGAAGTTCGTCATCCAGGCCCCGCCGCGCTTGCCCTCCCGCGCGAAGTAGTCGCCGAGGAACAGGCCGATGGTCGAGCCGTCGGCGTTCCGCACCTCCCACACCCGGACGTCCGGGTGGTAGCCGGCGAGGTCGGTACGGGGCACGAGTTCGATGCCGTACAGCTGACGGGCGGCCGCGAAGACACCGTCCCGCAGCACCCGCTCGAGGTCGAAATAGGGCCGCAGGGCCGCGGTGTCGACGTCGTAGCGCTCGGCGCGGACGCGCTCGGAGAAGTACGCCCAGTCCCACGGCTGCAGCTCGACGCCGTCCTTCGCCGCCACCGCGGCGAGCAGTTCGGCCTCGGCGTCGGCGTTGGCCATCGCCGGGCCGACCAGCTTCGCCAGGAATTCGTCGATCGCCGCGCTGGTCTTGACCGTCTGGTCGGCCACCTTGGCGTCGGCATGGGTGGCGAACCCGAGCAACCTGGCCCGCTCGGCGCGGACCGTGGCGATCTCGATCGCGACCGGCCCGTTGTCGTGCTCTCCCGCGCTCGCCCTGGTCGTCGATGCCTCGAACAGCCGGCGGCGGACGTCACGGTTGCGCAGCACGGCCAGCAGCGGCTGCCCGGTCGGCAGCACCAGGGTGATCGCGTACTTGCCGGCGTGTCCGCGTGCCGCAGCCGCACCGGCGGCCGCCGCCACCGCGTCGGGACTCGCCCCGTCCAGATCGTCGGCTAAGTCGAGCAGCAGGACCGCCGCCTCGGTGGCCTGCAGCAGGTTCTGCTGGAAGCGGGTGGAAAGGGTCGAGAGGCGCTGGTTCAGTCCGGCCAGCCGGGTGCGCCCGTCATCGTCCAGACCGGCCCCGGCGAGAACGAAGTCGAGGTGGTAGCGCCGGACCAGCATGGCCGACTCGTCGTCGAGAGCGGGCTCCTGCTGCTCGTCCTCGAAGACGGCCGCCACCCGTGCGAAAAGACGGGGATCCAGCTTCACCGAGTCCGAATGCGCCGTCAGCAACGGGGCGTACTCCGACTCGATGGCGCGCAGCGCGTCGGTGGAGTTCGTCGACGTCAGGTTGAAGAAGACCGCCGACACCCGCTGCAGGGTCTGCCCGGACCGCTCCAGCGCAACGATGGTGTTCTCGAACGTGGCCGGGTCCGGGTTGGCGATGATGGCGTCCACCTCGGCGCGGTGCTCGGTCATCCCGGCCTCGAATCCCTCGGCGAAATGCCGGTCGGTGATCCGGCCGAACGGCGGCAGGGCGAAGGGCAGGTCGGACGGTTCGAGCAGTGGGTTGGCGCCGTCCGGCGCGCGCACGCTTACCCGGGTGAACTCCGATTCGGGCATCGGATCTCCTCTCAACAGTCGACCAGTCCATCACAGCCACCGGCAGGTCCCCCGGCCGCCCGGGAGCAACCCACTAGTGTGATCCGCGTGGGAGCCGACGACGACGAACCTGCCGGCGACGCCGAGTCGGACCCCGCAGCCACGCATGCCTACCGGCCGATCGGACCCCAGGAATCCGAACCTCCCGCGACGCAGGCCTTCGACCCCACCGCCACCCAGGCCTTCGACCCGGCGGCGACGCAGGAGTTCGATCCGACAGCGACGCAGGGATATGACCCTTCGGCGACGCAGGGATCCGACCCGGCGGCCGCGGCGGGACCGGGCACCGATCCGACGCCGGACATCGTCCCCGGGATCGTGCTGGACAACCGCTACCGGCTCGAGGAGTTGCTCGGCCGCGGCGCCACCGCTGAGGTATACCGGGCCACCGACGAATTGCTCGGCCGCTCCGTCGCGGTCAAGGTGTTCCACCGCGGCATCGGTGACGCCACCACCGTCGCCCGTCAGCGCACCGAGATGCAGGTGCTGGCCAAACTCCACCATCCGCACCTGGTCACCGTGTACGACGCACGGCTGGGCGTCGACCACGGACCCGGGGCCTCCGGTGACGACGACCTGACCTACCTGGTGATGGAACTCGTCCAGGGCGGCACGCTGGCCAACCGGATCACCCCGAACGGGATGCCGCCCGCCGATGTGGCAAGGGTCGGCGCTGCTGTCGCGGGCGCGCTCGCGGCCGTCCACAGCTACGGGCTGGTGCACCGCGACATCAAGCCGGCGAACATCCTGATCTCGCGGACCGGGGAAGTGAAGCTCAGCGATTTCGGCATCGCCAGGGAGCTGGAAGCCGAACGCCTGACGTCGGCCGCCGACGTCATCGGAACGGCCGCGTACCTGAGCCCCGAGCAGGCCAGGGGCGCCCAGGTCGGGCCGCCGACGGATGTGTACGCGCTCGGGTTGGTCCTGCTCGAGAGCCTCACCGGGCGGCGCGAGTACCCGGGCAGCGCGGTCGAATCCGCGGTCGCCCGGCTGCTCCGCGATCCGGTGGTGCCACCGACCCTCCCGGGTTCGTGGCCGACGCTGCTGCGCGCGATGACCCAGTCGGAGCCCGCAAGGCGGCCGACGGCGGCGGAGGTCGAGGCGGCGCTGACCGGCCGGGCAGAGGTCGTCGCGGCTCCGCCACCGGCGACAGCCACACTGCCGCAACCGGTTCCGGTCATCGCACCACCGCCGGCAGCGAAGCCGAAACCTTCGGCCGGCCGGACCTTCCTGATCACGCTGCTGATCCTGGCCGTCACGGCCGGCATCATCGTCGGGATCGTCGCACTGCTGCAGCAGAACAGCGGCACCACACCTCCGCAGGTGACGACACCGGTCACCAGCAGCCAGGTGGGCCCGTCGGTGGTGACCACCACCGAACGGACGACGGAGATCTCGACGCCGCCGACCACCGAGACGACGCCGACCACGCCGACGACGGAGACGACGCCCACGACCACGGAAACCACTCCGACGACCGAAACGACCCCCACGACCGAGACCACGCCGACGACGGAGACGCCCCCGACGACGTCCGAGCCGACCACGCCCCCGACGACGGAAGCCCCGGCACCGGGCGCAACGGTCCCTTCGACGCCGGAGACTCCCGACAGCGGCTGACGCTCGCTCCGGTCAGCCGCGATCAGCCCGTCGCGAGCCGCTCGCGCAATTCGGCGACATTTCCGGACTTGGGCAGCCCGCGCTTGACGAGTTCTTCCTGCAGTTGCGGCTTCGTCCAGCCGTCGTACGCGTCCGCCTTCTTCGCTTTGCGAGCGGGCGCGGCCTTTTCAGCGGCAGGCTTCTCCGCGGCAGCCTTTTCGGCGGCGGGCTTGTCCTGCACCGGCTTGTCCTGCACCGCAGCGGTTGTCGCCTTCGCCTCGGCAGCCGCCTTCTCGGTCGGGGCCTTCTCGGTCTGGGGGCCGGCCTTGGGGGTGTCGGCCTTCGGTGCGGGCGCGGCGGCGGCGGGCGCCGCCGGCTTGAAGGACGCCGGCACGGCGTCGGCGGCCGACTTGGCGGCGGTCGCAGCAAGACCGGCGAGCGGCTTGCTCACCGCCGCGGCCTGCTCGCGAGCTGCCTCGAGAATTGCCTCCGCCTGCTGACGGGCGACCTGCAGGACGGCCTCCGCCTGCTCACGCGCCGCCTTGCTGGCCGCCTCGGCACGTTCCCGCGCTCCTTCGAGGATGGATTCGGCCTGCTGACGGGCGGCCTCGGTGCGGGCCTCGATCTGTTCGCGGACCGCCTCGGCTTGTTCCCTGATCGCCTCGGCCTGATGCCGGGCGGCCTCGGTCCCGGCCTCGACCTGACCCCGGACCGTTTGTCCCGCTGATTCGAGTTCATCCCTGGCGGCTTCACCGACCCGCTCGCTCATGCCCAGCATCCGCTTGGCGAAATCGCGCTGACCCTCGAGCATCTTCTCGGCGAAGTCGAAAACCTGGTCGATCACCTGATCGGGCTTCGGCGCATTGGCGGGAACGTCCCCGACCTTGCCGAATGCGTCCTGGGTGATGCGCGTCCACGTCTCGACCGCATCGACGGCCTGGGCCTGTGTCGAGCGGACTGCCGCAGCGAATTGTTCCTGGGGCGAGGACATGGCATTCCTTCCGGTTGACACCACAATCCGGGAGGACTGCGGTGTGATTGTCACGCGAGCAACTGGTGGATCACACGGTATCGACAATCCCGTCACCGCGACACAGCGCACCACGCGGCGGGATGGCCAACTGTGGCGCGGGCTCCGGTGCAGTCGGTCGAGATGCCCGAAACGTTGTGCAAACAAGCACATCTCGCGGCTTCCAGCGACCAGACCGACTGTGTCCGAGACCCGACCGCGACCGGGCTCCGCATTTCGGCAACAGCCCGTCCGACGACGGGGTAATTCGGCGAGCCGGATTCGTTGCACGGTCGACTCTCGCCGCGCGGGCCGAGGTGCGGCGATGTCATCCAGCTCAGGCGCGATGCAAACGCGATGCAAAAGAGCCCCGGCCGAGTCGGCCGGGGCTCTTTTCAGGATTGCCGCGTTGCGGAGCGCTCTCGGGCGCACCGCTCGCATCACAGGTCAGGAGCGGATGCGTGAACGCCCACCGAACTTGATCCACAACAGCAGCACGATGACCGCGCCGATGATGGAACCGATGATTCCGGCCGGCTGGAAGAAACCGTCCTGCGCATCATTGCGGAACAGCAGGTAGCCGAGGAATCCACCGACGAACGACCCGATGATGCCGATGACGATGGTCATCGGGATCGACAGGTCCTGCTTTCCCGGTACGAGCAGTCGCGCCACAGCGCCGGCGATGAGCCCGACGACGAGCAGGCTGATGATGAGACCGAGCATGGTGCATTCTCCCTAGGAGTGTGTGGTCCACGGCCGCGTTGGATCAGGGCCGTGGGCAGACGGACAGGAATCGCCCGCTTGCTGAGCGTTGGTATCCAGCACCACGGTCGGTCAAACATGACTGCGCCGAATGATCGTTCCGGCCCGTTCGGCGGGCGTCCTCGGCAGGTCGATCGGCGGGCCGGGCGCGGAACGTGGGTGCGCGTGGGCACTGACCGGGTAACAGGTGCACACCTACCGCAGCCAGCGTGACCCCCGCCACAGCGGCACACTCAGGCCCGGTGCAGGATGACGGGCATCCCGAGAGCGAAGGAGCCCACCTATGGCGTCCCTGTCCAGCGATCTTTTCCGACTGGTCGTCCGAGTAGGTGTCGGTGGCGTCCTCGCCCTCGACGGATATCAGAAGATCCAGATCTGGTACCGCGGCCGGGCGACCGCCTCGGAAGCAGCGGCGGATCCGGAGATCGCGACGACGACCGGCGGACGGCGAGCCGGCCTCGCATCCGGGCTCGGCCAGGCGGTGGGCGGCGTCATGCTGATTCTCGGAGTGGCGACCCCGGCGGCCGGCGCTGCGGCGGCGAGCAGCATGGCGCTGACCGCAACCGCCAGCGCGGACGCCGCCGCGCACACCGGCCGGTCGATCAAGGGCGGCTTCGAGGTACCCGCCGTGCTCGGTGTCGCGGCCGGCGCCCTGGCGCTTCTCGGGCCCGGACGGATTTCGGTCGACCACCTGCTGGGTAACCGATTGGCCAATCGGCCGGCGGCGGTGTCCTCGCTGTTCAGTACAGCCTCGACCCTCGCCGTTGTGCTGCTCCGCAGGCAACGTGCGGCGGCCGCCGCGCGCTCCTGACGGGGCCGGCATCGACGGGCGGTGGGCACGGTCACACCTCGCGTTAGCTCAGTTAGCAAGAATGTGCGCTAATCTTGCTAACAGGCGCCGGGTTCCCGGCACCGTCTGACGTTGAAGGAGTTCCCCATGGCTACCGCCACCAAGGCCGCGCAGAACGGCACCGCCGCCACCGAGGCAGCGGTTGCCCAGGTCAACGACACCGTTGCGAAGGCAACAGCCGCCGCGAGCGACATGGTGCACCGCACCGCAGATGCACTGGCGCCCGTCGTCAAGTCCGCCGAGGCCCGTATCGCCGAGCTGACCGAGACGATCACCGCCGAGGTCAAGAAGGCCGAAGCCAAGACGCAGGAGCTCATGGAGACCTTCGCCGAAGAGGTCAAGAACGCAGAGGCGAAGACCCAGGAGCTGACCGCCGTCTACGCGGAGGAGATCAAGAAGGCCGAAGTGAAGAGCCGCGAGTGGAGCGAGTCCTTCACCTCCCAGTTCGCCCAGGTCGCCAGCCAGTCGCTGGACACCTACCAGCAGGCCGTGCAGCGCTACCTCGACGCGACGATCCAGTTCGTCGACGCCATGAAGAACGACTCGATCAGCGACCTGACCCGGCGCAACGCCAAGGCCGTCACCGACATGGTCGACGCCTCGGTCAGCCAGGCTCGCGGGCTGGTCAAGTAATCCTGGTCAAGTAGTCCTGGTCAAGTAATCCTGGTCAAGTAGTCCTGGTCAAGTAGTCCTGGTCAAGTAGTCCTGGTCAAGTAGTCACAGCCGGATCACCGGCAAGACCTGAAGGGATGGATGGCGCCGTCCGTCCATCCCTTCGGCTTCATCCCGCCCGATCGATCTGCCCCCGGGCCAAGATCACGAGCGGTGCACCAAGCTTTTACAGCCGAATCCCCCTTCCGCCCGCGGGCAGAAGGGGGATTCGTCGTACCAGGGCCGTCACTCAACAGCAGGCGAACTCAGGGCAGCGAACTCATGACAGGTGGAAAACAGCCTCGTCGACCAGCGATCCGATGCGCTCCGCTCGCAGCTCGTCCCAGGAGTCGCCGCGCGGCGCCGGCGCCTGCACCCGGATCGCCTTCACCGGAGCCGATTGCCGACCGAATCCGTCGCGTTGCCAATTGCCGCAGCGGACCCACCCGATTTGCTGGAGCGCCTCGTCGGCGGCCTCGTCGTTGGGCGCCTCCATCGGGGTATCGCTGACCCGGATGCCCCCGCAATCCAGCACAAAGACCGCGCCGCGGAATTGTCTTTCGGCTGAACCATTACCCTGGAACACCGGCCAATCCATGCAGAAGGATGTGGCATCTTCCTGAACCGCGGTGAATACCGGGCTTTGATCCGTCATGCTTCCTCCCCTAACCGGCGCTGGCGCCGGGAGTCGATGTCGCCAACAGGGTCGTGTCGCCAACAGAGGCAGTGCCTGTTCCGGAAACCGATGCAGGCAGAGCCCCTGTCACAGCAGGGTTGTCAACAGCAGGATTGTTGCGGAAAACGCCGACGTTTTCCTGTTCAGTCCGGCCTACGCGCGGTCATGCGACCGAACGACCCCGAGCAGGACTGATGATTTCTTCGGCGACGATTCCGCTGGAGCGGTATTGCGACTGATGAGACGTGACCCGTGCGGGCCTGACCAAGAGCGGTGTTGGCAAAACACTACTGCACTTGTCCCTGCACGAGAAGATTGCGGCAATCATCACCCTCGTGTTACCCCTCCACGAACGGATGATCTTCGGAGAGCATGCTCGACATCAGTCACAGAATGCGATGCAACTGCCGGCCGGTACAGGGCGAGAGCGTTTCCACACAGCACACGGTCATGATCGGCCGGGTCCAGCGCCGCGGTGATCAGGTTCAGATCCCCGACCTGGAACGGTCGCGGGGCCCGCGTGCCGGGTAGATCGGTGCCGAACATCAACGCACCGGGATGTGCCCGATGGATGCTGCGCAGCGTCGCGACGACATCCAGATCGGTCCGGGCGAAGCCGGTCGCCTTGACCGATGCGCCGGCCCCGGCCAGCCGGAGCAGCTCCGGCAAGCCGTCCGTCGTCAGGCCCAGATGATCGATGCTGATCCGCGGCAGCCGATCGAGCAGCGGCCGTAGTTCGGCGAGATCGGCGTTGCGGACGTAGAACTCGCTGTGCCAGCCGGCGATCGCGTACGCGCGGCGGCTCAGCTGCTCGATGTCGTCAAGCCGGACGGTCGCACCGCGAACCAGGTTGAACCGGACCGCGCGGACGCCCGCGTCGTGCAGGGCGGTGATCTGGTCGTCGGGACAATCGGCCGGCAGCTGGGTCACGCCGATGAAGCCCGAGCCGAGGGTGCGCAGCGCCGCGATCAGGTAGGACTGGTCGAACGCCTGGAACGAGCCGGAGACCACGGCCCCGCCGATGACGGGCAACCTCCGGACGCTCGCCCGGTAGTCCGCGCAGCCGAACGGCTCGGGAAGGAAACCCTGGTTCTCGACCAGGGGGAAGCCCGGATCGACGATGTGCAGGTGGCTGTCGAAGAGCCGGCGGGGCTGCCGGGTCTGGTCAGTGATCGCGTCAGGTGCCGTCACGTCACACCGGTCGGGTCAGAGGATGGCGCCCGGTCGGTAGCCCGCTGCCTCCGGATGCGCGGACACCACCTCGGCGACCCGCTCCAGCACCTGCGTCACCTGCTGGCCGGCGAGTCCGGTGAACGACAACGGATCGGCGAGCAGCGCATCGAGATCGGCGCGGGACAGCGGCAGCCGGTCGTCCGCCGCCAACCGGTCGAGCAGATCGTTGTCGACCTGACCCTTCTCGCGCATGGCAAGGGCAACGGCCACGGCATGTTCCTTGATCGCCTCGTGCGCGGTTTCCCGCCCCACACCCGCGCGGACCGCGGCGATCAGCACCTTGGTGGTGGCCAGGAACGGCAGGTACCGCTCGAGTTCGCGGTCGATGACGGCCGGGTAGGCGCCGAAGTCGTCCAGCACCGTCAGGAAGGTCTCGAACAGGCCGTCCATCGCGTAGAAGGCGTCCGGCAGCGCGACCCGCCGCACCACGGAGCAGGAGACGTCGCCCTCGTTCCACTGCGACCCGGCGAGTTCCCCGGCCATCGAGGCATAGCCGCGGATGATGACCGTCAGCCCGCAGACCCGCTCGCAGGAGCGGGCGTTCATCTTGTGCGGCATCGCCGAGGATCCGACCTGCCCCGGCTGGAAACCCTCGGTCGCCAGCTCCGCCCCTGCCATCAGCCTGATCGTGGTGGCCAGCGAGGACGGCCCCGCCGCCAGCTGCGCGAGTGCCGAGACGACCTCGTAGTCCAGCGACCGCGGGTACACCTGTCCGACACTGGCGAACACCGCGCCGGACGGCGAGAACTCCTGCACCACAGCTTGTTCCAGTTGAGCGACCGCTTCGGCGGAGCCGAGCAGATCCAGCATGTCCTGCGATGTGCCGACCGGTCCCTTGATGCCGCGCAGCGGGTACCGGTCCAGCAGGTCGGAGACCCGGTAGTAGGCCTGCAGCACCTCGTCGGCGGCCGAGGCGAACCGCTTCCCCAGCGTGGTGGCCTGCGCCGGGACGTTGTGCGAACGGCCGGCCATGACGAGGTCGGAGAACTCCGCGGCCCGTCGGCCGAGCCCGTCCAGGACTGCGACGCACCGGTCGCGGACCAGCTGCAGGGATGTGAGGATCTGCCACTGCTCGATGTTCTCGGTCAGGTCGCGGCTCGTCATGCCCTTGTGCACCTGCTGATGACCGGCCAGCGCGTTGAACTCCTCGATCCGCGCCTTGACGTCGTGCCTGGTGATTCGCTCCCGGGCCGCAATGGACGCGAGGTCCACCTGATCGACCACCGCCTCGTAGGCGGCGATGACGCCGTCGTCGATCTGCACGCCGAGCGCCGTCTGGGCCCGGAGAACGGAGAGCCACAGCCGGCGCTCCGCGATGATCTTGTCCTCCGGCGACCAGATCGCCACCATCTCCGGCGAGGCGTACCGCTGGGCCAGCACGTTCTCCACTGCACGTTTGCTCACCGGTCGATTGTCCCAGCCGCGGACGCCTGGCTTTCACCGAACCGGTGCCTGGCAGAGGCGGCCCGGATCACCGCCGAGTGCCAGGCAACGGTTCAATCAACGGCGCCCGACCACACGGCGAGGAGACCTCCGGCGTTGAGGTCGAGCCGAGGGTTTTCGTTTGCCCGCCGGACGGGGACCCGTCAGCATCTCGGGATGCCCACGCCGAGCACCCAGCCGCCCGCCGCCCTCGGGCAGGCGCGGCGGCGGTGCCGGCGATCCGTCTTCGGCCCAGGGTGACCGCCGCCCTGGTTGCCGGCCTGCTGGCCGGGTACGGCATCGCCATCCCGGTCGGCGCGGTGGCCACCTATCTCGTCTCCCTCACCGCGCGGACGTCTGCTCGGGTGGGCGCGGCCGGGGCGCTCGGAGTGGCCAGCGCCGACGGTCTCTACGCGATGCTCGCCGTCATCGGCGGGGCGGCGTTGACCGACGTGATCACCCGCATCGCCACCCCGCTGCGCTGGGCGTCCGCCGTCGTGCTGCTCGTGCTGGCCGCCCGCATCGCCTGGACGGCAATCCGCGACCACCGTTCCGGGGAGCTGGCGCCGACCGGTCCCGGGCGCCTGACGGCCGGCCGCGCGTATTCGTCCCTGCTGGGCATCACGATGCTCAACCCGGTCACCGTGCTGTACTTCAGCGCACTGGTGCTCGGCAGCAAGGCGAACAGCCTGGGTGGTGCCGGGGCATCGGCCGTCTTCGTCATCGCGGCCTTTCTCGCGTCGGCCAGCTGGCAACTGGTGCTCGTCGGCGGCGGGGTGGCGCTCGGCCGGATGCTCACCGGACGCACCGGCCGGCTCGTCACCGGGCTGGTGTCGAGCGCGGTGATCATCGTCCTGACCGTGGCGTTGCTGCTGTCGGGCTGAGCCCGCGCCACTCCGATCATGGGCACCGGCGGCCCTGCTGTACTTCTCGGAGACACAGGCGACTCCGAGGTGCAGTGAAAGTCCGACCGGAGCGTGGCGGACGTTTGCCTCCACCTCTTGCTCCCCTAGGTAGAATAAGACGTATGGGTACGGACATGCCCAGGATGACTCTGGCGACACAGGCGGTGCTCCGCGCCTTGATCCAGGACCCTGCGGCTGAGCGTTACGGAATGGAGTTGTCCGCAGAGGCCGGACTGCCCAGTGGCACCTTGCATCCGATCCTGGCCCGGCTGGAAGTTCTGGGATGGGTGGAGAGCGCCTGGGAGAACGTTAATCCGCTGAAGGTGGGACGTCCGCGGCGCCGTTATTACCGGATCAGCCAGCACGGATTAGCCCTCGCCCGTGGCTCGCTCGCAGAGGCCTACGCTCGACGTGCTCGCCCGTTGGGCCGCTTGCGTCCGCTCGGGGAGACGTCGTGAACGAGTTGTCACCGGGATTCATCCGCACTCCTACCCCGATCGCGGCGGGGCTGATCGCGTTGAGCGTGCTACCGCTACCCGCGAAGCCCCGGGATCGATGGAGGGATGAGTACCGGGCCGAGATCGTCGGGCTGCCTTGGATCCGACAGGTTGCGGAGGCTGCCAGCGCGCTGGCCGGGGCGATCAACCTGCGCTCTGCCTTGCAGGCCGCTGAGGGGGACGAAGTCCTCGCTCCGACGAAGACCTTGTCATGCCGGCTCGGACGCCATCACTTCCGCACCGTCAACCAGGACAACCCGGAGAACCGGAAGTACCAGTTCCGCGAATGCATCTCCTGCGGAAAGTTCAAGGAAGGCCCCGGCGCAGACTTCCCGCGTAACGATCGACCCTTCATGGGCGGCGTCAGCCCATTGAGCTGACCGAAGATGCCATCAGCTTCGCCGCCGAACGGACGCCTGATCCCGCCCACATCTGGCCGGGGACGCCGAGCAGACTCAGGCAGGCTGCGGATGTGCCACCAAGGCGAAACAGTGATCGGTCAGCCGGTGAACACCAACCGATCAAGGTAGGCGTTGCGGAACACCCCGGTGGGATCCAATTCGGTGGCCAGCGCACGGAAGTCGGTGAGCCGGGGGTAGGCCGTGGTCAGCGCGGCAGCGTCGGCCGCGAAGAGCTTGCCCCAGTGCGGGCGCGGGTGGCAGTCCACGATGGCAGTCTCGATGTCGACCAGCAACGCCTCCACCGCCGGTTGCTCGCGTCGCCAGGTGAAGTGGAACGCGACGGTGTCGCGGCCGTAGGCGGGGCTCAACCAGAGATCGTCGGCTGCCACGGTGCGGATCTCGCAGACCTGCAGCAGCGGGGCGATCCGTGGGGCCATCTTGCGCAGCGCGGCGACCACCTCGGACGCGCGGTCCCGGGCGACCAGGTACTCGGTCTGCACCTCGTCGCCGTTGCTCGGGGTGAAGTCGAGCTGGAAATGCGGAAGCCGGTCGTGCCAGGGGCCGGCGATGCCGAACTGACCGGTGCAGACGTCACCGGGCAGACCGGGCAGGGGATGCCGGGCCACCGTCGCCGGAGTCGCACCGAAGAACGATTCCCGGACCCGCCCCGCGGAATCGAAAACTGCTGACCCGGAGTCGTTCTCGCCCATTCTGGTCTTGCACCAGACCTGCGTCACGGTGTCGCCCTGCAGGTCGGTGAACAGGCTGACGCTGTAGGCCGAGGACACGATGTCGGCGATGTGTTCCTCCAGCGCCGACCACGGGAGGTCCTCGAAGACGTCCTGCCGGACGTCGAAGGTCGGTTCGACGTCCAGCGTCACCCGGCTGACGATGCCGAGCGCGCCGAGGGAGACCACCGCGCCGTCGAAGAACTCTTCGCCGCGGGTCAGCGTCCGCAACTCGCCGTCCGCCAGCACGAATTCCAGCGCGCGCACCGCGCCGCCGAGCGCCTGATTCCGCACGCCTGATCCGTGAGTGCCGGTGGCGACCGCCCCGGCGACGCTGATGTGCGGCAACGAGGCCAGG
Organism: Nakamurella sp. GG22; assembly: GCF_052976845.2. NCBI lineage: Bacteria > Bacillati > Actinomycetota > Actinomycetes > Nakamurellales > Nakamurellaceae > Nakamurella > Nakamurella sp. GG22. The sequence goes on along the minus strand of NZ_JBRIIO020000011.1, from coordinate 55,775 downwards.
TTCGGCAGCGCCAGGGACCGCGCTTGCAGGGCGGTGGCGAGCCGGCCGTAGTTGATGGATCCGGACACCGTGACGGTGCCGGTCCCGTCCGCCCCCGCATCGATCCGGATGTCGTCGGGAAGACCGGTGGTGTCGATGAGATCGCCAGGAGTGTCGGCGATGTCGTTGAAGCAGTGCCGGCTGCCCAGGGCCTTGGCGTGCTCTGCGCCCGCGACGATGTCCTGCAACTCGGCAACGGAGCCCGGCCGATGGAGCCGGGGCGCCTGGTAACTGTAGTTGCCGGACCAGTTGGTCAACGATGTCATCGCTTCAGGATCCACCGGACCTCGCCGTCGACGATGTGCGGGGTCGGCGCGAGACCCACCCGCCGCGCCACCGCCGCCGACGCCGCGTGCTCGGGATGCACGTGCGCCGTGATGACGTCGGCCCCCTTGACCCGGAGCCATTCGATCATCGCGGCGGCTGCCTCTCCGGCGAAGCCGCTGCCCTGCGCGCCGGTGGCGACCACCCACGCGACGTCCGCCGTCGTCCAGCCCTCCTCCGCCGTGACGGTGGCCTGGACGTATCCGACCGCGCGTCCGTCGTGGCGCAGGATCCAGTTCAGCCAGCACTCGCCGCCGTCCGCCGACCGGCCGGTCACCTGCCGGGCGTAACGCTGACGGAGCTCGTCGATGCCGGGCGGCTCGCCGCCGGTGAAGGCGTACAGAGCGGGATCGCCGAGCACCACGGACATCTCGTCGGCATGATCGACGCGCAGCGGTTCCAGCTCCAGCCGCGCCGTGCTCAGTGGTGCGGCGAGCACCCGCTATCCGATCGCGTCGAGCAGCGCCCCGGCGGCGGACTGCAACTGCGCGGTGGTCAGGCCGGTCGGCGCCGCTGGCACACCCGCTGACGCGGTCGGACCACCGACGGCCACCTCGAACCCGTCCCCGTAGGCGAAGGCCGTGACGGTTCCGGCCGCATCGGTGCCGACATACTCGCCCTCAGCCGACTGACCGTCACCCGCCGCGACGCATCGGCTGACCGCCTCGCCCGATGCGCGCGCGCAGGCTCCGGCTGCGGCCTTCGACACCCGCACGACCAGCTCGGTGCCCGGACCGGTGCCGGGCAGACTGGCCCCGGCGACCGGGTCCGCACCGCAGTCCTGCAGCAACGGCTGCGGTTTCCCGAACGCCCCGGCAGGCAGGGCTGACGTCAGGGCCGCGGCAGCCGTGGGACTCAATGCCGGCCAACAGGATTCTGCGGTGGTCGAGCCCGGCTCGGCGGCGTCCGGCTGCGCCTCGGCACTGCCCGCGGCACTCCCCGCCGCATCCGAATTCGCCCTGCCCGAACTCGCGTCGCCCGAATTCGCGCTGCCCGAATGTGCGCTGCCCGAACCGACGTCGGACGCCGCTGGGGCGGACAGATCCGCCGCGGGCGGCGCCGGAGCCGCCTGCATCGCCGCCTCCGTCGGCGCAGTGGCCGACTGGGAATCGGCGGCCGCCTCCCGGCCGCCGAGCGCCGATGTGTTGGTCGCTCCCGTGTTCAGGGTCAGCGGGATGACGACCGCTGCGACCGCCGCCACCGACGCCGCGGCGACCAGTGCGATCAGCCCGGTGCGGCGCCGGGGGGTCCCGGCGGCACCGCCGCCGATCACCCGCAACCCGCGCCGCGGCGCATCGTCGGCCGGCCGCTCGCTCTGACCGGCCTGGCCGGCCCGGGCCGCGGCGATGACCGAAGCCGCCGTCACGGTGCTGGGTGGGGCCTCCGGATCGTCCGCCAGGTCGGCGAGCAAACCGGCAAGCGTCTGTGCTTCGGGGTCGTCTCCCTGTCCGTCCCGCACCGTCATTCACCTCCCGATGTCGCCGTGCCGAGCCGGGCCAGCGCGGCCTTGAGCGCCGCGAGACCACGGGCGGTCTGCGACTTCACGTTGCCCTCCGAACACTCCAGCGCCGTCGCGGTGCCCGCGACGTCCATTCCCTCGTAGTACCGCAGCACCAGCACGGCCCGTTGACCCGGCGGCACCTCCTCCAGCGCCTGACGCATCAGCTGCCGGTCGACCACCCCGGACGCGATGTCCCCGGCGAAGCTCTCGTCCGACACCTCCGGCAGTGCCTCGACCGCCCGCTCCCGCCGCCAGGGCCGTCGCGACTCGTCGACCGTCGCCCTGACCAGGCACTTCCGCACGAAGGCATCGAGCGCGGCTCGATCACGGATCTGTAGCCACGCTCCGTAGAGCTTGACGAAGGCGATCTGCGTGAGGTCGTCGGCCCGGTGCCAGTCACCGCACAGCAGGTAGGCCGTCCGCCGCACCCGATCACGGCGCGCGGTGACGTACGCGGAGAATTCCGCCTCCTCCTCCGGACTCACCGAGCCTCCCGCTGTGATGGTTGGACGGACCGTGTCCGGTGGATGGTTGCACGGACCTCCCGCCCGTACCGCCCGGCGCGTCGTCGGGCACCATCAACAGTCGTGCCCGCTCCCCTGTCGATGTCCACCCGCACCACCGGGTGGGCGCTGTTCGGGCTGCTCGCCGTCGCCGCCGCGTGGGGCTCCAGCTTCCCGCTGACCAAGGCCCTGCTCGACCGGATGACGGCGGTGAACTTCCTGGCCGTCCGGTTCTCCCTCGCCGCCCTGCTGATGATCATCGTCTTCTTCCCCGCGCTGCGTCGGTTGTCCCGCAGGTCACTGGTGCGCGGGCTGTGGCTCGGAGTGGCCTACGGCATCGCGCAACTGCTGCAGACCGTGGGCCTGCAGTACACCCCGGCCAGCATCTCCGGCTTCATCACCGGCATGTACGTCGTGCTGACGCCGCTCTGCGCGGCGCTGCTGCTGCGCAGCCGGATCGGCCGGCGGGTGTGGCTGGGCGCGGGCATCGCCACCGTCGGGCTCGCCCTGCTGGGACTCAACGGGCTGTCGATCGGCTTCGGCGAGGCGATCACCCTCGCGTCGGCGCTGATCTACGCCGTGCACATCGTCGGGTTGAGCGCCTGGTCCGACGCCCGGGAGGCACTGGGCCTGGCGACCGTGCAGCTCACCGTGACGGCGCTGGTCAGCGTGCTGGCGGCGTTCGTCGTCGACGGTGGGATCGTCCTGCCGAGCACGGGTTTCGACTGGCTGGCGATCCTCTACATGGCCGTGGTCTCCGGCGCGGTCGCGATGATCGTGCAGTCCTGGGCACAGGCCCACCTCGCTCCGTCACGGGCGGCGATCACGATGGCCACCGAACCGGCCTGGGCGGCGCTGTTCTCGATCCTCTTCCTGCACGAGGCACTCACCTGGCGGATGGCGGTCGGCGGCGGGCTGATGCTCGCCGCGATGATCATCGTCGAATCCGGGCCGCCGCCGAGAGAGCCGTCACCCGAGGTTGCGCCGGCGCCGACGGCCACCGGATGACGGACTCCGCCTACGGAATCAGATTGACGGCCTCAGATTGACGGACTCCGGTTGACGCAGACGCGTCAGCCGGCTCCCAGCCCGGACCGCAGTCCTGCAACCCCGAGGGCTGGACCGGCGGGCGGCCAGTCCAGCCACACCGCCCACGGGCCACCGCCGACGAGCAGCCGCCGCAGACCAGGTGGCACTTCCGCGCGGAACTCGTAAGGCGGTTCCGATCCGGTGCCGGCCGCTCCGTTCCCGTCGACGGACATCAGAGGAAGGTCTGCGGTGGCCGGGGGACCACCCCTCGACCCACCGGCCGGCCGTGACGACCGTGTGCGGTCGATCAACCGACGGACCGCCGCACTGGCTCCCCACGGCCACCGCTGGCCGGTCTGCACGGAGGACCTCGACGTGAGGTCGGCGGCGCCCAGCCGGGCGATCGCCAGGTACTCCTGCACCCTGTCCTGCGCCGCGATCTCCGCCGGTTCCGGATGGGTGGTGTCGAACAACGCGACGGTCGTCCCCACGGCGGTGATCGCGACCGATGACACCGAATCAGGGGCCGCAGGAACGGTGATCCTGTGCTCGCCGAGTCCGACGGTGTGCCACGGCCCGTGCACCGGCGCCGCCACCCACCAGCAATTGCGGCCGGACTCGCCGTCGCCGGCCGGCAGGACCCCGTGCGACGCGAAGCGGTCCGGGAACCCGTCGAGCAACAGCTCCGCGGACGGCACCGACGCGGCCCCGCCGATCAGCAGGAAGGACTGGTGTCCCCGCGCCCACACCCCGGAAGTCGCCAGTGCGAGCTGCGCGGCCGGCGAGGACCAGGTCAGGCTGCCATCCCCGGTGACCCGGAAGCCGTCGGCACGCGGACGCGGCGCGAGAGCGAGCTCGGTGAGCAAATCCGGCCGGACCGTCAGCGGGACACGGGGATCCCGGCCGCACGGGTCCGCGAGCACCGCCGTGTAGGCACCGACCGGCAGCCGCCCGGCGATCGAGCCCACCCCGACCGCGCACCTCGCCCCGGACCCGTCCTCGATGATCAGCATCGCGTTCGGGTCCGGAGAGCGCAGATGCACATCTCCCTGGGCCGCCGATGCCAGCACCGGCGGCACATCCGAGTCCTGCCCGAAAGAGCCCTGCACCGCCGGGCCCTGCACCGCCGGGCCCTGCACCGCCGACCCGTCCGACGGTTGAGGCACCTGGCTCACGCGTGGGCCGTCCCGGTCGACGGCCGCCGCGAACGGTGCGAGGACCAGCGACGGATTCGGGCCGGTCACGAACGGGGTAACGGGCAGCACCGACGTCAGGTACGGCTCCAGCGAGGACCATCGAACGCCCATCCGATCGCCCACCGCGGCGCTACCGGGACCGTCCACACTCAGCGCGGCGAGCAGCGCCGCCGTCAATCGACCGGTCCTCTCGCGGCCGGACAGCCCGTCGGTCCCGGCGGGTGGAAACGTCTCGAGCCGGAACTGCATCGCCGTGCCCGCGCGTCTTCTCGGCGCCGCGGTGCGCTCCAGCGAGCGCACCGCCGGGTGCGGGCCGGGCAGCCCGGGCGCGCCGCGATCGGCGTCGATGATGGTGACCACCGCACGAAAGTCCATCTGGGCCAGGCATCCGGCGAGCTCCTCGACCGCAACCCCGACGGCTGCGGCCGGCGTGTTCCCGGAGTCCGCCACCGGCACGTCCGCCACCGGCGAGTCCCCGACCGGTAGCAGGATCAGCGGCTGCGCCAGGTATGTCGCGCGGATGGAGGGACATCCGCGTGCGGCGATGTAGACGTACAGCCGGTCGCCGGAGCTGCTACCGAGAAGGCGGTCGATCTCCGCGGCGAGCCGGCCGTGATCCGCGGGACCATCGACCCGGACATCGTCCGGCAGCGTCGTCCCAGGGCCGGCGCTCACCAGCATCCGCAGGTCCGACGGCGCGACGCCGCCCTCGATCAGCAACCACTCGCGCATCGCCAATGCGTCCAGAACCGCGCTCTCCCAGCCTGCTTCGGGGCCGGCGCGGTGGCGTACGTCGGAATAGTCGTCGCACCCGACGACGAGCGCGGCGACCTTCATCGGGGGGCTCGTGAAGCCCACACCTTCGGCCGGCCGGGTGGCCCTCCACGGTGCTGCTGCCAGGCTCTCATCGTGCGGGTGTCCTCCGGATCCGGGCGGGGTCGGGCATCCCCCGAATCTTGGGACACCCGACCCGGGCCCGCTCGGCGAGCACACCCGATCGACCCAGCCCGGAGCGCACCGGGTCGACCGCGCCGGATCAGGACGCCAGCGTCGCCTGCCAGAGGATCGGCAGGGTCGGCTGTGCGGACCCACCGGCCGGCTCGGCGGTGATGGCGACAACGTTCTCGCCGGCCTGGGTCTGCGCCGCGACGATCTGCTGCTGGCCGGCCGAGGCCTCCGGCAGAACGCCGAGCGAACGCGGTTGCTCGCCCGCGATCGCCCACAGCTGGTACGTGCGGTCCGACGGCAGAGCCGGTAGGCCGGTGACGTCCACCAGTGCAGCCCCGCAGGACGGCGCGTAACTGACCGATCCGCGGCCGGTGGCCGGGGTGATCTGCGTCCGGTCCGCGGCCTGCGCGATGCACTGCTCCGGGGTCGGTGCGGCCTCGTTGTCATCGCCCGTCCGGTTGACCGCGACGAAGGTTCCGGCGCCGATGACCACCGCGGCAACAGCGGCCGCGATCAGCGCTGCCGGCCGCCGGTACCACTCGAGCCTGACGACTTCTCCATCGGGCTTGTCTTCGGCGGCGTGCCGTCCGCGCGGCCTGCCCGAGTTCTCGCGCGCGGGCGGGCCGGGTGTGACCGGAGGTTCCGGTGTGGACGGTGGCGGTGCACTTTCCTCCGCCGGCTCAACTGGCCGGACCGGTGACGAACCGGTGAGCGGCGGCAGCTGCGCGGTGACGGCGATGCGGGCCATGATCGCCTGACGCAGGGATGCGGGCGGCACCTCGGCGGCGGCGGAGCCGAGCAGCGCGGCGGTCTCCAGGAAACCGACCAGCTCGGCCGAGCAGGATTCGCAGGAGTCGAGGTGATCTCTGACCTCGGTCACCTCGTCGGCCGGCACGGCGTGCAGTGCGAAGGCTGCGGTGTCCAGGTGCGGATCAGCGGTCATGACGCCACCCCCAGGCAGTCGCGCAGCCGGATGAGGCCGTCCCGGAGCCGGGTCTTGATCGTCGGCAGCGGAACCGTCAGCAGTTCCGCCACCTCGCGGTAGGTGTAGCCGCTGTAGTAGGCGAGGGTGACCGATTCGCGTTGCAGCTCGGTCAGCGTCTTCAGGCAGCGACGGACGGCGGTCCGCTCGAACGCCGACTCCACCGCTTCCACGACCGAGTCGACGTCCCGCTCGGTGGAGGCGTGCGCCACCTTGGCGTCGCGGTCGGCGGATGCCTGTGCTGACCGCACCCGGTCGACCGACCTGGCGTGCGTCAACGTCATGATCCAGGAGGTTGCCGAACCCCTTCCGGCGTCGAAACGGCTTGCCCGGCGCCAGATCTCGAGAAAGACCTCCTGGGCGACCTCCTCGGACTGGCTGGGGTCGCGGACGATTCGCCTCGCCAGGCCGAACACCCGGGCGCCGAACGTGTCGTAGAGCCGCTCGAAGGCGTCCTGACGACCCATTGCGGTCAGGCGGAGAAGGTCTTCGGCTGCGGTGGGCAGGCCAGTCGGCGGGTCGGGAACAGCGGACAGTGACCGCCGCGCCGTTCCCGGCGCGGACCGGTCCTGCCAGGAGGACTCCGGGGGAGGCATCGGCTCATCCTTTCGGCCCGGCTCGAAGGTTCACCGGGCGGGTGTTCTGTGGTGGTGGTTCGGTACGGAGCCCGCCCCGGATGGCTCATTGCTCGTGATGATCTTGTGACGGCACAGGTAGGGCCGGCCACCGATCAACGGACCGTTCCTTACGAAACGGTGACACACCGGTAGATCCGCCCGTGGGAGGCGGACGATGAAAGCGTGACCGAGCCGACTCCGCAGCAGCCCGTGAAAGTTTCTCCACGTTCGGCCCATCCGGAGGCTGCCGGAGCGCGAATCCCTGGCATGACCCGATCAACGCCCCCCAGCACCGAGCGTCCCGGCCCCGCGTCGGGCACCGGTGCCCCGGAGGACCGGCAGCCGTGGCGGCCCGGAATCGCCGCGGCGGCACTGGTCGGCGTCATCGCCATGGGCATCGCGATCGGACTGGCAGAGCTGCTGGCGGCCCTGGGTCAGTGGTTCGGCCTGCTGAACACGCCCTCCGCTCCGATCTTCTCGCTCGGCCAGACCTTCATCCAGTTCACTCCGGAGTGGCTCAAGGAATTCGCCATCCGGACCTTCGGTGAGAACGACAAGAACGCACTGACTGCAGGAATGGGGATCACCCTGGTGGTGGTCGCGGTCGTCATCGGCATCATCGGCAGACGCAGCCCGAGGCTTGCCGTCGCCATCACCGGCGCGCTGATCCTGGTCACCGCCGCTGCCGTCCTCAGCCGGACCGGCGCCTCGATCCTCGATGTGCTGCCGATCCTGATCGGCGGCGCGGCCGGCATCTACTTCCTGGTGGTCGTCTTCCGGCGCCAGCTCGACCCCGCTGCTGCATCGCCGGCCGCGGCCGCAGTCACCGGTACCGCTACCGGCACCGGCACCGGCACCGGCACAGTCGGCCCGGAAACCGATACCGCCACGACCACCGACGACAACCCGAAGGCGCTGCTGACCGGTGCGTCGCATCCGATGGGTCGGGCCGGTTCCGCGACGCACCCGATGAGGAGTGTCGCTGCCGCGACGGCGAGCCGCCGGCAGTTCTTCAAGATCGCCGGAATCGGCGCCCTGGTCGCCGTCGCAGCCGGCGCACTGACCCGCTGGATCCCCAGCTCCGCCGAGGTGGCCGCCAGCCGCGACCGGGTCGCCCTTCCCACCCCTGTCGAGGTCGAGAAGGTCGACGTCGCCGCCATCAGGCTGGACGTCCCCGGCATCACGCCGTTCGTCACCGACAACGCCGAGTTCTACCGCGTCGACACCGCCTTCGCGGTGCCGCGGGTGACCACCGACGACTGGCAGCTGCGAATCCACGGCGGGGTCGACCAGCAGATCACGCTCACCTACGACGACCTGGTCGCGATGCCGACGGTCGAGCGCATGATCACCCTGACCTGCGTCTCCAACGAGATCGGTGGCGACCTGGCCGGGAACGCCCGCTGGCAGGGCGTCCGGATCGCCGACGTGCTGGCGATGGCCGGCCCGCAGGCCGGATTCGACTGTGTGCTGTCCACCAGCGCCGACGGGTTCACCGTCACCACGCCCATCGAGGCGCTCACCGACGACCGGGACGCCCTGCTGGCGTTCGGGATGAACGGCGAGCCGCTGCCCGTGGAGCACGGTTTCCCGGTCCGGATGGTCGTTCCCGGACTGTACGGATACGTCTCGGCCACCAAGTGGGTCGTCGACCTCGAGGTGACCAACTTCGCCGATCAGAACGCGTACTGGACCGACCGCGGATGGTCCGCCACGGCGCCGATCAAGACCTCGTCGCGGATCGACGTGCCCAAGAGCTTCGAGCAGGTCTCGAAGGGCAAGGTCGCCGTCGCCGGTGTGGCGTGGGCTCAGCATCGCGGCGTCACCGGTGTGCAGGTGCAGATCGACGACGGCGAGTGGCAGGACGCCACCCTCTCCGGCGATGTCAGCATCGACACCTGGCGGCAGTGGGTCTACGAGTGGGACGCGACCACCAGCGGTACCCACACCATCCGCTGCCGGGCGGTCGATCCCACCGGGCCGCAGACCGATCAGGTGCAGGGGGTGATGCCGGACGGCGCGACGGGATGGGATTCCCGATCGGTCACCGTGACCGCCTGACGCAGCCGCGTACACCGGAAACCCGCGCAACGAACCGCCCCGCACCGCATCCGTAGGGAGCAATGGGTCGGTAGTAACACGCAGTACCTGCATCGTCACCCGGTGCAGCCTCACCTGTGAGCAGACAAGCCTCACCACCCCGGCGCCGACACTCGGCGCCCACTCTCCAAGGAGCACACATGATGATGAAGCGCGCCCTCACCCTGGTCGCAGGTGCCGCACTGGCCCTGACACTGGCCGCCTGCGGATCCAATTCGACCACCGCATCGAGCAGCACCTCCGCCGCCGGCTCGGCGGCCAGCTCGGAAGCGATGACGTCCGAGGCGATGACCTCCGGCGCGATGACCTCCGACGCCACGGAGTCGGGCGACATGTCGTCCGAGGCGATGGAGTCGGGCGCGATGTCGTCAGACGCCATGTCCTCCGGCGAGATGGCCGCTCCCGCCCTGGTCGGCGCGGGCTGTGCCGATTACGCCAAGGCCGTCCCGACAGGTGCCGGCTCGGTCGACGGAATGGCCCAGGACCCGGTGGCGACCGCAGCGTCGAACAACCCGATCCTGACCACCCTCACCGCAGCCGTCTCCGGCAAGGTGAACAAGGACGTCGACCTCGTCACGACCCTGAACAACGGGGAGTTCACCGTCTTCGCACCCGTCGACGATGCCTTCAAGAAGATCGACGCCGCGACGATGACCAAGCTCACCACCGACGCGAAGCTGCTCAGCGGCATCTTGACCTACCACGTCGTCCCCGGCCAGCTCTCGCCGACCGACGTCGTCGGCACCCATGCCACGGCCAACGGTGCCGAGCTGACCGTCACCGGTTCCGGTGACAACCTCGAGGTCAACGGTGCCAAGGTGATCTGCGGCGGCGTCAAGACCAAGAACGCGACCGTCTACCTCATCGACACCGTGCTGAGCCCGCCGGCCAGCTGACAGTTGCAGTTCCCGCCGGCCGTGCGCCGGTGGGCCGGGGCCGCCGATGGATTCATCCATCGGCGGCCCTTTTTTCGACCCCGGATCCATGCGGCCGCCGGTCCCACGCAGTGCCTGTCCGGACGGTGCTGTCTTGCATCATCCGGCTCCGGGGATCACTCTCAGGGGTCGGCGAAGAACGGTCGGCGATGGTCGACCACCGATGGGAGTTCCCGATGAGCACGCCCGCCGAGCCGCCGGAACGAACTTCCGCGACGGCGCTGGCCGAGGCGGTGCGGCGCGCCGCCGCCCGCAGGTCAGCCGTCGATCCGACGACCGCGGCGATCGAGATGGCCACCGAGTCGGGGCCCTGCGACGCGGCCTCGATCACCCTGCTCGGCCGGAACAGATCGCTGACGACGGTCGCCTCGTCGAACGATCTGGTCAGAGCGGCGGACAGCCTGCAGTACGAGCTGGACGAGGGCCCGTGCCTGGACGCGGTATGGACCGACGGCCTGTTCGTCGTCCCGGACCTGATCGCGGACGGCCGATGGCCGCGCTGGGCGCCGCGGGCGGCGGAGCTCGGGGTCGCCGGGATCATGGCGGTGCACCTGTTCACGGACAGTGCCCTCGGCGCGCTGAACCTGTACTCGCTGCAGCCCCGCACCTACGACCACAGCGACGTCGAGGCGGCGCGGATCATCGCCGCGCACGCCTCGGTGGTGTTGGCGTACTCCCGCACGGAGCAGAACCTCTGGCAGGCGATCGACTCGCGGAACCTGATCGGCCAGGCGCAGGGCATCCTCATGGAGCGGTTCGGGCTGAGCCCCGACTCCGCCTTCGCGGTGCTGCGCCGCTACTCGCAACACCACAATCGCAAGCTGGCCGTACTTGCCGAGGAACTGGTCAGCACCGGACGGCTGCCGGGGCTCGGCAACCAGGACGGCGAAGCCGGCGGCCAGCACGACCTGGACGACTTGGATGATGCCGAAAGAGATGAGATGACCGGTTCCGCAGGTTAAATCCGCGAAACATGCGCCGTGTAGCTTCGACCCACCGCGGAGTCGGCATCGCGTTCAGGCGGTCACGGTATGAGGAAAAGGGGACATCGTGTGCGGACTGAGCGGTGAGTTCAGGTTCGACGGCGGCGCCGCCGATGTTCCGGCCGTCGCCTGCATCTCCGCCGTCATGGAGCCCCGCGGACCGGATGGGCACGGCCTGTGGCACGAGGGACCGGTCGCGCTGGCACACCGCCGGCTCGCGATCATCGACCTCTCCGAGACCGGCGCACAGCCGATGGTGGACGCCGAACTGCGGTTGGTGACGGTCTTCAACGGCTGCATCTACAACTACAAGCAACTGCGCGAGGAACTGCGGGGCTACGGCTACCGGTTCTTCTCCACCTCGGACACCGAGGTGCTGGCCAAGGCCTACCACCGCTGGGGGGTGCGCTGCGTCGACCACTTCTTCGGGATGTTCGCCTTCGCGATCCTCGAGCAGGACACCGGCCGGTTGATCCTGGGCCGGGACCGCCTCGGCATCAAGCCGATGTACCTGTCGCACACGGCGAACCGGTTGCGTTTCGCCTCGTCGTTGCCGGCGCTGCTGGCCGGGGGCGACATCGACACCTCCATCGACCCGGTCGCACTGAACCACTACATGACCTTCCACGCCGTCGTTCCCGCACCACTGACGATCCTGTCCGGTGTCCGGAAGCTGCCGCCGGCCACCGTCCGGACGGTCGAACCGGATGGCCGGACAACCGATCTGACGTATTGGTCGCCGTCCCACGCACGCCAGGAGGCGTACGCCGGGCTGACCGAGGACGACTGGGAGCAGCTCACGCTGGAGACCCTGCAGACCGCTGTGCAGCGCCGGATGGTGGCCGACGTGCCGGTCGGGGTGCTGCTCTCCGGTGGCATCGACTCGAGCGTCATCGTCGCCCTGCTGGCCGACGCCGGGCAGCACGGGCTGCAGACGTTCAGCATCGGGTTCGAGCGGGTGGGCGACCGGGAAGGCGACGAGTTCGAATTCTCCGACATCGTCGCAAAGGAGTTCGACACCGACCACCATCAGCTGCTGATGCCGTCCGGGGTCGTGCTCGACGGCCTGGACGGCGCGGTGCAGGCGATGAGTGAGCCGATGGTGAGCCACGACTGCATCGCGTTCTACCTGCTGTCGGAAGCGGTGTCCAAGCACGTCACCGTGGTGCAGTCCGGCCAGGGCGCCGACGAGCTGCTGGCCGGTTACGACTGGTATCCGCCGCTCGACGGCATACCGCCGGAGCAGGCGCTGGACGTGTACGCCGCGCACTTCTTCGACCGCGATCACCGCACCATGGCCGGCATTCTGCAGCCGCGCTGGTTGACGCCCGACGACCCCAGCCGAGATTTCGTGCGGGAGCACCTCTCCCGGCCCGGCGCCACCACCGCACTGGACAAGGTGCTCCGGCTCGATTCGCAGATCATGCTCGTCGACGACCCGGTCAAGCGGGTCGACAACATGACCATGGCCTGGGGACTGGAGGCGCGGACACCGTTCCTGGACCACGAATTCGCCGAACTCGCCGCCGCCTGCCCGCCGGAGTTGAAACTGGCGCACGGCGGGAAGGGTGTGCTCAAGGAGGCCTCCCGCAAGGTCCTGCCGGCGGCCATCATCGACCGCAAGAAGGGCCACTTCCCGGTACCGGCGATCATCAACCTCGAGGGGCCGTATCTGGATCGGGTCCGTGAAGCACTGACCGCACCGGCCGCCAGGGAACGCGATCTCTTCCGGCCGGAGTACGTGAAGATGCTGCTGGACGCGCCGAACACCCACCGCACGACTCTCGGTTCCAACCAGCTCTGGCAGCTCGGGCTGCTCGAGATGTGGCTGCAGAAGCTCGGGATCGGCTGACGCTGTGCTCGACAGCTCGTTCCCGTCGGTTCCGGAACGGTCGACGGGACCCGACATCGCCGCGATCGTCGAGGAGATCGCCGGCGTCGTCGGGGCGTGGTGCCCTTCGCTGTCCCCGGACGGGCACCGCATCGCCTACGTCACCGATCGGTCCGGACTTCCGCGCCTCGAGGTCGCCCAGCTCGACGCGTCCGGCGAACACGCGAACGCGGCCCCGCGCACCGTCTCGCTGCCCGATCAGGAGGTGGTGTCCGTCGCGTGGTCCCCGGACGGTGAATGGCTGACCTACCTGGTCTCACCGAACGGGTTGATCCGCGCCGAGCTGCACGCCATCCGGCCGGACGGCACCGATGCCAGGGTGCTCGCCGGAACGGACCCGCTCGCAACGGTTTTCGCCGGCTGCTGGACGAGCATCCCGAACACCTACGCCTTCTCGATGGCCGACGGCACAGGCCCGGACGCGGACGTCTGCCTGGTCGACGTCACCTCGCGCACCGTCCGGATCGTGACCAGGGGCGGCTTCCACACCGTGACGTCGGTGTCCCCGGACGGGCGGCGGTTCCTGGCCCGGCGGGGCACCCGCGGACGCCGCCACCTCGTGCTCGGCGACCTGCCCGACGACTGGACCCGCGACATCGACACCGCACCGCCGGCCCCACCGATGCGCCTGCTGGCGGCCGACTTCCCCGAGCCCGGAACGGATCTCGCCGAGGAGGGCAGGTTCTCCCCGGATGGCACCGCCGTCTACCTGCGGACCTCCGCCGGACGGGATCGGGCCGCGCTGGGCGTCGTCCCCCTGCTCCCCGACGGCAGGCCGGGGCGGCTGCGGATCCTGGCGGCGCGGGAGGACGCCGACCTCGAGTCCTACGCCATCCTGCGCGGCGCCCCGACCGGCGCCGATCCGGATCCCACCGGCGGGGATCTCGAGGCGCTGCTGATCTGGAACGTGTGCGGCGTCAGTGAGATCGAGATGGCCGACCTCCCGTCCGCCGGTTCCGGAGTTCCCGGCGCGGAAACGGCGCGGCGGGTGCGGTACCGGGTGGACATCGGCGACCGGGTGATACCCGGGTGGTCGATTCCGCGGGACAGCAGGTCCGGCATCCTCGAGCTCACCGAACCTGTTGCCCCGCGCAGCCTTTATCACGTCGACCTGTTCCACCCGGGCGAGCCGGGCAGGAAACCGGAGATCCCGCGGCGGATCACCGGCCTCCCTGTTCCCGAACTCGACCCGCAGCGGTTGGTCGTGCCGGACTCGATCACCTACCGCTCGCTGGACGGGCTGGCCCTGCAGGGGCTGCTCTACCGGCCGACAGGCACCACCGCGCCGGGACCGACCGTCGTGCTGTTGCACGGCGGCCCGGAAAGTCAGGAGCGGCCGGCCTTCTCGATCCTGATCCAGTCGCTGGCGGCCGTCGGCATCACAGTCTTCGCGCCGAACGTCCGCGGCTCGACCGGTTTCGGCGGCGCCTTCACCGCGATGGACGACCTCGCCCGCCGGGAATCGTCCTTCCAGGACGTACCGGCGACGGTGGCCTTCCTGATCGCCGCCGGCATCGCCCATCCGCGCCAGATCGGCGTGCACGGCTGGTCCTACGGCGGCTACCTGGCGCTGATAGCACTGACACGCTGGCCCGAACTGTTCGCGTCCGGCTCGAGCCACGCCGGGATGTCGGACCTGCTCAGCTTCTTCCGCGAAACGGAACCATGGATGGCTGCGGCCTCGGTCACCGAGTACGGCGATCCCGAAACGGACAGGGCGATGCTGACCGATCTCTCACCCCTGCACTCCCTGCACCTGGTGCAGGGTCCGACCCTGCTGGTGCACGGCGAGCAGGACACGAACGTCCCGGTGGGCGAATCCGTCCGGGCACACGCCGCGCTGCTGGCCGCCGGCGTGCCCACCGAATTGCTGCTGCTGCCCGGGGAAGGGCACACGATCGTCGGGCACGACGGCCGCATCTCCTCCACCCAATCGATCGTCGAGTGGCACACCAGGTGGCTCCAGTGACTGCCGACCCCGCCGACACCGATGCACCCGCGATCCTCGAGGGATACCCCGCCGGACCATTGGACGAGGCCGTCACCCCGGAAGGCCGGGTGCGGGAGGGATATCGGGACATCGTTGACGCGCTGGAGAGCACCGGCATCGACAAGCTCCGCGCCGCAGCGGCGGACCTGGACCGGGTGCGGGTCACCGAGGGCATCTCCTTCATCGCCGACGTCGAGGGTGAACTCCGCGAGCAGCCCTTCCCGCTCGATCCCGTCCCGCGGGTGCTGTCGGCAGCGGACTGGACCACCATCGGCGCGGGGTTGCGGCAGCGAACCCGGGCACTCAACGCTTTTCTCGCCGACGTGTACGGCGAGGCGCGGATCGTCAGCGACGGGGTGATCTCGGCAGCGGTGGTGCACAACTGCCCCGGCTTCCTCCCTGCTGCGCGCGATCTGGCGCCCGGCGGGCGGCCGCGGGCCACCGTCCTCGGGTTCGACCTGCTGCACGCACCGTCCGGTGAATGGGTGGTCCTGGAGGACAACCTGCGGGTGCCGTCGGGCCTGGGATACGCGGTGGCCAATCGGCGCACCGCCGCCGCGGCACTGCCGATGCTGCATCCGTGGCGGAACCTGCTCTCCCCCGAAACCGTGGGCGGCGCGCTGCACGAGGCACTGTCCGCGGCGGCGCCGCCGGGGTGCCGCCGGCCGACTCCACAGGTCGCGGTGCTGTCCGACGGGCCGGAGAACTCCGCGTGGTACGAACACCGCCTGCTCGCCGACGCGATGGCGGTCCCGGTCGTCACCCCGGCGGACCTGCGCGGCGACGCCGACGGTGTGACGACCGAGATCGACGGCCTGTCGGTCGGTCTCGACGTCCTGTACCGCAGACTCGGGGATGACGAGATCGTCGTCGGCCCGGCGACGTCGCCCGATGTCAATGCGATGCTGGCCCGGGCAGCGGCGGCCGGCTCGGTGTCCCTGGTCAACGTGCCGGGCAACGGCGTCGCGGACGACAAGGCGATGTACGCGTTCGTACACACGATGATCGGCTACTACCTGGCTGAGGACCCGCTGATCGGTGATGTCGGCACCTGGGTACTGGCCGACCCCGCCCAGTACGCCGGGGTCCGGGACCGGCTGCACGAACTGGTCGTCAAACCCGTCGACGGGTCGGGCGGCGCGGGGGTGATGATCGGCCCCGACCTGACTGCGCAGCAGGTCGCCTCCATGCGGGCCGAGGTCGCCGCCGCCCCTGAGCGGTTCATCGCGCAGGAGGTGATCCGGTTCTCCTCGCATCCGACCCTGACGCCGGAGGGGCTGCGGCCGCGGCACGTCGACCTGCGGGCGTTCGCGCTCGCCGGCCCGGATGGTGCCGTCACCGTTCCCGACGTCGCACTGAGCCGGGTCGCCCTGGAATCGGACGGCCTGCTGGTCAACTCGTCCCGCGGTGGCGGCTCCAAGGACACCTGGCTGCGCCGCTGACCCACCGCGGTCCCTCACCGCCAGTGGCCAGTTACTCACAGCTCGAAAGCAGCGCGGCCCAATGCGGCGCTGGGGGCGGGTGCACGGCGTCTGCCGGACGGTTTGAACCGCGACGAGCCGGGCTACATGACTACCGGAGTGTTAAAAAGCAGCGCTTCACGGTTCGTCCCACACGAGGTATGACGCATGCGTGTGCTCGGTGTCAATGCCATCTTTCACGACCCGTCGGCCGCTCTGGTCATCGACGGCGAAATCGTGGCAGCAGCCGAAGAGGAACGTTTCAGCCGGCGTAAGCACGGCAAGCGGCCGGTGCCGTTCTCGGCCTGGGAACTCCCCGAAGCAGCGATGCGCTGGTGCCTGTCGGAGGCCGGCCTGCGTCCGCAGGACATCGACGCGGTCGCCTACTCGTTCGACCCGGCGCTCGCGAAACCGGCTGACTCCATGGGCCTGTCGGATCCGTGGGATCACCTGCGCGTCACCTATGCCGAGAACGCCCCCGGATTCCTCGCGACCGCGCTTCCCGGGCTGGATCGCGAAGCCGTGCGATTCGTCCCTCACCACGTCGCGCACGCGGCATCGGCCGGGCTGGCCGCACCGCACCGCAGCAGTGCCGTGCTGGTCCTTGACGGCCGCGGCGAGCGGGCTTCGCACCTCGGCGGCCGGTATGTCGACGGTCGACTGGAGATCCTTGCCTCGCAGGAACTTCCGCACTCCCTGGGGCTGTTGTACGAATCGCTGACCGAGCACCTGGGCTTCCTGCGCAGCAGCGATGAGTACAAGGTGATGGCGCTGGCCTCCTACGGCCGTCCGCGGTTCCTCGAAGAACTGCGCGAGTCCATCTACGCGGACGGCAACGGCGGCTTTGTCGCCGAAGTGCCCGACTGGTCGAAGTGGTCGGCGCCGCGTATCGATGACGGCAGCTGGGGCGGCGACGATGCCGACCTCGCGTGCTCTGTGCAGCACCGACTGGAAGAGGTGCTGGTCGACCTCGCCTCGTGGCTGTACGACCAGACCGGCGAGAAGGTGCTGACGATGGCCGGCGGCACCGCACTGAACTGTGTCGCCAACTCGCGCATCTGGCGCGAAACCGGCTTCGAGGACGTCTGGGTGCAACCCGCCGCCGGCGATGCCGGGACGGCGCTCGGTGCTGCACTGCAGGTGTCGGCCGACAACGACGAACCACCGTCGACGATGAGCACGGCCGCCCTGGGCCGCGGCTGGCGCGACGACGACCTCGCGGCCTGGTTGCGCGCCGCGAATGTCCCGTTCAGCACTCCGGACGACCTGTCCGGCGAGGTGGCCGACGTGCTGGCCGCGGACGGCGTGATCGCCTGGTTCGACGGCCGCAGCGAATTCGGTCCGCGGGCGCTCGGCCACCGGTCACTGCTCGCGCATCCCGGCCGCGCCGAGAACCTGGAGCGGCTCAACGACGTCAAGGGCAGGGAGCAGTTCCGCCCGGTGGCGCCGATGGTGCTGCTGGAGGACGCCGCGGAGATCTTTTCCGGCGGGCCGATCCCCAGTCCCTTCATGCTGTTCGTTCACGAGGTCGCGCCGCAGTGGCGGGACCGGATCCCGGCTGCCGTGCACGTCGACGGCACCGCCCGGATCCAGACGGTCGACGCGGCGACGCAGCCCCGGCTGGCGTCGATGCTGCGCGAGTTCCGTGCCAGGACAGGCCTTCCCGTCGTCATCAACACCAGCCTGAACACCGCCGGCCGGCCGATGGTCGACGACCCGCGGGACGCGCTGGAACTGTTCGGCTCGGCCCCGGTCGACCTGCTGGTCCTCGGGCCCCACCTGGTGCGCCGCGGAACGCTCTTCGGGACGGCCTCCGGGTGACGGAGATCCAGTACTCGATCGTCATCCCGACCATCGGCAGGCCGTCGCTGGACCGGTTGTTGGCCGGGCTCGTCGTCGCCTCCGCTCGCGGTCCCGTGCCGGAGCAGGTCGTGCTCGTCGACGATCGGCCCTTCGACGGGGCGGACAACGCCCCGCTGCGGATCCCCGATGAAGCCTCGACCGGACTGCCGTGGCCGGTGCAGGTCGTGCGGTCCGGCGGCCGCGGGCCGGCAGCGGCCCGCAACGCCGGCTGGCGGTCCGCGCCGTCGCCGTGGATCGCGTTCCTGGACGACGATGTCGAGGTCGGGGACGACTGGGCCGAGTGCCTGGCGGCCGACGTCGCGTTGGCAGCGGACACCGTCGGCGGCATCCAGGCCGAACTGGTCGTGCCGTTGCCCGAGTGGCGCCGGCCCACCGACTGGGAGCGGAACACGGCCGGCCTGCAGAACGCCGCCTGGATCACGGCCGACATGGTCTACCGGCGTGCGGCTCTGGAGTCGGTGCACGGTTTCGACGAACGCTTCCCCAGGGCCTACCGGGAGGATGCCGACCTCGCGCTCCGGGTGCAGCGGGCCGGCTGGCGGCTGACCAGGGGAAGCAGGCTGACCACACATCCGGTCAGGCCGGCGGACGACCTGGTCTCCGTCCGGCTGCAGGCCGGGGCAGCCGATGACGCATTGCTGCGGGCCCTGTACGGCCGGGACTGGCGCGACGCCGCCGCGACCGGCCGCGGCCGTTTCCGTTGGCACGTCGCAACTGTCGGAGCCGCAGCCGGCGCGCTGACCGCGGCGCTCGGCCGGCGACCGCGGGCGGCCGCCGTGCTCGCTGCCGGCTGGTCCTTGCTGACGGCCGACTTCCTCCGCCGGCGGCTGGTCCCCGGGCCCCGTCCGGGCGATGAGGTATGGCCCGCCGAGTTCCGCCGGATGGCCACCACCAGTGCCGTCATCCCGTTCGCGGCGGTGGGCCACCGACTGACCGGCACTGCCCGACATGGACTCTCGGCGCCGGCCTGGCCGGTTCCGATCGCCGCGGTGCTCTTCGACCGGGACGGCACTCTCGTCCATGACGTGCCGTACAACGGCGACCCCGACAAGGTTCGGGTCGTCGACGGTGCCCGCGAGGTGCTGGATGCGCTGCGCTCCGCCGGCATCCGGATCGGCGTCATCAGCAACCAGTCGGGCATCGCCCGCGGGCTGCTGACCGCCGAAGACGTGACCGCGGTCAACCGTCGGATCGAGAACGAGCTGGGGCCGTTCGACGTGTGGGAGATCTGCCCGCACGGCCCGGATGACGGCTGCGTCTGCCGTAAACCCATGGGCGGCATGGTCCTTCGGGCGGCCGCTGCGCTGGGCGTCGCCCCGTTCGAGTGCGCGGTGATCGGCGACATCGAGGCGGACATGCTGGCGGCGCGAGCCGCCGGAGCGACCGGGGTCCTGGTGCCGACACCGGTGACGCTGGCCGTCGAAATCGACCGCGCGGACCTGGTCGCCAGCTCCCTTCGGGACGCCGTGGACATGGCAACCGCCGTTCGCACAGGCACCGCAGAGCCGGCGACAGCCGCTCGCCCCGCGGAACGGGTGGCGGCATGAACCGGGTCCTCGGGGTACGACTGGACAGCGACGGCGATGTGCTGATCACCGGGCCGGCCGTCCGGTCACTCGCCCACACCGCCGACCGGCTGGACATGCTGGTGTCACCGGCCGGCCGCGCGGCCGCCGAACTGCTGCCGTCCGTCGAGGACGTGCTGGTCTTCGACGCACCGTGGACCGGCTTCGCGCCGTCCGACGTCGACCAGGGCGCGATCCGGGCGCTGGTCTCCCGGCTCCGGCGCCGGCACTACTCGAAGGCGGTCATCTTCACCTCCTTCCACCAGAGCCCGCTGCCGATGGCACTGCTCGCGCGGATGGCCCGCATCCCGTTCGTCGCCGCCACCAGCGTCGACTACCCGGGCTCGCTGCTCGATGTCCGGCATCACCGGCGCGACGGCCACGAGGTGCAGGCCGCGCTCGACCTGGCCAGTGCCGCGGGTGGCCGGCTGCCGGCCGGCGACGACGGCCGACTGAAGCTGAAACAGCCACTGCCGCAGCACAATCCGGTGCCGATCAAGCCGTACGTGGTGGTCCATCCCGGCGCGTCCGTACCGTCCCGGGCACTGACCGCCGAACACGCGGCCGGGCTGGTCGGGGCACTGTCCCGGGCCGGCTGGCCGGTCGTGGTGACCGGTGGGCCGGGCGAGCGCGACCTCGCCGAGCTCGCTGCCGGGGTGACCGCGATCGATCTATCGGGTCGCACCGACCTGCCCCAGTTGGCCAGGGTGCTCACCGATGCCGCGTGTGTCGTCGTGGGCAACACCGGGCCGGCGCACCTGGCCGCAGCGGTCGGCACACCCGTCGTCTCGCTCTTCTCGCCCGTCGTGCCGTCGGAGTGGTGGCGCCCCTACGGAGTGCCGACGGTGCAACTGGGCAATCAGCTCGCCGGGTGCCGGGACACCAGGGCCCGTGACTGCCCGTTGCCCGGACACCCGTGCCTGAGCCAGGTCTCGGGCGATGACGTGGTCGCGGCCGTCGATCGGCTGACCGCGCATGCCGTTGCGGGGGTGCCCGGATGAGAGTGCTGATCTGGCATGTCCACGGCTCGTGGACGACTTCGTTCGTCGCCGGCCCCGACCAGTACCTGATACCGGTGCTGCCGGACCGCGGGCCCGACGGCCGCGGCCGGGCACGGACCTGGGACTGGCCGCCGAATGCTGTCGAGCTCACCCCGGAACAGCTGCGAGACAGCTCGATCGATGTGGTCGTGCTGCAACGCCCGGTCGACCTGGAACTGTTGCAGCGCTGGACCGGGCTCAGGGCCGGCATCGACATCCCGGCTGTCTACGTCGAACACAACGCCCCGGGCGGGACCGCCGCGGGCAGCCGGCACCCGCTGACGGAGCGGTCCGACATCACCGTCGTCCACGTCACCGCGTTCAACCGGTTGATGTGGGACTGCGGGGTCGCGCCGACGACCGTCGTCGAGCACGGAATCGCGGACCCCGGTCACCTCTACACCGGGGAGTCGGCGCGGGTCGCGGTCGTCGTCAACGAACCGGTGCGCCGGTGGCGTGTCGCGGGAACCGACCTGGTGCAACAGCTCTCGCGCGACATCCCGCTGGAGGTCTACGGCATGGGGATGGCGGCGCTCGCCGAGTTGCTGCCCGTATCGGCCGGTCACCTGCACGACGACGTCCCGCAGCGACAGATGCATTCGCTGCTGGCGACCAACCGGGCCTACCTGCATCCGTACCGGTGGACCAGCCTGGGTCTGTCCCTGATCGAGGCGATGACGATGGGGATGCCGGTGATCGCGCTTCCGGTCACCGCAGCCCCCGAAGCGGTCCCGCCGGACGCCGGGGTGCTCAGCTCCGATCCCGCCGTCCTCGCAGCGACCGCGCGGCGGTGGCTCGCCGATCCCGCCGAAGCCGCGGAGCGCGGGGCCGCGGCCCGGCGGCACGCGCTGGCCACCTTCGGACTCGACCGTTTCCTGACCGATTGGCAGCACGTCTTGAAGGAGGTGACCGCATGAGGATCGCCATGGTGTCCGAACACGCCAGCCCGCTGGCCGCACTGGGTGGCGTCGACGCGGGTGGGCAGAACGTGCACGTCGCCGCACTCGCGCTGGGCCTGGCCGCCCGCGGCCACCGGGTCCGGGTCTACACCCGCCGGGACGCGGCGGATCTCCCGGAACGGGTGGCCCTCGGACCGCGCGCGGAGGTGGTGCATGTGCCCGCCGGTCCGGCCGAGCACATCGCGAAGGACGACCTGCTGCCGTACATGGCCGGCTTCGGCCGCTGGATGGCCGACTCCTGGCTGCAGGACGGCGTTCCGGACCTGGTGCACAGCCATTTCTGGATGTCGGGCATCGCGGCCCTGGAGGCGGCCGACGCCGTCCCGGTGCCGCTGGTGCACACGTTTCATGCGCTGGGCACCGTCAAGCGCCGGCACCAGCACGACCGCGACACCAGCCCCGCCGAGCGGCGCGACGCCGAGCCGCAGATCGGGCGCAGCGTCGACCGGGTGATCGCAACCTGCACCGACGAGGTGGAGGAACTGCGCCGGATGGGCGTGCCCGCCGACGCCGTCCGGGTGGTGCCGTGCGGCGTGGACACCACGCTGTTCAGCCCCCGGGCGCGTACCGACACACCGGCGCAGGGCGGGTCCGCCGGGACGGTGCTCTGCGTCGGACGACTGGTGGAACGCAAGGGCGTCGACACCGTCATCGAGGCGGTTGCCGCCCTCGCTGGCGTGCGCCTGCTGATTGCCGGTGGCCCCGAGAAGTCGCTGCTGGGAACCGATCCCGAGGCTCAGCGGCTGATCACGCTGGCCACCGAACACGGCATGACGGACCGCATCGAGTTACTCGGCAGCGTCGGGCACGAGCAGATGCCGGCCCTGATCAGAGCGTCCGACCTGGTCGTCTGCACGCCCTGGTACGAACCGTTCGGCATCGTACCGATCGAGGCCGCGGCCTGTGGCACAGCCGTCGTCGGCTCCGCGGTCGGCGGTCTGCTCGACACCATCGTCGACGGCCGGACCGGCACGCTCGTTCCCCCGCGGGATCCCGCCGCCACCGCGCGGGCAATCGGTGACCTGCTCGCCGATCCCGACCGGCGCGCCGGGTACGGCCGCGCCGCCCGCATGCGCGCGCTCTCGCTCTACGACTGGGCCTCGGTATCGGCGGCGACCGACCGGGTCTACCGCTCCGTGGTCGCCGCTGATCACCGCTCGGAGGTGTCCGCATGATGGCCGCCAGCAACTGGATGGAAGAGCACGAACGCGAGGTCAGGGTCGCGATGACCGGCCTGCGCCGGGATTGGCCGCGGCTGCAGAGCTGGGGAAACCAGCTGGCGGACACCTTCGCCCGTGGCGGCCGGCTGCTCGCCGCCGGCAACGGGGGCAGCGCCGCGGAAGCGCAGCATCTGACGGCCGAACTCGTCGGCCGCTTCCTCAAGGAGCGGCGCGGCCTGTCCGCCATCTGCCTCAGTGCCGAGACATCAAGCCTGACAGCCATCGTCAACGACTACGGCGCCGAGGAGATGTTCGCCCGGCAGGTCGATGCGCACGGCCGGCCGGGCGATGTGCTGCTGTTGTTGTCGGCGTCCGGGCGCAGCCCGAACGTGCTGCACGCGGCCGACCGTGCCCGGGAAGCCGGCATCGTCACCTGGGCGATGACCGGGCCGGGGCCGAACCCGCTCAGCGCCCGCTGTGACGACGCCGTCCTGGTCCGGGCGCCGTCCACCGCCGCGATCCAGGCCATCCATCTGATTGCCGTGCACGGACTGTGCGCGGTGGTCGACGCCGCCGTCTCGGATCGGGGCGTTCTGGACACCGCTCTCCGCGAGAGCGTGTCGGAGCCCACCGGCGCGCGGCAGCTGCGCACCGGACGGCACGAGCTGCACACCGCCGCGCTGGACTCGGAGCTCACCGGATGACGGCCAGGGCGCCACGCTCCACCGGCCGGCCGCATGTCGTCGTCGTCGGCGACGTGGTCCTCGACCGCGACCTGGTGGGCACCGCCGAGCGGCTCGCGCCGGACGCGCCGGTAC
This sequence comes from Nakamurella sp. GG22, assembly GCF_052976845.2. Classification (NCBI taxonomy): domain Bacteria; kingdom Bacillati; phylum Actinomycetota; class Actinomycetes; order Nakamurellales; family Nakamurellaceae; genus Nakamurella; species Nakamurella sp. GG22. Next base: position 31,872 of record NZ_JBRIIO020000011.1, on the reverse strand, counting down.
CGGTCCTGGACGTCAGCTCATTGCGCGAGACACCCGGCGGCGCAGGGCTTGCGGCCCTCCTCGCTGCCGGCTCCGGCGCGCGGGTCACGCTGGTCGCGCCGATCGCGGACGATGACGGCGGGGCACGCCTCCGGGCGCTGCTCGAACCGCACGTCGAGCTGATCGCGGTCGGGCACCAGGGGCCTACGAGGCGAAAGACCAGGGTCCGCAGCAGCGGGCAGTCCCTGCTGCGAATCGACGACGGCGGGCCCGGCCGGCCCACCGATCTCCCGGTCGAACGCATCGGCAGGGCGCTCGCCACCGCGGACGCCGTCCTGGTCGCCGACTACGGTGCGGGCACCACCACCGACCTGCGGATGCGGGACCTGTTGACCAGCGCGGCGTCCCGGGTCCGGATGGTCTGGGATCCGCACCCCAAGGGCGGACGGCCGGTTCGCCGGGCCACCCTGGTCACGCCCAACCTCTCCGAGGCGACCGCCGCGGACCGCGCACTGAACGGGGCCGACCCGTCCCCCGGCGCGGACTCGCCGCCCGGTACGGACCCGTCCCCCGGCGCGGACTCGCCGCCCGGTACAGACTCGTCCCGCGGCGGCCCGCACCGGTCGGCCCACCCGGACCTGCTCGCGCTGCGGCTGCGCGCCGCCTGGTCCGCGGACGCCGTCTGCGTGACGGCCGGTTCCGACGGCGCCTTCCTGGCCACCACCGACCACGAGTCGCAGTTCCTGCCCGCCCCGATCGTCCGGGGCGGTGACTCCTGCGGCGCGGGAGATCGTTTCGCCGCCACCGCCGCTGTCCGGCTGGCGTTCGGCGACCTGACGTCCGAGGCCGCCGCGAGCGGGGTCCGCGACGCGTCCGCCTGGGTCGCCGACGGAGGCACCGGCTCGTTCCGGATGCCGGACGGCCCCATGGCGGAACAGCCCGTCCCCGATGGCATTCCGACGCCCGACCGGCTGGACGGGCTCGCCCGACGGCTCCGCACCGGCGGCCGGACCCTGGTGGCCACCGGCGGGTGCTTCGACATCGTGCACGCCGGCCACGTCGCCACCCTGCAGGCAGCCCGCAGGCTGGGTGATGCGCTGGTCGTGCTGATCAACTCCGACGCGTCCGTCGCCCGGCTGAAGGGCCCGGAACGGCCGCTGATCGAAGCCGCCGACCGGGCCAGGGTCCTGGAGGCCTTCGACTGCGTCGACGCGGTCGTGATCTTCGACGACGACGACCCGCGGACCGCGCTCGAGCAGCTCCGGCCCGACATCTGGGTCAAGGGCGGGGACTACGGCGGCACCGAGCTTCCCGAGGCTGCCACCGTGCAGGCGGGCGGCGGGCGGGTGGTCTTCCTGCCCTACCTGACCGGCCGATCCACCACCAGCATCATCGAGCGTTCGCGCTCGCAATCCGAACAACCAGCGTGAGAGGAACCATGACACCCCCCATGACCACCACCAATCCGACCGCCGAGAGCACACGACCCGGTGCACCGCGGACCGTCGGCACCGTCTACGTGACCGGCGGCTCCAGCGGTCTGGGCGCCGCCGTCGTCGCCGCGGTCGCGGCGGCCGGCGGCACGCCCGCCGTCATCGACCGGGTCGCACCCGCCGGTGATGTGCCCTATGCCCTGGCCGATCTCTCGGATTCCGCGGCGGCGGCGTCCGCCGTCTCTACCCTCGTCGAGAGCGTCGGCGCACCCGACGCCGTGGTCACGGCGGCAGGCACGGACGCCTGCGGCCAACTCCTCGACATCGACACCGAGGACTGGGAGAAGGTCGTCCGGGTCAACCTGTTCGGCACCGTCGCGGTGATCAGGGCGGCGCTGCCGTACCTCGAGAAGAGCCGCGGCACCGTCGTCACCGTCGCATCCACCCTCGGACTCAAGGGGGTCAGCGACGCGACGGCCTACTGCGCCTCGAAGTTCGCGGTGCGCGGTTTCACCCACGCGCTGGCCGCCGAACTGGCAGGGCGGGTCGGCGTCACGCTGCTGATTCCCGGCGGCATGCGGACGGCCTTCTTCGACGGCCGCACCGAGCAGTACAAGCCGGGCCCGGACGCGGATCTCGACGATCCCGCGAACACCGCCAACGCCGTCCTGACAGCGCTGCGCCAGCCCGTCGGCAGTGAGATCCGCGAGATGCTGGTGATGGCGTCGGGCGAGAGCTCCTGGCCGTGACCGTCGGATCCGGTCAGGATGAGCGGGCGGGCGTTGCGCCCGCGGCGGGGCAGGCCGTCGGCAGTGGCACCGCTGCCGGCGGGATGATGGCCGCCGCCCTCGCCCCGGCACCGTGTACCGACAGCGCCGATGCGGTGCTCGTGCTCCGTGCGCTGGGCCTCGGAGACGCCCTCACCGGCATTCCCGCGTTGCGCGGCATCCGGCGCGCCTGGCCGGGCCGGCGCCTCGTGCTGGCGGCCTCGGCGCCGATCGGCGGCTGGTTGCGCGGCCTCGGCGTCGTCGACGAGGTGCTGGTCACCGACGGTCTCGCGCCGTTGAACTGGCCGCCGAAGGGATGGATAGGTGCCGGCGGCCACCTCGCCGTCAATCTGCACGGGAGCGGCCCGCGCAGCCACCGGGTGCTCGAGATGACGGCGCCCGCAGAGCTTGTCGCCTACCGCTGTCCGCTGGCCACGCATCTGTCCGGCCCCGAGTGGCGGCACGACGAGCACGAGGTCGATCGCTGGAGCAGGTTGATCGTCGCAGCCGGTGGTCGTTGCGACGCCACCGACCTCTGGTTACCGAACCGGGTCGAGCGGGGGGAGGACGTCGTCCTGCACCCCGGGGCCGCGAGTGGGTCCCGACGGTGGCCGGCCGAACGGTGGTCCATGGTGGCCGCTGAACTCGCCCGACAGGGGCATCAGGTGGTGATCAGCGGTGGTGCGGTGGAAATCGCGCTGTGCCAGGACATTGCCGAGCGGGCCGTCCAGGACGCCGGTGCCCGACATGCAGCTGTGCGGGTGGACGCCGGCCGCGACCTGTTCGGGCTCACGGAACTCGTTGCCGGGGCACAACTGCTCATCTGCGGCGACACCGGGGTCGCCCATCTGGCCACCGCTCTGCGGACTCCCTCGGTGCTGTTGTTCGGACCCACCCCGCCCCGGTGGTGGGGGCCGCGGATCGACCTGGACAGGCATCGCGTGCTGTGGAAGGGCGACCGCGGCTATCTCGGGGATCCGCACGACGAGAGCATCGACCCTGTGCTGGAAGCGATCTCCGTCGATGAGGTGATCGACGCGGCGACCCGGAAGCTGCCCGCACTCGTGCCCGCTGACGCCGAGCCGGCCGCGTCAGCGTTCCAGCCGGCGCAACGGGCCAGCTGATCGCTGCCGCGGCCGGCTTGATCGATGCCGAAGTGCTCGTTGCCCGGTCGGGTATCGCCGCCGCAACCGGTAACGCTGAAGCGGTTGGTTGATCGTTGCGGCACGGCGGTTCTCAAATCGACGGTCGGGTCGGGTCCGGTGCCGTCGGATCCGGCGAGACCGGTCCGGGGCTCGGGAACGGCTGGCCGGGGTCGGGATTGACCGGGCCGGGCTCGGTGGGCGGTGGCGGCTCCAAGGGGACGGGTGGCCGGTCAGGTGACAGCGGTCCGTTGGGTTCCGAGATCGTCATGCTGCTCCTTCCAAGGGGCGTCCTGCCGAAATGCGCTCTGACAGCGGCGACCACGGCCCGGCGGCGTGCCGAGACCGCGGTCGCACTGTTTGCGTTCCCGCCGGGGCGGAGCCCAAACCGCTGCAGCACTACGGATTTACTGTCAGTCCTTCGGCATCAGCGCAGTGGATTCAGCGCGCCGACTCCGTCCCACGACCCGTCTCGCTCTGCAGCCGGTCGATGTGTTGCGAGGCTTCCGCCTTGGTCAGGTTGCCGGGCAGTTCCTCGCCGGCTTCCCTGGCCAGGGTGTCCAGGTAGCTGCGCTGCGGACCGGTCATCGGCTCGTCGCCGGTGACCCACTCGTCGGGATCCTTGCTTGCCGCGCTGGAGGGGTCGGGTCGGGCACCGCCAATGGTGTCCGTTTGATCCTGGCCTTCAGCAGTTTCTGTTGCGCTAGAGGCATTGTCGGAAATGTCGGTGTCATTCTCGAAGAGATCGCTCATGTCTTCAGAGTAGGCGCGCCCACCGACAGGGCGTGGAGAGCACCGGCGCCGGCGCCGATGCGGCGACACCGATCACAGTGCCAAATGGGCGACCGGGTTCGACGGCTGCCCTGCACGGGGAGTTGAATCGACAGATCAGCGGCAACGTGGGGCGGGTGGTGCAGCGTGGTGGCGGGCGGCGACGGACCCGGCGCGGACGATCTCGAAGAGGCGCTGCTGTTCTCGGTGACGAGCCACACCCAACGGTTGTGCGAGCTCTGTCTGCGCATCCTGCCGGTGCAGGGTGCATCGGTGGTGGTGCGGAGTGGCGCCAACCACCGAGAGATGGTTTACGCCACCGACGACGTCATCACCCGGCTGGACGACCTGCAGTTCGTGCTGGGTGAGGGACCGTGCATCGACGCCTACCTTCACCGGTTTCCTGTCATGGCACCGGATCTGGGCAGTGCGGAGTCGGCAGACCGGTGGCCCGGTTACGCCCGCGAAGCGACGTCAGCCGGCGCTGCCGCGGTTTTTGCCTTCCCCCTGCAGGTGGGCGCCGTCCCCTTCGGCATCCTCGAGCTGTACCGGCACACGGCGGGTTCGCTGGACGAAGCGCAGACGGCGACTGCCCTGCTCATCGTCGACGACATCGTTCGCGTTGTGCTGCAGGAACTAGCCTCGGTCCAGCTGTCGCCGACGCCTACGAACCCGACACCGCTGTTCGGCCGGGGCGAGATCCCGCAGGCAACGGGCATGGTCGCCGTGCAGCTCAATGTCTCGATCCCGGAGGCACTCGCCCAGCTGCGGGCGGCGGCGTTTGCGCAGAATCGCACGGTCCAGCGGGTGGCGGAGGACATCATCGCCAGGCGGTACACGTTCGCCGAGGCGGACGCTGAGGGCTGAGCGCCCCGTTCAGCCCCGTGACGGGTCGGCCGGGCCCCGGGCGGGCCACCACAAATGGCCGACTGCGGCATCGTCCGCGTCGTCGTCGATGAGGTGCGCCGCGATCCCGGCGATGGTGATCACCCCGACGAGGACGCCGTCGTCCACCACCGGCAGCATCCCCAACGGCTGCCGCAGCACCAGGCTGAGCACCGCGGCGTCAGCGACCCGGTCCACCTCGACGGCGGGCTGTGAGCCCTGAACCAACGCGCCGACACACATCTCCCGCGGATCGGCCGCCGCCGCGACGCAGTGCTCGACGATGTCGCGCTCGAACACCATCCCGATGAAGTCGTTGTGCGCGCCCGCGACCGGAACCGACGAGACGCCAAGAGCCCGCATTCGCCGAGCGGCCAGCACGACGCTGTCCGACTCGTCCAGACACTTCAGCGCCGGTGCCATCAGCTGTCGCGCGTCCATCGCAATCACGCTCCCTCTCCGGTCCTCGGCGGCAGTGACGGACCCTTCCGACGGCCTGGGTGACGTCCAACGCCGACCTTCGTGACGCCGGATGTCATCGGCTCGCCTCGGCCAACTGGGATACCGGAATGCGGCGCCGGATCACACCCGCGGCGATCTGGTCGACGGTCTCGTCGTGCGTCATGGCGTACCGGCGGAGCTTCGCCAGTGCGTCGGGAGCAGGGATGTCGTGGGCAACGCTGACCATTCCCATCGCGATGAGGACCTCGTTACGGCCGACCGCTCCGGGACCGTCCAACCACAGCGGATCCGGCGACGTCTCGGCGAACACATCGTCGTCGAGCAGGCTGTTCGTGACCTCGGCAGAGACCGCCGCGACGTCGGCGAGGTCGAGACCCTGCGCCTCCTCGGCACCGGTGCAGTACAGATCGACCGACCCGACTCCGCCCAGCGCGCCACTGAGCGGAAAGGCCAGAATCGACCGATATGGCGTGGCCGACAGCAGACGTCGGTGGAAGTCCGGCCAGCGCTCCGCGAGGACGGGCGCGGTGGCGAGTACCGGCGAGGCCGTCCGATGAGCATCGAGGCACGGTCCCTCGTCTGCGGTGAACTGCAGTCGCTCCGCACGGGCTGCGTCGTCGTCGCTCGCCCCGACAGGCACCCGGATGTCGGTGCCGCTGAACATGCTGATGCCGGCACCGGCGATCGGCAGCACCGCCACGCAGGCCCTGGCCAGTTCGACCGGGACCAGCTCGGGGGCCATCGTCTCGTCGCGAAATGAGGCGTACAGGGAGGCGAACTTCTCCGCGATGGTCACGACAATCCTTTCGCACAGGCAATTGATCCTTCCTTTTCAGTTCCCCGGACGGTGCGGGGAAAACACACCGAACCGTGCGCTGGAGCACGTGCCGCAGCCTCCGTGCACACCGCGGCGTGCTCGTTTCGCCTGCCGGGCGCCCGGCCGGCTGTGACGAATGATGACGTTTGGTGAAGGAGCGTCGTGGGCATTGACCACAGGTCCGGGCGAGCGCAGCCGGCAGAGCGCACGGAGGTACGGGGGAATGAGTACTGCTTCACCGCACGACAGGACGCCACCGGCAGGCCGGTCGCGGCAGCCGGAGACGTCACCCAGCGAGTCCTTTTCGGGGACCCGGCCCGGCGATGCAGGTCCGCGGCCCGGCGGCGGCGGTCCCGGCGGCGGCGCTCCCGGCGGCGGCGACGCGGCCGAGTGGACGCCTCCGCCGTACCAGCCGGCACCTTTCCCGGCGGACCAGCCGGCACCCGACAGCACCGCCACCGGACCGATCCCGGTCGTTCCGCCGGTGTCCACCGCCGGCCCTCAGGGCCCGCTGACCGGCTCCGTGTCGGGTGGCCCTCCCGCGCACAAGCACTCGAGGGCGGGTGCGGCCTGGGTCGCCCTGATCGTCGCAGCGGTCGTGGTGATCTTCCTGCTGATCTTCGTCATGCAGAACTCCGGACCGGTCCAGGTCCGCTTTCTCGGTTTCGAGGGCACCATTCCCCTGGGCGTGGCGATGGCATTCGCCGCGGTCGCCGGAGCGCTCACCACCGCCCTGCTCGGCACCGTCCGCATCCTGCAGTTGCGAGCCCGTGCCCGACGGGCGGCTGCGGGTCGCTGACCACCCGGCGCACCCCGCCTGCCTGTCCTTCCGCCTCGCGGTTTCAGTCGGCCGGCAGCTGCAGGTTGCTGTCCAGTCGGCCAGCGGCTTCAGCTTTGCTGTTCAGTCGGCCAGCATCTTCAGCACGGCTCGTTCGATGCTCGGCGCGGCCCCGATGACCGGCAGCCGCTCCGGCGGGATGCGCCCGTCGTCCGCCGTGCTGCTGGCCATCCCGCGCTGGACCCGGGTGACGGCAGGGGCGATGGTCGTGCCCTCGCGGAAGAGCTCGATGGCGCGGGGGTTGATGTACGAGCCCCGGCACACCGTGGGTGTGTTTCCCAAATTCTCGGCAACCGCCTGGACCGAGCGGCTGACCGCCTTGTCCAAAGCCGTCCTGCTCCAACCCTTGTCGGCCGGGTGGTGGAGATGCTCGTCGGCCATCGCCACCGCGGCGAGAACCGTGCCATGCCAGGTGCGGAAGTCCTTGGCCGATACATCCAGGCCGACGACCTGCTTGACGTAGGCGTTGATGTCCTCGCTGGTCACCCTTCGCCACTCGCGCCCTTCCCGGTACACCAGCAGCGCGTCCAGCTCGCCGCTGCGTCGTCGCAGCAACGACTGCATGACCTCCAGCAGCACCGGGTCCTCGATGATCTCGGTCCGCGGGATGCCGGACTTGGCGACGTACTCGAACACCAGCGCGCCGCGCTGCCGACGCACGTGGTCGCGGCGCAGCGTCGACAGACCGTACGAGCCGTTCGTCTCGGCGTAGATCTGCCCGCCGATCCGGAAGTGGCCGCGGTCCAGCAGCCGGAAGGCGATACCGAGCACCCGCTCCCGGCTCGGCGAGGACAGCGAGAGATGTTCGGCCACGATGTTTCTGGCCTCCGGGAGCGCCGCTCCCAGCTCCAACACCCGGCTGTGCTTCACCCTGTTCCGGTTCGCCTGCCAGTCGGGGTGATACAGGTACTGACGGCGTCCCGCCGCGTCGGTGCCGACCGCCTGCAGATGCCCGTTGGCGTACGGCGTGATCCACACCTGTTGCCAGGCAGGCGGTATCACCAGAGTCTCGATCCGCCGCCGGACGGCCTTGTCGGTGACGACGCCCCCATCGGCGTCCAGGTAGGTCCAGCCGCGTCCGCTCCGGCGTCGGGTCAGTCCCTTCTGGCCGGGATGTGTACGACGCAGGCGTGGCACGGGATCGCCCTTCCCCGCTCTGCTGCTACTGCCCGCCGGGCGAGGTCATCTTCGCGTGCAGCGCGGCATTGACCTTCTCGGGCAGGATCTTCGCGGCGGCCGTCTGCAGCTTGTTCATCACCGTTCCGGCGACCACGTGGTCTTTGCCGTCCATCAGCGCCGTAAAGCCCTGGTGGGCGACCTTCGCCGGATCAGCCTTCGGACCCTGGCCGGCCGGGGTGTCCTCCATGCCTGCCCTGTCGAAGAACTCGGTGTCCGTCGGGCCAGGCATCAATGCGGTCACCGTAACGCCACTGTCCTTGACCTCATGACGAATCGCCTCCGCGAACGACAGCACAAAGGCCTTCGACGCCGCGTAGGTCGCGTAGAACGGGCCCGGCATGGTGCTGGCGACCGACGCGGTGAACAGCAGGCGGCCCTGGCCCTTGGCCACCATGTCCGGCAGCAGACCCTTGGTCAGATGCACGACCGACGCGACGTTCAGCTCGACCAGGTTGAGGTCGGCCTCGAGCGGCGTCTCGACGAACGGCCCGGCGTTGCCGACGCCCGCGTTGATCGCCACCGCGTCCACCGCGCGCTGGGTCGACTTGATGACGGCCAGCAGTTCCTCGACGCCGGCGTAGGTGGCCAGGTCGGCCCGCACCGCACGCACCGGGGCCAGCGGGCGGGAGAGCGCCTTCGCCGCATCGATCACGCCCGCGTCCTCCGCGCAGATCAAAACGTCGAAATCCGCGGCGACGAATTCCTCCGCCAGGTGGTATCCGATGCCGCTGGACGCACCCGTCACTACCGCAAGTGGTTTCACCGCTGTGGTCATCTGGTCCTTCTCTCGCGTCACCCGTGATGGCCGGGACCGTTGTCCCGCTGTACTTCTCGGTCTGTGCTTCTCACTTCTCGGTCTGTACCTCTCGTCCGACCGATACCCGTCGGTGAGCCCGGCGAAACAGCGGGACCCCTCATCCGGCGCGTGCTGCTCGGCAGGTTGACAGGAGCGTAGGAGGGAACCCGAACGGGTAAGGAGCGCGTCGTCCGGACGGCGCAGCCCCCCAGGTCTGGCCGGCTGAACCCACCATGCCGGCCAGGCCGCAGCATCCTTTGCCGCAATCCTTCGACCATCCGTGCACCATCCTGCTGGATGGTGCTACAGTGATGCAGACGGCGGAAAGGTGGACCCCCAATGGCCGAGATCGAGAAGTCCGAGAAGATCACCATCAACCTCGGTCTCGTCGACCTCGGTGAGATCGACCTACTGGTCGGCGAGGGGTTCTACGCGAACCGCACCGACTTCATCAGGACCGCCATACGCCGTCAGCTCGAAACCCGTTCCGGCGCAGTGCGAGACACCGTCGAGCGACGGACCCTCGCGCTCGGGACGGTGCAATACGACCGCGCCCAGTTGGAGGCGCTGCGCGACCAGGGCCGCACGGTGCACCTGCGGGTCCTCGGTCTGGGCAGCATCGCCAACGACGTCTCACCCGAACTTGCACTTGCCACGATCGAGTCCGTCGAAGTACTCGGAGCATTCCGGGCCCCGCGCGCCGTCAAGGCCGCACTGGCCCACCGAACCGTCTGACCGACCGCTTCCTCCGCGGTACCGCGACACCCGCGTCACCGCACGACCCCTCATGCCGTCGGCGTGAGGATATCAACGCGCACAACACCTCTGGAGTACAACCATGCCCGCATCAAGCTCGATCCGCGAGTTTCCCACCCACCAGCAGGACACCGACGGGGAGCATCCATCCCCGAATCAGGAGGCCACCGACCGACAGGCGGCCCTGAACCGGGCGATCGCACTGATCCGGCGGACCACCGAATCCGTCGGCATCTCCGGGCCGGGCGGCCATGTCGCCGCAGTCAACCCGAATCTTCCTGACCCGACAGGCATTCTCGCCCAGCTCGGACTGACCGGCACTCCCCGGGTTCCGGCGCAAGACGGCGGCAAAAACGTCTCGGACTGGAATGTGTCGGACGGGAATGTCCCCGGCGATGGCACGCCGGCCGGAGGTGCGCGGACCCGCGACCGGATCGCTGCCGCCCTGAAGAATCTGCCCCGCCCGAGCGGGATGCTCGGCGACGGGGGCACCGGACCGCTGGCCGGCCTCGCCAACGGACTGCAGGGCCTTCGCCTGCCCAGTTCCGACAGCGGACCCAGCGCAGCTGCGGCGGCCGCAGCGGCCGCGGCGGGCGGCGAGATCCGCCACCTCTCGCACAGCGAGCCGTCGGGCTCGAGGAATTACGACCTGTACATCCCGACGGGCTATCACGGCCAGCTGGTTCCGTTGATGGTGATGTTGCACGGCGGCACACAGAACGCCGCCGATTTCGCCGCCGGGACGGGGATGAACGCGCTGGCCGAGCAGCACACGTTCCTGGTCGCGTATCCGGAGCAGGCACGCTCGGCGAATCCGCAGGGGTACTGGAACTGGTTCCGCCCGGAGGACCAGCGGCCCGGAGCCGGTGAGCCCGCGATCATCGCGGGAATCACCCGCGCCGTCATGCGGGAGCACTCCATCGACCCCGCACGCGTCTACGTGGCCGGACTGTCCGCCGGTGGTGCGATGGCCGCCGTGATGGCAGCGACCCACCCGGACCTGTACGCGGCAGCGGGTGTGCACTCCGGCCTCGGGTACCGCAGTGCGCAGGACGTCCCGTCCGCCTTCGCCGCCATGCGGTCGGGTGGAAACCCCTCCCCCGCCGGCTCCGCCCGGGTCATCGCCTTCCATGGCACGGGGGACTCCACCGTCGCACCGGTCAGTGCCGAGAAATTCATTGCCGCAAGCACATCGGCGGCCGCACGATCCGGGCCCGTCAGGTCGTCGACGAGCAGCGGCCGCGGCGGGGACGGAGCCCGTGCGTACACCAGGACCGTGCACACCAGCGCGGACGGCACCGTCATCGCCGAGCATTGGGCCGTGCACGACGGCGGCCACGCGTGGTTCGGCGGCAACCCGGTCGGCAGCTACACCGACCCCCAGGGCCCGGACGCCTCGGCCGAGATGGTCCGCTTCTTCCTGTCCTGAGATCGCACGCCGATCGGTGCACCCGAACCGCCGGTGCACCCGTTCCACCGATGCACCCGTTCCACCGATGATCATGAGGCCCAGTACACGACACACCGAGCGTTTCCCGGGACACGCCGATGACGCTGTGCTGGGCCGCATGATCATCAACGCACGGCGGTCAGCGGTTGCTCAGCAGCGGCGCGGATACCGAGTCCACTGAACGTCCACCTTGCGGCGAGCGGAGTGTCGCTGAGTCTGCGCAAGAGAGCGGTGCAGTCAACGCACCGGTTCGGGCGTTCCAAAGGTCGCGTGCCGCTGTCGCTCTCGGCACAGAGCGTTGCTCGAGCCGGGTGCGGGTTGCTCACCCCGCAGCATGAGCAGGGAGCATGGGGGTCGAGTAAGACCCGTTGTGCTTGACGTCCGTCGGCGCTGGTCGGCACGGCACCCAGCCCCAGCCCAGCTCAGCTCAGCTCAGCCCAAACCAGCTCAGCACCAAATAGCGAAAGGCCCGGGATCTTGCTGCTTCCCGGGCCTTTCAACGTCCTACTTCACCGCCCGGCAACGACAAAGGACTGTCGGAGCCGGAGTCAGGCGAAGGTCAGCTGGTCGCGCTCTGCTGGACACGGTCCTTGGAGTCGGCGGCCTGGCCCTTCACGTCCTGAGCCGCAGAGGTGCCTTCCTCCTTGACCGTCTGAGCAGCATCGGTCGCGGTCGACTTGACCTCTTCGACGGCCTGCTGAGCCGGCTCCTGCAGATTGCTGGCCACCTCCTTGGCGGCGTCGGTCAGTTTGCTGACCACGGGCTCCGCCTGGTCCTTGATCGCCTGCGCAGCCTCCTGCTCCTTCTGGCTGGCCGGAATCAGCGACGAGACCAGCAGGCCCGCGCCAAAAGCGATCAGCCCGGCAGCGAGCGGATTGCCCTTCGCCTTGCTCGCGACGGTGCTGGGCGCATCGGAGATCGTGTCGCTGACGACGCCGACCGCACGGTGCCCGGCGTCGCCCGCATCGGAAGCTGACCCCATGATGGACTCCTTCACCGAGACTGCGGCTCCCCGCACCCGGTCGGTCTGCCGGCGAGCGATGCTCGACGGATTGACTTTTTCGCCGAGCGCGTTGACGTTCTCGCTCAGGTCCGTGCGCGTCCGTTCGATCTCACGACGGATCTGTTCCGGATCGTTGGTCATGCTCGGTCCTCGTTTCCTTTGAGTGCGTCAGGGATCTTCTTGACCGTTGCGGTCGTCTTCGGCATGCCGCGGACACTCCGCAGTTCCTTGCGCCCGACCTGGACGAGGACCAGTGCGATCACGGCCCAGATCACCGCGACGATCAGCGCGGACCAGCCGAGGCCCGTCGCCGAACCGATCGCCCACCACAGGGCGACGGACAAGAACAGCAGCACGAAGTAGCCGGCAACCGCTGCGCCGGAGAGCATCCCGGCGCCTTTGCCGGCCCGGGAAGCCGACTGCTGGACCTCGGCCTTGGCCAGCTCCACTTCTTGGCGGAGCAGGGTGGACAGGTCCTGCGTGACCTCGGAGATCAGTTCGCCGAGCGACCGTTCACTCACCCCCATCGGATCCGACGGGTGCCTGCCCGTTTCCGTCGGCGAGCTCATCGGGTCAGATCCCCCTGCGTGCCGCCGACGCCCCCGGTCGTCGTGCCGTAGCCCGAGGTACCGGAGCCAGTCGTGCCGTAGCCCGTCGTGCCGTAGCCCTCCACCGGCGGAATGGCCTGTACTGCAGGAACATCACTGCCCATCAGCAAAGCGTCATCCTGGCCGTAACCGGCCGCGTAGCCGGCGGTGCCGACCGCTCCGTAGCCGGTGTCGCCGACCACCGGACGCGGCGGGTAGGTCGAGCGTCCGTCAGCGATGCCCTGCTGGGAGTTGCTGTTGGAGGCGCTGAGGCCCTTGGCCAGCCGACCGGCGATGATGCCGGCGCCCAGCGCGATGGCCAGGTACGCGCCCGGACGACGCCGGGCGAACGACTTGACCTCCTCGACAAGGCTTGCCGGGTCGCGACGGTCGAGCCAGTCGGCGATCTCATGCGCCTTGTCGGACGCCATCCGGGCGACGTCGGAGGCGACGCCGTCCTTGGGCTGCCCGTTCAGCAGGCTCTGCACCTCGTCGGCCAGTGAATGCAGGCCACCTGCCACCCGCTGCTGCTGCGTCGCGGCCTGATCGCTGACCTCGGTCCGCGCCTGGTCGAACAATTGCCGAGCCTGGTTACCCACCTCGGCAGTGACGGCGCCGGCCTGCTCCTTGACGGTGCCCGCGACCTGGGTCGCCGACTCCTTCGCGGTCTGCGCAACCTCGCCTGCCTGCTGCTTCGCAGCTCCGGTGGTGGAGCTCTCCGCTCCGTTGCCGGTCGGCGTCACGCCGTAATCGGCGGGGTGCGACTCCAGCGGTGCCGACGGGTACGTCGACCCGCTGGTCGATGTTGTCGAGAATCCTTCGCTCATTTGATCCGTTCCTCTCTTCATGGGATGTGCCGGATCGACTGGGGCGGCCGTGTCGCCGCCCTGCGAGTCGATAAGTACCCTGCCATCCGGCCCTGAATCGAAAACAACCCGCCGAATTCGTGCCAACGGCGGAAGGTGACCGTGCAGTGCAGTTCCGTGACGAATGCACCACGGAGTGTTTGGTCGTTCCACAATCGGGCAACCAACACATGTCCGATCCGACGTCCGCCCCGGCTGCAGCAAGCCGCTGCCGGACAGGGAGTCTCAGCCCCCAGCGGGTCGGTGGAACGACGACGATATCAAGCGACGAGGGGCATAGATGGCCGAGCGAACAGCCGGAACAGAGACAACGGACCGAACCCGGCAAGACGTCGAAACGCCGGATAAACCGGACAGTCCGACCGAATTGAGCAAACCTTCCTGGAAATACATCCTGGGGAAGTCGGTACGGGAGTTCTCGAAAGATCAGTGCACGGATCTCGCTGCCGCACTCACTTATTACGCGGTGCTCGCACTGTTCCCCGCCTTGCTGGCAATGGTCTCGTTGCTCGGTCTCATCGGCCAGGCGAGCACCACGGAATCGCTGGTCGGGATCCTGGACGAGGTCGGCGCCGGATCGGTCGCCGGCACGATCCGTGGGCCACTGCAGGAACTGACCCAGAACTCCGCGGCGGGCCTCGGCCTGATCCTCGGGCTCGCGGGTGCGCTGTGGTCGGCTTCGGGTTACGTCGGAGCGTTCGGCCGGGCGATGAACCGGGTGTACGAGATCGACGAGGGCCGGCCCTTCTGGAAGCTGCGTCCGTTGATGATCGTCATCACCCTGATCGCTGTCATCTTGGCCGCCGTGGTCGCCATCGGTCTGGTCGTGACGGGCCCGCTGTCCCGTGCCATCGGGGACGCCATCGGGCTCGGCGAAACTGCCGTGACGGTCTGGAACATCGCAAAGTGGCCGGTGTTGGCAATTCTCGCTGCCCTGGTGGTCGCGATCCTCTATTACGCGACGCCGAACGTGAAGCAGCCGAAGTTCCGCTGGATCAGCATCGGCGCCGTCGTCGCGATCCTCACCTGGGTGATCGCGTCGGCAGCATTCGGTTTCTACGTGTCGCAGTTCTCGAACTACAACAAGACCTACGGCTCGCTGGGCGGCGTGATCATCTTCCTGCTGTGGCTCTGGATCACCAACCTTGCGCTGCTGTTCGGTGCGGAACTCGACGCGGAGATGGAGCGCGGCCGGCAACTCCAGGCAGGCATCCCGGCCGAGCGCGAGATCCAGTTGCCGCCGCGGGACACCACCGCGATCGACAAGAAGGCCGCGCAGGCCGAGAAGGACATCAAGCAGGGAGAGCGGCTGCGGCGCAGTGCCGGCGAGACCGCCACGGAAACCGCGGACAGCGGCCGATCAGGAAAGACTGACAGGACCACCGCCAACGCCGACAGCAAGGAGAACTCACGATGAGCCAGCCCGTGGAACCCAACGATCCGGACCAGAACGGCGATGTGCCCGATGCACCCGACGGCATCGGCATCGGCGCGGACAGCGAACCGGACACCTTCGAGCCGGAAGAGCCGGAAGTCTCGTGACCCCGTGCGGCATGCACCGCTGATCCGTCGCGAATCGCGAAGGAAGGCGGCGAGAGCGGTCGCTCTCGCCGCCGCGGTGCTGTCCACCACGTCCTGTGCTGCCCTGCGCCCCGATGCCGAGACGGCGGGTCGGGTCGCGTCGGATTTCACGACCGCCGTGACGGCCCACGACACCGGCGCTGCCTGCTCGTTGCTCGCGCCGGCGACCCGCTCAGAGTTGGAGTCGGACGGAAGCTCCTGCGAACAGGCACTTCTCGACAAACAGATTCCGACGGGCGGC
This sequence comes from Nakamurella sp. GG22, assembly GCF_052976845.2. Lineage (NCBI taxonomy): Bacteria > Bacillati > Actinomycetota > Actinomycetes > Nakamurellales > Nakamurellaceae > Nakamurella > Nakamurella sp. GG22. Next base: position 16,319 of record NZ_JBRIIO020000011.1, on the reverse strand, counting down.
GCCATCGAGCACACCGCCGCGTTCGGTCGCAGCGCCCAGGTCGTGCTGCGCGGCGACGTGGTATTCCTGTCGGATTTCAATGGCCGGTGGCTGGTGACCGCGGCCGGTTGCCGCCCGGAGCGCGACGCTCCCTACGACTGCGCGCTGACCGGAGGATGAGCCATGCGAGCCGCATTCTGGACATACCTGGCAGCCATCGCGGTCGGACTCGGCTATTTCATCGTCATCGGCTTCCTGGGTCGATGACGAGACAGTCAAGCCACGAACGCACCATTGAGACGCTGGAACGACGAAGCCATGAAAACGATCCGCGACAACGGACTGGCAATCTTCTTCGGCGCCCTCTTCCTGGCGGCGTTGATCGGCCAGGCGCTGACCGGGGTGGCCGTGTACAACAGCGAGCAGACGGCAGCCGGACTGCCCGACATCTCTTTGCTGCAGTACGTCACGTCATCGAGTTTTGCGGTCGACGTCGCCGAGAACTGGCAGTCGGAATACCTGCAATTCCTGCTGTTCATCCTGTCCACCGTGTGGTTGGTACAGAAGGGTTCGCCCGAATCGAAATCGCTCGATCAGCAGGGCACCGAGTCCGACGAGGAGCAGAAGGTCGCCGAGCATTCGGATGATCGTTCGCCCCGATCGGCCCGTCGCCGCGGGCCGCGACTAGCGCTCTTCTCGCGTTCCCTCGGCATCGTCATGGGCGTGATCTTCGCCGGGAGTTGGTGTGCGCAGTTCGTCGCCGGCCGGGCCGCCTTCAATGAGCAGCGATTCCGGGATCTCCAGGACCCCGTCGACTTTCTCGGTTACCTGCACTCCGCGGATTTCTGGAATCGCAGCCTGCAGAATTGGCAATCGGAATTCCTCGCCGTCGGCAGCATGGCTGTGCTGTCGATCTACCTCCGGCAGCGCGGATCACCCGAATCCAAACCGGTGGGTGCGCCGCACACGGCGACCGGCGTCGAGGGATGACCTGACCGCTCGGCTTCGCCGGACGTCCGCAACCGAGCACGCCACGATCGCGTGCGGGGTGGGGTCGCACAGATCACCGGCCGGATGATGCGGCTACGGGCGTGAGCGCGACCCGCGCGGGGTACACGCCCAACGGCCGATGTAGGGCCGGCCGGAGCAACACCGGTCCGACACGAAGGGGTATCCGTGACTCCCACAACAACCGTCGATGCGGTCGTCATCGGTTCCGGTCCCAATGGCCTGGTGGCGGCCAACGCACTGGTCGATGCCGGCTGGGACGTTCTGGTCGTCGAGGCCCAGGACACGGTCGGTGGCGCGGTCCGCAGCGCCGAGGTCACCGCCCCGGGCTTCTGCAACGACCTGTTCAGCGCCTTCTATCCACTCGCCGCGGCATCGCCCGTCATCCGGGATCTGGAGCTGTCCAGGCACGGGCTGGAATGGATCAAGGCGCCGGACGTTCTGACACATGCGCTCGACGACGGCCGGGCGGCGGTGCTCTCGACCGACCCCAACACCACCGCCCAGAGCATGGACTCGTTCGCCGCCGGTGACGGCCAGGCCTGGCTCGACATGTTCGCGCACTGGCAGCGCATCCGGGACCCGTTGCTGGACGCCCTGTTCACCCCGTTCCCGCCGGTGAAGTCGGCGCTCTCGCTGCTACGCAAGCTCGGCACGGCCGGCACGATCGATCTGGCCCGGCTCGCCGTGCTGCCCGTCCGCCGACTGGCCCAGGAGAACTTCCGCGGCGAGGGCGCCGGGCTGTTGCTGACCGGGAACGCCCTGCACAGCGACCTCGGCCCGGACGCGGCCGGCAGCGGGGTGTTCGGCTGGCTGCTCGCCATGCTCGGCCAGGACGTCGGGTTCCCGGTACCCAAGGGCGGTGCCGGACGGTTGTCCGGTGCGATGCACTCCCGGTTCATCGCCGGCGGCGGGCAACTCACGACCGGTACGGCGGTGACCGCCATCGAGATGAAGGGCGGCAGGGCCACCGGCGTCCGATGTGCGGACGGCACGCTGGTGCACGCGCGGAACGCTGTGCTGGCCGATGTCTCCGCCCCGTCGTTGTACCGGGACCTTGTCGGGCTGCAGCGCCTGCCCGCGGGGATGCAGCGCGAACTCGACCGCTTCCAGTGGGACTACGGCACGCTCAAGATCAACTGGGCGCTGGACTCGCCGGTGCCCTGGCGAGCGGACGGCGCCCGGGGCGCGGGCACCGTGCACCTCGGGGTGGACGGCAACGGGTTCATCGATTACGCCGCAGACCTGACCTGCGGGCGATTGCCGCGCAAACCGTTCGTGCTGTTCGGGCAGATGACGACGACCGACCCGACCCGGTCACCGGCCGGCACCGAATCGGCGTGGGCGTACACGCACGTCCCGCAGGGCGTCGAATGGTCGGCCGAACAGATGGAGCAGCACGCGCTGCGGGTGCAGGACTCGATCGAGCTGCTCGCACCCGGTTTCTCGTCGAGCATCCTGGCCAAGAGCCTGCAGACCCCGGCCGGCCTCGAGGAGTCCGACGCCAACCTCGTGCAGGGCGCGACCAACGGCGGCACCGCGAGCATCCACCAGCAGCTCTTCTTCCGGCCCGTTCCCGGCACCGGCCGGCCCGAGACGCCGATCCCGGGCCTCTACCTGGCGAGCGCTTCGGCACACCCCGGCGGGGGTGTGCACGGTGCCTGCGGGTGGAACGCCGCTCTTTCCGCACTCGGCGCGAACAGCCGCGTCGGCGCGGTTCGGCGTCAACTGAACAGGACCGCCTGGGCGAGGTTGCTCCCGTCGGGGAAGTCCTGACCGGAGCGCCCACGGCTCAGCTGGCCGGGCTCACCTGCATACCGGGCACGGGGCACACGCCACCGAGCGGGAGGCACCCATCGGGCACCGCGCGCGGCACCTGGTCTGGCCACGCCCACTGACACGTCAGCAGGGACTTTCGGCTCAGAACGGCCCGCGGACCCTGCACACGTGGCACTGGGCGCGGGACGAGTCGGTGCCGCGCGAAGCAGACCGGCGCACAGCACGTCCCCGCGCGGTGAGCGGCGTGCTGCGGGCCCCGCGCGAAGCCGACCGGCGCACAGCACGTCCCCGCGCGGTGAGCGGCGTGCTGCGGGCCCCGCGCGAAGCGAAACCCTCAGGCGCCCGCCTGGCCGGAGGACCCACCGGGCAGCGCCTGCTCCAGCCGCAGCCGGTAGCGGCCCTCGGCGATCAACGCCAGGCGGCGCAGGGTTTCCACGTTCCGCGGGCCGATGGCCAGCTGCCGGACGGGTGCCGGTATGGCCCGGCCGGGGCCCGCGGTGGCGTCTTCGGTGATGCTGACCGTGGTGTGCTCGGCGCGCTCCGGGGTGAGCGTGATGGAAATGTGGGCCTCGCCGATCGGCCATCCCCTGGCCTTCAGCACCAGCTCGCGTTCGGGCTCGGACCGTACGACGTCGGTGCTGTCGTCGATCAGCAGCGGCCAGAGGCCGACGGAGTGATGGATCCGGCTGCCCTCGTCCGGCCAGTTCCGGTCGACTTCGCGGATCCTGGATGCCCCGACCACCCAGGTCGCGTACTGCCAGCCGTCGGCGAGCACCGACCACACGACGTCGGCGGGTGCGGCGACCACCTTGCTCACGACGGGCTTGCCTTCTGTGGGGCTGCCCTTGCTGGCCTCGGGCGCCGAGTCCTTACCGGGCTGCCGGCCCGACAGGCTGACCTCCGCGGCGCCTCCGGCGGATTCGGTGCCGACCGAAGATCCGACCGCAAAATCGACCGAGGCATCGTGCGATGACTGGGGAGCGCGACCGACGTCGGACATGAGGCAAACCTCCGGGCGATGAGCGGCGGCGCAAGGCCGGCTGACGACGAGTGGTGTGGACCGTGCCCCGCAGAGGGGCTCTCGGAAGCAGTTCCCCGACGGCACCGCGTTCAACCCGTTGCCCGAGGTCGCGGCGGTTCGGCGGACCCCGCCAGGCTGATATTCTCAGCCCGGCTGCACCGCCGTGCGGACCGGGTCGACGATGCCTCGTGGGTGGTTCGTACCGGCCGGATTTCCTGGTCCTTTGTCAGCCACAGCTCGCCGGAACAGTGCGAGCCCTCCCTCGTGCCGACCGATTCCGTCGCTGCTCGAGTCGATTTCAGTACGAAGACACTCACCCGATGACGGGATGATCCGCGGCCGCCGGTGGTTGAACCAGCCTGCCTCGGGGAACCGCCATGCCACGCATCACCCGCCCCGGAAGAGGCCATCAACATGTCGATCGGGATCGAGAGATGACCACACGTATTGCCCTGGTCTCGACCTACCCGCCGCGCCCGTGCGGTATCGGAACCTTCTCGCGCGACCTGCGTTCGGCGTTGTTGGAGGCGGACCCGACGATCGAGGTCGACGTGCTGTCGATCATCCGCGATCACCACGCGATCCAGGAGCCCGAGGTCCTGTCGGTGATCCGGCAGGACGTCCGGGCGGACTACGTCGCCGTGCCGGCGTTGCTGGACGGGCGAGGTACCGACGTCGTGCTGATCGAGCACGAGTACGGCATCTTCGGCGGCGAGGCCGGGTCCTACGTGCTGTCCCTCGTCAAGGACCTGAACCAGCCGTACGTCGTCACCCTGCACACCGTGCTGTCCGAGCCGACCACCGAGCAGGCAGCCGTGCTGGGGAAGCTGTGCCACGGGGCGGCGCTGGTCAGCGTCTTCACCGAGACGGCCCGCAGCATGGTCGTCGACGCCGGTATCGCGCCGGCCGGGCGGGTGCGCGTCGTCCCGCACGGCGCGCCGACCATTCTGCTGCCCGAGGTCGTCCGCGCCGCCGGCAGCGCCGCCGTAACTGCCGCAGCACCGACCGTGGGCCGGACCATGGCCCACCTGGAGGGCAGAACCGTGCTGTCCACCTTCGGCTTGATCTCCGCAGGAAAGGGCATCGAGACCGCGATCGCAGCACTATCGGACATCGTTCAGCTGCACCCGGAGGTGCTTTACCTCGTCGCAGGTCAGACGCACCCCGAGGTCGTCAAGGAGGAGGGCGAGCGGTACAGGCTGTCGCTCGAACGGCTCGTCCGCGACCGCGGGCTCGAGCACCACGTCCAGTTCCTCGACCGGTTCCTCAACATGGAGGAACTCGCGTACCTGCTGTCCTCCACCGACCTTTACCTCACGCCGTACCGCTCCCGCGAGCAGATCGTCTCCGGTGCGTTGACCTTCGCGGTCGTGGCCGGCTGCCCCGTGGTGTCGACGCCGTACTTCTACGCCGAGGATCTGCTCGCCTCCGGGGCGGGCATCCTGGTCCCCTTCGACGACCCGAGTGCCTTCGCCGCCGGCGTGCTGCAACTGCTGGACAACCCCGAGCAGCTGGCGGCCGCGGCACGGGAAGCACGCCGGGTGGGGGCCGGCCTCAGCTGGCCCGCGGTCGGCGCGCTGACCGTGGACGTGCTACGTCATGCGCAGGGACTCGGCGTTCCCGCCGAGGGCGGCGTCGGCCCGGGCCGGGTGGCGTCATCGCCCTCGATCCGGTCCGATCACCTGCTCACCCTGGTGGACGACGTCGGCATCGTCCAGCACGCGGACGGCGTCGTCCCGAACCGGGCCAGCGGCTACTGCGTCGACGACATGGCCCGGCTCCTGATCGTCGCGCTCGGCCTGGACCGCGAGTCCGACGACCGGACGTTCAGTCGGATGGTCACGGTCGGGCTGAGCTTCCTGCGCTACGCGTGGGATCCCAAGGCCGGCGGAATGCACAACTTCATGGCCTACGACCGGCGCTGGCTGGACGAACCGCACAGCGGCGACCACCTCGGTCGAACAGTGTGGGCACTCGGGGCCGTCGTCGCCGCCCACCCGCCTCGGGCCGTCGCCGGGCCGAGCCTGCGACTGCTGGAGGAACTGGCGGACACCGTCGAGCAGACGGACAGCATGCGCACCATGGCGTTCTCCGTCATCGGACTCACCCGGCCACCGCTCGGCTCACTCACGCCGCGGCTGCAGCGGCTGCTCGAGGTCCTCGCCGAACGGCTGACGTATTTCTACACTTCGTTCAGCACGCCCGACTGGCAGTGGTTCGAGGAGAGCCTGACCTACGACAACGCCCGGCTTCCGCAGGCCCTGATCGCGGCCGGCCACCGGCTGGGCAGGGCGGACATGCTGGCCGCAGGCCTGGAGGCCCTCGAGTGGTACGGCGCCCAGTGCCTGCTTGACGGTCCCGCGGTGCGACTGGTCGGCAACAGCTGGCACCGGACAAAGGACAGCCCGCACGCCGCACCCCAGGACGGTGACGAGCAGGCGCTGGACGCCGCGGCTCTCGTCGAGGCCCTGACCGATGCGTTGACGGCCACCGAGCAGCGCTCGCACGGCGCGCGCGCCGTCCGTGCGTTCGAGTGGTTCCTGGGCCGGAACCGGCTGGGTGAGCCCGTCTACGACTTCGCCACCGGCGGTTGCCACGACGGGCTGTCCGCGAACAGCCTGAACGACAACGAGGGCGCGGAATCCACCCTTGCGTTCTTCCAGGCACTGCTGGCCCTGGAGGCGGCGGGACTCCAGTCCTCCCTCCCCCAACCGTGATGCGGCACGACTTCCCGGCCGTCGGGCGCACCGCGTGAAGGTCGCCATGCTGGCCCCGGTTGCCTGGCGCACGCCGCCGGTGCACTACGGCCCGTGGGAGCAGGTCACCAGCCTGATCACCGAGGGGCTGGTCGCGCTCGGCGTCGACGTCACCCTGTTCGCATCCGCCGACTCCATCACCTCGGCAAAGCTGGACAGCGTGACGGCGGTTCCCTACGCGGACCACCCGGAGGTCGACGGCCGGGTCGCCGAAGCCCTGCACGTGGCGCACGTGCTGCACCGGTCGGGCGAGTTCGACCTGGTTCACAACAACCTCGACTGGCTGCCGCTGAGCTTCATCGAGGTCTGCGCCGCGCCGATGGTGACGACCGTGCACGGCTTCTCGAACCGCGCGATCCTGCCCGCCTACCGGTTCGCCGAATCGACCGGACGTTCCTCGCTCGTCTCGATCTCCGATGCCGACCGGGTCGCCGACCTGCGCTATGCCGCGACGATCTACCACGGCATCGACCTCGAGCTGCTGCCGTTCTCGGCGGCCGGCGGCGTGGATCTGGTCATCCTCGGCCGGATCTCCCCGGAGAAGGGCACCGCCGAGGCGATCGAGATCGCCCGCCTCGCCGGTCGCCGACTGGTGATCTGCGGCATCGTCCAGGACGCCCAGTACTTCCACGACCGGGTGGAACCGCACATCGATGACGACAGCGTTGTCTACCTCGGTTCGGTCCAGCCAGACCAGCGCGCCGCGGTGCTCGGCTCGGCGCACGCGCTGCTGCACCCGATCGCCTTCGCGGAGCCGTTCGGGCTGTCCGTCGTCGAGTCGATGGCTTGCGGCACACCGGTTGTCGCCTACCGGCTCGGCTCGATGCCGGAGGTGGTCGACGAGGGCGTGACGGGCTTCCTGGTCGACGACGCGACCGCCGCGGCCGCCGCCGTCGATGCCGTCGGCGACCTCGATCGCGGCAAGTGCCACGCCACCGCTGCCGCGCGGTTCAGCGCCGAACGCATGGTGCGGGACTACCTTGCCGTATATGAACAAGTCCTCGGGCGTCGTGGTCGGTGACGGCTTGTTCGCGCGTGCGCGCGGCAACCCGCTGCTCGCACCGGAACGCTGGCCGTATCGCATCAATGCCGTGATGAACGCCGGCGCCACCATGGTCGGGAACGACACGGTGCTGCTCTGCCGGGTGGAGGACCGCCGCGGCTTCAGCCATCTGACCGTCGCCAGGTCGCATGATGGCGTCTCCAACTGGGTCGTCGACAACGAGCCGCTGATGGCGCCCCGGCCGGATCATCCCGAGGAGGAATGGGGCCTCGAGGACCCCCGCATCACCCGGGTCGACGAACTGGACGCCTGGGTGATTGCGTACACCGTGTTCGGCGCCGCCGGGCCGGCCGTCGCGCTGGCCACCACCACCGACTTCGCGTCGGTGAAGCACCTCGGTGTGGTGTGCGTCCCGGAGGACAAGAACGCCTCCCTGCTGCCGCGGCGGATCAACGGCGAGTTCGTGCTGTTCCACCGGCCGGCGGCGGTGACCGGCGGACGCGCCGATGTCTGGATGTCCCGGTCAGCCGATCTGCACAGCTGGGGAACGCCGGAGCCGGTCTTCGGCGCCCGGCCCGGCGGATGGTGGGACTCCGCGCGGATCGGCGTGGGGCCCCCACCGATCGAGACGGAGCGGGGCTGGTTGGTGGTCTACCACGGCGTCCGCACAACTGTCGCCGGCGAGCTGTACAGGGCCGGACTGGCACTTCTCGACCTGGACAACCCCGCCCACGTCCTGAAGCGGTGTGACGAATGGGTCCTGGGCCCGTCCGAAGACTACGAACTCAGCGGGGACGTTCCCGGCGTGGTCTTTCCCTGCGGGCTGATCCACGACACCGACAAGGGCGTGCTCCGTTTGTATTACGGCGCCGCGGACTGCAGGGTCGGGATGGCCTCGGCGAAGTTCGACGAAGTGATGGCCTTCATCGACGAGCACGGCTGAGGAACCCCGCGAGACGCCGATGTGGCACCCGGGTGTCCCGGGTGCCACATCGTCATTCTGTTTGGTGACTCGCGCCTTCGGTGCGCCGGGCGCTAGCGCCGGTCGTGACCTGAACCCTGGCCCACCCGTTCCCCGTCGGACTCGGTGTGGTGCACCACGTCCGGGTCGTCTGCATCGACGGTCAGGGCGTCGGAGCCCTCGCCGTCAGCCGCTGCAGCGGCCAGTTCCTCGGGGCCGTCCGTATCTTCGTCGGGCAGCGGGTTGCGCAGCGACGCGATGATCGAGACGGTCAGCGCGATCACGATGACGCCCAGCGACACCAGCGACGGGATCTCCGGGATGGAGGTCGAGATCACCTTGTGGCCGGCCTGCAGGAAGAGCTTGACGCCGATGAACGCCAGGATGAAGGCCAGGCCCTTGCCGAGGTAGTGGAACTTCTTGAGCATGCCGGCGAGCAGGAAGTAGAGCGCCCGCAGACCCAGGATGGCGAAGGCGTTGCTGGAGTAGATGATAAAGGTGTTGTCGCTGACCGCGAGCACTGCGGGAACGCTGTCGACGGCGAAGATCAGGTCGGCGGCCTCGATGGCGACCACGACCGCGAACAGCGGGGTGGCAATGCGCTTGCCGGCTTCCTTGTAGAAGAACTTCGTGCCGCGGTACTCGTCGGACACCGGGACGATCTTGCGGAGCAGGCGCACGGCGAAACTCTTGCCGGGATCGATGCTCTCGTCGTCGTCCTTGATCAGCTTGTAGGCGCTGTAGATGAGGATGGCGCCGAAGACGAACAGGACCGCCGTGAAGGTGGAGACGATGGCGACACCGAGCGCCAGGAAGATGCCGCGGAAGATCAACGCGCCGATGACGCCGTAGAACAGCACCCGGTGCTGGTACTCACGGGGGACCTTGAAGTAGGCGAAGATCAGCGCGAACACGAAGAGGTTGTCGACGCTCAGTGATTTCTCGAGCAGCCAGGCGGTGGTGAACTCGACACCGGCATCGGCGCCGAGGGTGAAGAAGATGACGACGGCGAAGATCAGCGACAGGCCGACCCAGACGGCGCTCCAGATCGCCGCTTCCTTGAACTTGATGATGTGCTCGCCCCGGTGGGCCAGCAGATCGATGGTCAACATGATCACGACCACGGCAGCGAATGCGGCCCAGGCCCAGAACGGAACTGTCACGGGGTTTCCTCGATGCAAGATTGGAATGCCTGAGTTGCCGGGGCGGACCGCTCCGACTTCTCCACTGTGCCGACTTCCGGGCTGCCGATCCACGGCATCATCACGCTGTCTTCGGCGTCTGATCCTGCCGGGATTCGGCAAAGAGGACGGTTTCAGCGGCGATCCGGCCAGCCCAGCAACCGTGCCCCGGTGACGGCGGTCTGCAGTTCGAAGCGCTGTGCCGGATCGACCGGATCCCGGCCCGTCAGCTGCGCGACCCGTTCCAACCGGTAGGTGAACGCCCGGACCGACAGATGCAGCGACCGGGCGCCGAGCGAGGCGTTGCCGCCCGCGGCGAAATAGGCCTCGAGCGTTTGCAGCAGTTGCTCGGCGCCGCCTCTCGCCCCGGTCAGCGGGGTCAGCACGGCGTCCACCAGCTCACGCATGGCCTCCTCGTCACGGACCAGGACGCGCTGCACCATGAAGTCGGCTGCGTCGAACACCCGACCGCTGCCGCCGAGCCGTCCGCCCAGTCGCAGAGCCTCGCGAGCCTGCTCGTAGGACAACCGCACTCCGCCCGGCCCCTGGTGGGGTCGCCCCACACCGATGCGCCAGTCGCCGACCTGGGCCGTTCGCCGCAGCTGCACACCGGTGCCGCCGATCGCGGGGAGGCTGCCGGTCAGACCGGTGACGACCTGCTCGACGGCGCCGCGATCAGGGGCCGCGAAGATCACCACCAAGGAGCCCTCCTTGGTGGTGACCAGCGCGTCCGCGTCCGCCTTGCTGCCGAGAATCGAGCGCTCCAGCATCGCGGTGAGCGGTGCGGAATCGGTGAACGGCTGCTCCGCCTCGACGACGACCACGGCATGCGGGCCCGCGAGGGTGAGACCGAAGGACGCGGCCCGTTCGACGAGACCGGCCAGTCCCTGGGTGCCGCCGAGCAGGAGGTCGTCGACGAACTCGCGGCGGGCAGCGGCCTGTGCGGCGACCAGCTGACGCCGTGCCAGCTGATACCCCTCGGTCAGGGCGCCGACCACATCGTCCGCGGCGCGCAACATCAACTCCCCGGCCCTGACCACCGCCGGTGGGTCGACGGTGGCCTGGGCGACCGGCGGAAGCCGGGACCAGAGACGCCAGGCAGCGGAGAGGAAGAGGTCGAGCACCGGCCGGAGAGCGATGCCGCGAGCGGCCGCCTTGCGTCCGGCATCCCGGAACGACGCCAGATTCCTGCGGCTGAGCCGGTTTCCCGCCGTCACCGCGGCGAGCAGCACGGGCAGGAAATCGCCCAGCAGCTCCGCGTCGCCGAGTCCCGCGTCCTTTGCGGCGGCCGCGGCGATGGCCGCCAGTGCGGACTCTTCCGACAGCTCCTGCGCACCGGGCACCGTCGTCATATCGGGCTCAAGGCTACGTGGTGGTGCGGACCGTTCACCGCTGAGTTCGCCGCGTCGCGGCGGTCCGATCACCAGGCGGCCGATCGCTGCCTATCGAATCGCTCGGGTCGGGAGTAGGTATGACGACGGGACCAGGGTCAGGCACGCGGTGATCAGGGACGCGGTGATCAGGGACGCGGTGGTCAGGCACGTCGAGGAGGGCGACCCGCCCGGTGCGGTGTGGGCGGTCGTGGACGCCGACGGTTCGGTCGCCGATCACGCGGGCACGGCCGGTCCGGGCGGCGGCGACATCGATGTGCACACGGTGTTCCGGTTGTCGTCCACCACCAAGCCGATCGTCGCGGCGCTGGCGATGACGCTGGTCGACGACGGCACCCTCGCATTGGACGACTCCATCGATGATCTGCTGCCCGAACTGGCGGACCGTCGGGTGATGATCGATGCCGCCGGATCGGTGACCGACACGGTGCCGGCCCGCCGTTCGATCACCGTGCGGGACGTGTTCGAGTTCCGGTTGGGAATGGGCATGGACTTCTCTGCGCCGTGGCCGAGCCCGTTGATGGCGGCGGCGGCGGAGGCCGGGCTCCCGATGGGACCGCCTGCGCCGCAACAGAACCCGGCGCCGACGAGTGGATGCGCCGGCTCGGCACCCTCCCGCTGGCGTACCAGCCGGGTCAGCGCTGGCTGTATCACACGGGCGCCAGTGTGTTGGGTGTTCTGGCCGCGAGGGCCGCAGGCCGGCCGCTGCCCGAACTGCTCGAGGATCGCCTGCTGATCCCGCTCGGCATGAGCAGCACCGGGTTCGGGGTCCCGCAGCAGGCAGCTGACCGGTTGGGACCGCTGTGGACGCCCGCCGAGGATGACGGCGCCCCGCAGGTGTACGACCTGGCGGACGGTCAATGGGCGACGGCGCCGGTCTTCCCCGATGCAGGTGACGGGCTGGTCTCCACCGTCGGCGATGTGGCGGCCTTCGCCGCGATGCTGGCTGCCGGGGGCGTTGCCGGCGAGCGACGGATCCTCAGTGCCGCCGCCGTCCGGGCGATGACTGCTGCGCAGGTCGGCCCGATCGACGACGCGGGGATGGGCTGGGGACTCGGGATGGGCGTGCGTGAGCGGGACGAGCCCGGCGGTCGTCATGCCGGCAGTTACGGCTGGGACGGCGGCCTGGGAACGTCGTGGTGGACGGACCCGGTGTCCGGGGTGACCGCCATCCTGCTGACGAATCAGACCTGGTCCTCACCCCAGCCGCCACCGGTGTTCACCGACTTCTGGTCGGCCGCCTTCAGCGGTCAGTGACGACGGAATGGTCCGGACGGGGCATGTGAATCCGAGTGCTCGACGAGCAGAACTCGCTGTGACGAGCGCCACATTCGACCGTTGACGGTAGATCCCGGTGGTGCTTGGTTGAGCATGCGCCGTGCTCAGTGCGCGGCTCGTCGGCACTGGAGGCCCTGTGAGCAATCGGTCCGCCCGTTCACTTCTCACCCTCGCCGTCTGCACCGTGCTGGTGGTGACGACAGTCGGCACGATCCCGGTGGCGGGCGCGGCGCCACCCGCCCCGGCCGCGGTCACCGGCTCCACCCCCGGACACCACCGACCCGACCCGGTGCTGTTCTTCGCCGCGGACGGCATGCGGCAGGACATCGTCGAGCGGTACGCCCGGCGCGGCTCCCTCCCGGCGATGCGCGAATTGCTGCGCAAGGGTGCATCGGCCACCGGCGGTGGGCTGCTCACCCAGGCCCCGCCAAATACCGGTGCGGGCTGGTTCAGCCTGGCGACGGGTGCCTGGCCGGCAGTGACCGGATCGACCAACAACACGTTCCACATCAACGGACAGCCGTTCGGCAACCGGACCTCCGCCTTCGACCCGGGCGTCCTGCAGGCAGAGACCATCGCGCAGTCGGCCGAGCGGGGCGGCCTCAAGGTCGCGCAGATCGAGTGGGCGGGCGGCCGTGGCGGCACCATCAACGGACCGACACTGGACTTCCGGGCGACTCTTTCCGGCCGAGGCGTCGCCACCAACTACATTTCCGCCGCCGACGACCCGGCGTTCACCGCGTCGTTCGGTCTCCAGTTCGACCACCCGGACGGGTTCGCCGGCAACGCCCCCTTCGCGGACGCGGCGCCCACGGCCGCCGTCGGCTGGACCAACGTCCCGACGAGTTACAACCCGGCGCAACAGATGCGGCTCCGGATCGTCGACGCCGGCACCGACAAGTACGGCCTGAATGCGTACCTCTACGACAGCACGAACGACGGCCGCACCAATTACGACCGGGTGTTGTTCGCCCGCGGAAAGGACGGCGCCACCAAGGTGGCGGACCTGCGGCAGGGCCAACTCGCAGACGTCAAGGTGGCCGTCCAGGGCGGGGCCCTCGACGGCAAGACCGCGGGGTTCCTGCTCAAGGTGGAACGGCTCCGCCCGGACCTGTCGCAGGTGCGGCTCTTCCACACCTCGGTGGCGCGGGCGAACGCCAGCTGGCCGACCTGGCCGGGTGCCTCCGGCTTCACCGGTGACTTCGCGGAGTACGTGGCCCAGCGATTCCCGAGTTCCACGGCCGCTGACTTCGCGGTTCTCGAGGCCGGGATCGTCAGCGAGGAAACGTATGTCGAGCAGGGCCTGTACTGGGAGAAGAGCACCCGCCCGCTCGCGACCTACATCCTGGACACCTACAAGCCCGACCTGGCCCTGGTCGGCTACCCCGTCACCGACGAATTCCAGCACCAGTTCCTCGGGCTCGTCTCGAAACGACTCCCGAACGGACAGCGCAATCCCGCGTACGACGACGTGCAGGTGAACGGGACCCCGGATGGTCGGGTCGCCCAGCGGGAGGCGTTCATCCGCCGGGCGTACCAGGGCGCCGACTCGATGCTGTCGCTGGTCCAGCGGAAACTCCGTCACGAGACCACCTTCGTGTCGTCCGACCATGGGTTCGCACCGCAGTTCGCCGCGGTCGACGCCAGCAGGGTGCTGGTGAACCTCGGCCTGCTGTCCACACCGCAGACGTCCAATTGCCGGCCGGCCACCGGAGAGACCATCGGAAAGGCCAAGGCCTGCTGGGCGGGCGGGACGGTGCAGATCTACCTGAACCTCGCCGGGCGCGATCCTGCACCGCCGGGCGGGCCGTACCAGCAGGTCAAGGCCGCGGATGAAGCAGCGACGGTCGCCGCCATCAAGGCCGCTTACCTGGCCGTCGCGGACCCCAACGACTGGACCGGCGACGGGCAGCCCGAGGGCTGGAAGGTGATGGACCGGGTCTACAGCAAGGCCGAGGCCCGGTACATCCCGAACGGGGCGGGGTCCACGGCCAACATGGCGCACCCGACCCGTACCGGTGACGTGGTGGCGTTCGCCTACCCGCCGTACCAGTTCGACGCCGCGACACCCGGCACCCTGGTCGCCCGATCGGCATTCTTCGGCCAGCACGGCTACGTCCCCGACGTGCAGAACCTGTCCGCCAACGTGAACATGCGGGCGACCTTCCTGGCCGGCGGTGACGCCATCTCCCGCAAGCGGGTCAGCGGAGTTCGCACGATCGACATCGCCCCCACCATCGCCTATCTGCTCGGAGTGCCGCTGCCGCAGCAGAGCCAGGGCCGGGTGCTGCTCGACGTGCTGCGCAACGGGCGTTCGGTCACCCCGTTGACCGTCCTGGGCCTGAACGACTTCCACGGACAGCTGGACCCGACGACGCTGTCGGTCGACGGCATCAACACGCCCGTTGGTGGCGCGGCCACGCTGGCGACCCTGTTCGACGAGGACGCCGCAGCACTTCCGAAGCCGGCACTGCTGCTCGCCGCCGGTGACAACGTCGGCGCATCGCCGCCCAACTCCGCGTTGCTGGAGGACAAGCCCGCGATCGACGTCGAGAACGCCTGGGGCCTCGACGCGACGTCCTACGGCAATCACGAGTTCGACTTCGGGATCGAGCGCTTGCTCCAGCAGCAGGAGCGGGCCGACTTCCCGTTCCTGGCCACCAACATCGTGGACGAGGAGACGGGGCGGGCTCCGTCCTGGGTGCAGCCATCGGCGGTGTTCACCGTCAACGGGGTCAGGGTCGGCGTCATCGGCGCCGGCCTGGAAGACACCCCCGAGCTCGTCTCGGCCGGGGCGACCGCGGGGCTGACGTTCCTACCCGCGGCGGAACGCATCAAGGCCGAATCGGAACGGTTGCGCCGCAAGGGCGTACGGGTGCAGATCGTGGTCATCCACGAGGGCACCGCGAATGGAACCAACGCTGTCGACGGCACCCCACCAACCCCGTGGGAAGGGCCGATCGTGGGCATCACCGAGGCGTTGCAGAGCACCACAGTGGACGCCGTCATCGCCGGGCACACCCACCGGGTGTCCAACCTGATGGTCGGGAAGATCCTGGTCTCCGAGGGCATCAACGCCGGCGCGAGCTATTCCACTCTGCAGCTGATGGTGAAGGGCGGCGATGTCACCTGGGCGGGCGGATCGACCAGGATCGCCACTGCATTGGGCGTCGCGCAGCGGCCGGACATCAAGGCGATCGTCGACGACGCCAACGTGCAGACCGCCCCGCTCCGCAACCAGGTGATCGGCACCCAGAGCGCCGACATCAAACGCGATCCGACCCGGCTGAATGAGTCCGCGATGGGCAATCTCGTCGCCGACGCGACGCGACGGAAGTATCCGGGCGTCGAGGCCGTGCTGACCAACTCCGGCGGCCTCCGGGCGGATCTCAATGCGAGCCCGCCGTCGACCGGCGAGGAGCAACCCGGCGAGATCACCTGGGGTGAGGTGTTCGCCGTGCTCCCGTTCGGCAACACCACCGTGACCCTCACCCTCACCGGGCAGCAGCTGACGGACGCGCTGCTCAACGGGCTGTCCCCCGCATGCAATCCGCAGATCGCAACAGGCCGGTTCCCGCAGGTGTCGGGGCTGAAGATCACCTACCGCTGCAACGGCACCACACCTGTCATCACCGAGCTCTCGAAGGCACCGGACGGCCCGAACGGCACTCTGACGCCGATCGGTCCGACGGACACCATCCGCATCGTGACCAACGACTTCATGTACACCGGTGGCGACGGCTACACGGCCCTGCGTGACGGAACCGACGTGCTGCTGACGGGCAACCCGTTGCTCGACATCGTCATCGACGACATCCGTGACAACTCCCCGATCTCGGCGGCAGTGGAGGGCCGCATCGTCCGCGAGGTGCCGTGATCGGCACGCCCGGGTAAACGAAACGGGGGGGTAAAAAAAAAAAAAAAAAAAAAAAAAAAAAAAAAAAAAAAAAAAAAAAAAAAAA